>JAQWEL010000002.1 GCA_028704945.1 Patescibacteria group bacterium
AGCTTCAAATGTTTTTGAAGCTTTTATTGGTCTAATAACCGATAAAGCGGAAAAGGTTTTAAATTGTGCCCTTACTTTAGCATAAATATCTTAAAATTGCAAGAGTGACTATTTTGTGTTAAGTTAAAAGAAAAATATGCAATATTTATTTATTGGTGGTAATCACCCAGATTTGACCAAGGCCGAACTTTTTGGCTATTTTAAGAGAAAAATTAAGATAAATAACCTTGCCAAAGGTTTGTTTTTGGTTGATTTGGATGATTTTGACCCTAAGATTGCGATTAAAGAGCTTGGTGGGGTTATAAAAATAGCTAAAATTGAATTTAGAATCAAAAAAAATCAAATAGAAGGCTTGGCTCAGCTAATGTCGGAAAAAATTGCTAAAGCTGATAAAAAGATTATGTTTGGATTCTCTAACTATGGCGTAAAAATAAAAATTGGTGACTTAGCCATGGAGTTGAAGAATATTTTTAAAGCAGGCGGCTTGAGTGCCCGTTGGGTAATTAGTCGTGAGCCTATCTTGTCCAGTGTGGTAGTGGGTGAAAATAAATTGATTGATAATGGTGCTGAATTTATTTTAATACCGATTCAAACTGATATCATAGTAGCTAAAACAGAAGCAATTCAAGATTATCGCGGATTGTCTAAGCGTGATTACGGTCGGCCGGGTCGAGATGATTATTCGGGCATGTTGCCGCCGAAGTTAGCTCAAATCATGTTAAATTTGTCAGAAACAGATCAAACCAAGGCAGTTTTAGACCCATTTTGTGGTTCCGGGACTGTTTTGACAGAGGCTGCATTATTGGGAGTGAAAAGCTTATTCGGGTCAGATATTTCAGCCAAGGCTATTGCTGATACAAAGGATAATTTTAGTTGGTTAAAAAATAATTATGATTTAAAGCCATTTTTGTTTTTAAAAAGATTAGATGTTAAAGAACTTAGTAAAGTTATTAAGCCAACATCAATTGATTGTGTTGTTTTCGAAGGATTTTTAGGCCCGCAACGGGGCAAGATTGATTGGTTTAGAGAATTTAAAGAATTAAATAATTTGTATAGCAGCGCTTTAAAAGAGATTTTCAAAGTTTTAAAAAGTGGAGGCATACTGGTGGCCGCCTTACCCCTGGTTGAGAATAACGGCAAAAAATTGATGATTGAACTTGATTTGAAGAATTGGCAAAAGGTTAATTTGGGTTTAGATGAAATTGAAAATAGGTTTGTAACCTTTAAGAACGGTTTGATTTATAGTCGTCCTAATCAAAGAGTTAAGCGAGAGATTATTGTTTTGAAAAAATAATAAAAATATTTTATAAAAAAAGTGGCAGCGGGAATTATTCTCGCTGCCTTTGAAATAGACCGCCACCATGAAGTCTGGTGACAAGAACGCTGGTCGGAAAAAGTAATACAAGATGTAAAAAATAGATGAAACGTTGCTCCAAAAAAGAGGAGCCGAAAAGGTGTAAAATAAGAAAAGGTGTAAGTATGAAAAACGTCCCACATGAGTTTTGGCTTTTGATAGTTTGCCTTTAACTCGACCTGGTCGATAGAGTATACCGACGATAGCGTATGCTAGCCGCTTAACGGAAAGGAAACATTTTGATATTGGGGGAGTATTTGGTGGGGCTGTAACCTTTGCGGAAAGTAGCTAATTTTTTAAAAGAACAAAATGATAAACGAAAGTCCTATTTAAAGTATAGTATAAATTTAAAATTTGTCAATCTATAGAAAATGGCTAATATTAAATAATAAAATTAACGATTAATTAAAAAATGGCAAATATCTCCGTCTTTAACGATATATTCTTTGCCTTCAATACGCATTAGACCAAGCTCCTTAGCCTTAATTTCGCTACCACAAGAGCGAAAATCTTCATAAGCGATTATTTCTGCCCGCACAAAACCTTTTTCAAAATCAGTATGGATAGCCGCTGCCGCTTGAGGAGCTTTAGTATCCTTTTTAATAGTCCAGGCTCTGGTTTCATCAGTCCCGGTAGTAAAAAAACTAACTAAATTAAGTAAGCCATATGAAGTTTTAATTAATTTATCCAGACCGCTTGAATCCATATTTAGCGCCTCTAAGTATTCTTTTTGTTCATCGGCTGGCAGCGAGACTATTTCATTTTCTGTTTTGATATTTAATTCAATAGTGTGTGGACCGAATTGATTTAAAAATTCTGGTGATAATTTTTGGCCATCTTTAACATTGATAATGTAAAGCATCGGCTTAGCTGTAATCAAGGCAAGATCCTTGATGGCTAAAGATTCTTCTTCAGTTAGATTTAAATCACGAACAGGTATTTCTTGCTCTAAGTTATTTTTTATTTTTATAAGCAAATCTTTGTAGATAATAGCTTTTTTATCACCCGACTTGCAGTCTTTTTCAGCTTTTTCAAGGCGTTTAGAAACGGTGGCTAAGTCGGCTAAAACTAATTCCAAATTGATAATTTCTTTATCTTCAACCGGATTAATACGATTGGCAACATGAATAACATTATCATCCTTAAAAGCGCGAACCACTTGAGCAATGGCATCGCATTCACGAATGTGTGATAAAAATTTATTACCTAAGCCTTCGCCGGCTGAGGCGCCTTGAACTAAACCGGCGATGTCGACGAATTCGATAATAGTCGGAATAATTTTTTCAGGTTTAGAAATATCAGCCAAGATTTTAAGACGTTCATCAGGTACTTCAACCATGCCAACGTTGGGTTCGATGGTGCAGAAAGGATAATTTTCAGCCGGAGCTTGTTTTTTAGTTAGAGTATTGAAAAGGGTTGATTTACCGACATTTGGCAAGCCAACAATTCCGATAGATAATGGCATAAATTTAGTGGATGCGAGAGGATTCGAACCCCTGACCCCTTCGGTGTAAACGAAGTGCTCTAACCAACTGAGCTACGCATCCTTGTTTTAAAACCAACTGTTGGTGTAAACGAAGTGCTCCCTGCCTGCCGGCAGGTAACCTCCGCCAACTGGCGGATGAGCTACGCATCCTCACACAAGACACACTGGTGTCTTGCTTCGTTGCTTACTTCGTGCGAACGAGAGGATTTGAACCTCCACAGGGTTGCCCCCGCAAGCCCCTCAAGCTTGTGCGTCTACCAGTTTCGCCACGTTCGCCTAACAAGAAGCAGGCTAAATTTTCAAATTAACCCGCTTCGTGCATGAAATAAAATTTTATTTGACAACTTTAAGTTTTTTCTTATAACCGTCCAACAAGAAATATAATTTAGAACGACGAGTTCTTTGTTCTTTCTTGATTTCTATTTTAGCAATAGTTGGCAAGTTTAATGGAAAAATCTTTTCGACAGTTACGCCTTCAGAAACTTTAGTAACAGTAATAGTTGAACCGATTTCTTTGCCATGTTTACGGGCAATGATGGTGCCTTCAAAATACTGTAAACGTTCTTTTTCTTGTCCTTTAGCATTAGTTTCTTTGATTTTTTGATAAATGCGGACAACCATACCCGGTTTAAGGGCGTCTTTGAGCTCTTCAAGCGTCATGTCATTTTTCTTTTCGTTAGCCATATTTTTGAATATTTTTGGTATAAAACTATTTTAGATTATTATATTTTTAGCTTTTTGTCAATATTTTACTTATATTAGTTAAAAATAGACAATATTAGCTAAAATTTAATTAAATCCGCCAGTATTAGCGGATTTAATTCGTAGTGCGCCCAGAGGGATTCGAACCCGCGACCGTCTGCTTAAGAGGCAGCTGCTCTACCAACTGAGCTATGAGCGCATTTTAGGTTTTTGGTGGCGGGGGTGGGAATTGAACCCACGACCTTAGCGTTATGAGTGCTACGCTCTGACCAACTGAGCTACCCAGCCATTGTGCCGTCATTAAAATACAAAAAATTAAAAATTGGGTGCATCCGGCAGGATTTGAACCCGCAACCTCTTGGTCCGAAGCCAAGCACTCTATCCAGTTGAGCTACGGATGCTTTTATTTTATACGAAAAACGAACTTTGTCAAGCCCAGTATAGCTTATCACAGATTAGCATCGTTTTTATTTAAAAGCAATAGTTTGTGTTGCTAAAAACTAAGTTTAAGCTTATAATTAAATAAAAATTAAGGTAAAAAATATGGACGAAATAACACAAGAAATATATGTCTTGGTAAAGAAGAAGCTAAAGGAACAAGGCGCTTATAATCGTGATGCCTATTGCGAAATAATTGATGAAACCATTCAATATTTTTTAGAAAAAGGTAAATTAGATCCCGACGACAATGTTGATTTAATTCAAACTCAGTTGGAAGATATGTGGGAAGAGGTTGAAGATGATTTAGCTGTTCCTGAAGATAAATATTACAATTTTTAGATTGATAATGTTTTACCATAAAATAAAACTGCTTCATTCGAATGAAGCAGTTTTATTTTAGATGTTTTCTGAAAGATTTTCAGTTTTAGTCTCAGCCATTTCATCTTTTGCTTTCAAAGCATCTTTTAAAGTTTTACCTGTTTTAAATTTGGCGACAGTAACTTCAGGGATGCGAATACGTTCAGTTGGTTTCTGAGGATTTATACCGCCACGAGCGTGGCGAGTTTTAGCCTCAAAAGAACCAAACCCAACGATGTTAATTTTTCGACCGCCCTTAAGCTCGGAAACGATAGTATTGACTAAACAATCAATCATCATCTCAGCTTGTTTTTTGTTAATGCCTGGAACTTTGTCGGCAAGCCTTTCGATTAAACCAGCTTTGTTCATATTTTTAGCTTAATTGTTTAGAGGAAATTAACAGTCCAGCTACTGCTAAACCGATAAATAAGACGGCCAAAACAATGGTAGCGCGAAAAAGAATTTTTTCAACACCGCGTTTGGCGCGATAAATTTCATTAGTTCCACCAAAGACACCGCCAGTGCTTGAACCTTTTGATTGTAAAAGTATTGAAACGATCAAAAGAAGTGAAACAACAATCTGCGCTATTTGAATGGTTTTGATACCCATATTATTTTTTTACTTCTTCAATAATGTTAGCAAGCATGCGTTTATTATTGACCGCTAAATCAGCTAATATTTTACGATCGAGTCCGACATTGGCTTTCTTTAAAAGGTCAATGAATCTGGAATAGGATAAACCGTGTTCACGAACAAAAGCGCCGATTTTAATCTGCCATAAAGCGCGATTATCGCGTTTTTTCTGTTTGCGACCGCGATAGCTATGGACACCAGCTTTTAAAGCAGCAACTTTAGCCAGCTTAATGCGATTTTTGCGACCCCATTTGTAGCCTTTGGTTTTCTGCAAAAGCTTTTTTCGTTTTTTGACGTGGATTACACCTCTTTTTACTCTTGGCATATTCTTGATTTAATTAATGAAATTAGTTATAAGGCATCAGGTTGGCTAGATTCTTGGCGTCAGCGCAGTGGGCGGTGATGTCGCGGCGTTTGTTGCGCTTGTCATTACCAGTTTCACGGGCGTTGAAATGATCTTGTCCAGCCTTTCTTCTCATCAGCTTTCCGGTTTTTGTCTTAGTAAACCTTTTTACCGTAGCTTTGTGGGTTTTGAGTTTCGGCATATTCTCTTGATTAAATATATTAATTTACTTGATAATTTTAGTTTAATTTTAGCAATTATTTTTTGTTTGCCACCAACATATTAAAGGAAGCTCCCTGGTTTGTCAAGTTTTCTTCAATCAAAATGTTCAATTCTTCAAAGTTCTTTAATTGATTGTAAAAATTGTTGATTACTTTGGCGGCTAATTCAGGGTGTTGGCGTTCTCGTCCGCGAAGTCTGATTTCTATTTTTACCTTATCTCCTTTAATTAAAAAACCCTTAGCTTGATTAAGACGGACATTGAAGTCATGCTCACCGATACGGACTGATAATCGAACACACTTTGTATCGGTTTTTTTAGCTTTAACCTTTTGTTTTTGGCTTTTTTTATCACGTTCATATTTGAATTGACCGTAATCAATTATTTTACAGATTGGCAATTCAGCCGTTGGGTTAACTTCAACTAAATCAAGTTCCGCTTCTTCCGCCATTCTTAAGGCTTCATCAATCGGTGTTGCGCCAGTCATATTTCCACTTTCGTCGATTAAAAAAATAACCGGAGCAGTAATTTGATGATTAGCTCTGAAGGCTTTTTCCGGTGTTGGTTTGGCTCGGCGATAGATTCTTCTCATAAAGTTTTTTTGTATTCTCGGTAATCCTTAAGGATTACGCTGATGATTGTGGCGACGGGAATGGCGATAATTGCTCCCATAACCCCGCCAAGTTTGAAGCCAATCATCAGAACAACAATGCTGACGATTGGGTTTAGTCCAACGGCTTGTTTCATAACCATTGGCACTAAGATATTGTTTTCAAGCTGCTGTATTAGGAAATACATGCCAGCAACAATGATTGCTAAGATTGGTGATTGGACTAAAGCCAATAAAATTCCAGGCACACTCGCTATAATCGGGCCAAGGTAGGGAATTGCCTCAGTCACGCCGGCAATGATAGCAAGTACCAGGGCATATTTAATGCCGACGAGAGATAGTCCGATATAGGTGAATAAAAAGATTATAAAACAGAGAAAAAATTGTCCTAATAACCAATAACCGACTTTTTGTTCGATTTGATCAATCAGTTTAAAAATTCTTTTTTTCTGTTTTACGGGCACTAATTGATCGACTGATTTTTTGAAAAAATCTTCTTCAGCTACAATGTAAAAAGTAATAATCAAGACAAGTAAGAACGACAATATTCCTCCAAACAAACTTGAAATAGTGTCGATAATACCCCCAGTCATTGATTCCAAACTTTTGTTAAGATTGGATATTGAATCAGTCAGCTTTGATAATTCAGGATATTTAGTGCCGAATTTAAAGAGCGAGCTTTGCGCGCTTTGGATATAAGCAGGCAAATTATTGGCAAGTTCACCAGTTTCTTTGATAATCGGAGGGATTATCAAATAAACAGATAAGCTTAAAAAAATAAACAACAATAAGTATAAAATCACTAAACTCAAAGCTCTAGGTATCTTCCGTTCATGAAGCTTGTCAACAAAAGGTATTAAAGCTAAAGCGATAATCATCGACACTAGCAACAAGCCCAAGATATCAGCCGTTAATTTTAAGAAGTAAATCAAGGCAATAGCGATAATTACTTTTAGAATAGTGGCCGTTGTAATGTTGATGTTAATTTTTTTGTCCCCCCTTGGCATAATTATTGAAAGTAAATTTCTTTAATTATAACAAAAAATTTTATATTAGCCAAATTTAGCGGCTCTCAGCTTTAAAACTGATTATAGCCGAGAGCCGCTATTGATTTGTTAAGCTTTTTTCTCTTGTTTGACAGCTAAGCCCAAACGATGTTCGTTCGGTTCAACTGACATAACAGTGAAATCATAAGCCTCGCCAGCCTTGAAACGGTCTTCAATTTTTTGTCCAGTAGCTAAGGCTAATTGGGAAATGTGAGCTAAGCCATGGATATCTTCATCAAGTTCGATAAATAAACCGAAAGGATTAACTTTGATTACAGTGCCTTTATAAGATTCGCCAATTTTATATTTTTCAGCGATATTCTGCCAAGGATCATTAATCAATTTTTTAGCGGATAAGAAAATTTTTGGTCCGTTAATAGAAATGATTTCCGCCTTAATGGTTTCGCCAACCTTGTAGAGATCACTCGGATCATCAATTCTCTGCCAAGCTAATTCAGAAATGTGGATTAAACCTTCTAAATTATCGCCAAAGCTTAAGAAAACTCCGAAATTAGTAACAGCGGTAATAACACCATCGACAAAGTCGCCGACTTGATATTTAGAGATGTTGTCTTTTTGGCGTTCTTGCCAAGCATTTTTTTCACTGACAATAAGCTTTTCGTCTTTTTTGTCTAAAGTAATAACTTGGACTTCAATATCTTTACCGATTAAAGATTTTAATTTTTCTAAAATTTTATTCTTATCGCCACCGGAAACTCGTGGATAATTTTCTGGAGAGAGTTGAGAAACAGGTAGGAAACCGCTGATCTGATGATAGTTGATTAAAAGACCGCCGCGATTAGCTTCAGTAACGCGAACCATGACATTGGTTTTATTCTCAAAAGAATCAACCAAATTTTGCCAAGTTTTTTCTTGTCCAGCGTGACGGAAAGATAATTCTAGATCGCCGTTTTCATTTTCACCCTCTATAACAATAGCTTCCACCTCGTCACCTGGTTTTAAATGAGAATAATCGCTTGATTCATAATAAAGTTCGCGACCGCGGACAACGCCGGTCATGAAACCGTTAATGTCGATTTTAACCTCAGCCTTGGACGCTGAGATAACAATACCGTTGACAGCATCACCAACTTGGGGGATGTAATTTTGAGTATCGTCCAATAATTTGGCGAAATCAGTAGATTTGTTAGTCATATTTATAAAAAAGTGCTTCTTTTAGCCAAAATATGATTTGATTAATAAAAAAAGCGCTTCTTAACCCGCTATCGCTTATTTGATAGCTAAGTCTTCGGATAACTGTAGCTTAAGTAATTAAGCTTATAACTCCAAAGTATTTTTTATCAGTTCTTATTTTTTTCTAATTATAAACGATTTTTAAAAAAAATCAAGAGGCGATAGCTAAAATTAGCCAAAATTTAATAAATATGGCTAATTTTAAATAAAAATTAATATAAAATGGTTAATATTTTATATTTGGTAACTTTATCTTGACAAATTAGTATAAATATGCTATACTGCTATATTACTTTTAAAATTGTTCTTATTAATTCGGGAAGGAAAACAAAGGGATAGCATGTCAATCGTTAACTGGTTACGACTCGTTTACGCCTGCGGCTATTTCTATTAAAGCTCAAGAGCTAAAAGACTAGCTCAATCGCTTTACTCTCTCTTTTCCGGATTAATACGAATAATTCGTAAGATTGTTATTTTACAATATATATTAGGAGTTTATCATGAGAAGCTTTCGCTCCACATTGTTTGCGATGTTAATTGCAATTTCAATTCTTTCCACACTAAGCTGTTCATCCAAGAAAGATGAACCCATGTATCTTTCAGCCGTAGTTAATTATGATTTACCGCTGAGCGAAGCCGTTGAAGCCGGTAATTACGATTGGAAAGACGGCAATATTAACTCAAACAATTTTCCCGCTTTGTTAGGAGAAGAAGGACAAAAGAAACTCGACATGGCCCTGATTCATTTTGGCTATCGTATAAGTTCGAGGGACGCTATTACTGAAATGGATAATTTGGGTTATCGACCGGCTACGGCTAGAGAAATCTTAGCTTTTGGAATTCAATATCCGAATTTACAAAAACAATTTCCGATTATTGCCTTAGGACAAAGTTGGGTTGATACCGACGGCTTTCGCTGGGTGCTTTGTTTGGACAGGAACGGTTCTAACCGTGGTCTTGACCTCTTTTCGTTTGGCCGTGATTGGATTGTCTATTACCGGTTGTTGTTTGTTTGCAAGTAAAGCTCTTAGATGCTTTGACCCTTAGCTCTTTCTTGCCCTTTGACTCTTGGATTCTTTAAAACATTATTCCCTGTTCCAATTCTTTAAAAAAAGAAGGAGCAGGGTTTTTTATACTTAAAAATTTACATTGCTAAATAAAAATAGTAAAATAAAAATAATTAAAAAATAAATTAAGATACAATTATGATTATTGCTGTTTTGGGGTCAGGGGCATGGGGGACGGCTTTGGCTAAAATGCTTGCAGAAAAACATGACGATGTTCGATTATGGTTTCATGATCAGGAAGCTTGTTTTGAAACCAAGCGCACTCATATTAACCCTTATTTAGTAAAAATAAAATTGCCGACTAATTTAAAATTAGAAACCGATTTAGCCAAGGCTTTACCAGGAGCGGAAATAGTAATCTTAGCCACGCCAGCGCAAAACTTAAAACCAGTATTAAAGAAAGCCAAAAAATATTTAAGTTCAAAGGCGATTATTATTAACGCTGCTAAAGGTATTGAGATTGATAGTTTTGGCTTGATATCGGAAATAATTGATGAAGTTTTGCCTGAGTTTAGTAATAATGCCGTCTTTTTATCCGGACCAAGTTTTGCTGCCGAAGTGGCTTTGAAGAAAGAGACCGCAGTAGTTTTAGCTTCAAAATCAGCTGTTGCTGCCAGAAAAGCCCAAGTTGCTTTATCAATGAATTATTTTCGTCCTTACACTTCGCGCGATGTTGTCGGTGTGCAAGTTGCCGGCGCTTACAAGAATGTTTTAGCAATTGCCGCTGGTGTTTTATCTGGTTTAGGCAAGGGAGAAAATTTACAGGCCGCTTTATTAGCCCGCGGTTTAAAAGAAATGACCCGTTTTGGTAAGACTTTTGGCGCTAAAGAAAATACTTTTTTAGGACTGGCTGGAGTGGGTGATTTAGTTTTAACGGCCAGGAGCGAGAAGAGCCGTAATTTTTCTTTTGGACGAGAAATTGGCCGCGGACGATTAGCTAAGGATGTTATCAAAAATTCTAACGCTATTGTCGAGGGCTACTATACGGTTAAAGCGATTATAAAAAAAGCTAAAAAACTCGGGCTTAATTTAACAATTGCCAATTCGGTCTACAATATTTTGTATGAAAATTATGAACCCGAAACAGCTGTGCGCGATATTATGCTTAGAGGATTGAAAGAAGAATAGATTTTAAAATATATTAAAAATAATGGTAAACAGACTAAGTTTGCCATTATTTTTTTATAAACAATCTATTTTTCATCATTTTTATAGTAGCGGGAAGTGAAGATAATGAAAATCATTTCCAGCTGATTGAGGATGGCTTTGATAAGCAAATCTTCTTCGTCGCGCATTTTGGTTTTCGGCATCAAGCAATAAGTCTTGAAGAGCAGATTGGATTTATCAGAGCTTATAATAAGTAAATCTTTATTTTTTTGCGCTAAGGCGGAATTGCTGATTTCTTGTCGAGAAAAAGTTTTACCAACGCGCACCTCAATGTGTTCTCTGATAGTTCGACTACGTTCAACTTCAACTAAGCGTATTAATGTCCAATCAATATTGGCAATAGTCAGTATTTTTTGGGCAAAAAATTCTAATATTTTTTTGATATCCTGTTTACTCTTTGGATATTCGGGCATGGCCGCCAAAGCGGACTTGATAGCGTCTAAGCGGATATTAACTGAGCCGATGTGTTTGATAGCATCTAACAGGTCAGCCTCCAATTCTCCGTTGTCATTTTTTAATTTTTGAATGTGGCGGATTTGATCTAAATTTTTTTGGTATAGTTTAGCCGAAACCCAAATTGATGCAGCTAAAGTGGCGATTAATATTTTTTGGATGATGTCTTTAGCTAAACTAAAGTCGCTATTACCAGTGTTGTCAGTTATAAGTTGGGGGATGGAAACAGCGAGCAAAACTAAAATCAAACTAATACCCCCATAAGCTATCCTTAAAACATTTTTTTTATCTTTTCGAAACGTTTTTAAATCAAACATAAATATTGTATTTTTCTAAGGTATCATAGCTGATGACAGGGTTTTTTACAAGGAAGATAAAAAAATCAGCTGCCACTAAGACAGCTGATAAAGGTGCGGACAAGAGGATTTGAACCTCCACGGATTTTACTCCACAGGCTTCTGAGGCCTGCGCGTCTACCAATTCCGCCATGTCCGCTAATTTTTTTCTAAAGTAACACAGTTTTTTATGTTTAGCAAGAATTATTTTATTGTGATATAATTTTTATATGAAAAAGAGAAAACAAAATTTATTTACCAAAAAAATGAGCAATTACCAAGCTTATTCCATGATTTTAGCCGCTTTTTTGATTGCAGCCGCTTATTTTTTATGGATTATCCTTGGTTTTAAAGTTTGCATTACCAGTTAGCACTATTGGTTTGTTAAAGAATAATTGCCTGTGTATATCGCTTTATCAACGATGTGGTTAAACATAGCTTCCTCAAGTTCTTTTAGTGTCGCGCCAGTCGTTAAAGATAATTCAGTGTCAAGAGCATAGGCAGTAAAGCGATAGTGATGCAAGCCTTGGCTTGGACAAGGGCCGCCGTAAGCAATTTTACCAAAATCATTAATACCTTGGATAGCTTCAGCTGGAACGCTAGCTTCATTGATAGTCGGATTAGAGGCTGGAATATTCCAAATAAGCCAATGAATCCAGGGTTTACCGGCTGAATCAGGGTCATCAACCACTAAAGCGATAGTTTTGGCATTGTCTGGCAAATTTTCAATAAAAAGAGACGGGTTATAGTTATCACCTTGGCAGGTATAACAATCAGGAATTCTTTCTCCATTGTTAAAGTTAGAAGAATAGATTTTCATAAAATTTATTTTTTATTAGTTTGATATAATTATACAATATTTATATAGACTTTAAAATAAAAAACGAGCTTAAAAGCTCGTTTTTTAAATAAAATGAATTTAATTTGATATAATTAGCTAAAAGTAGCCTTTTGTGGTTTTCTGTTGACAAAAGTAGCAAAATGTGATAATATATATTATTCCTATTTTGCAGGATCTTTGACAACAAAATAAACAATTTAAAGAGAGGTATCAAATGACTTCAAAGAAAAAAGCCGTAACGGTGCTCGCGAGATTGGCGTTACTCACTTCTTTTCTTGTCCACACCGGATTTTTTAGTCATTTGATGGAAGTTGCTTCTAAACCAAGAGAACACACGCCAGAACAAATGACAGAAATATCCGCCTTTATCCAGGCGAAGATTGATAAAGAACAATTGAACCAGGAATATAAGGCAGAAAATTACTTCAACGATTATTATGAAGTTGAAGAGAAATTCGGGTTTGTCAATTCAATGTTAATTGGCAGGTTGCAGGGTATGGCTCAGGAAAATTCGACTACAGAAGAAATGTCGACAGTTGCTAAAAAATTTAAAGAAAAGATCGAAGCGAAAATTTCGCATCGGGACGAATTTATGGCAAATGTTCGTGATCTGAGATTGGTAGGAATTCTGACGTGGTTGGCGAATGCGTATTTATATTTATTGCCATGGTTTTTTGTGTTATTTGTTATTTGGGCGATTGAAGGTTCGGATAATAAAAAAACATTTTTCAGGCACCCGTTGGGATTTACAGTTAGTATTATTGTTTATCCGGCTATAGCAATCTATGTGTTGGTAAAATGGATGATATTAACAGAAAGAAAAGTGTTGGTAGCAACTGAATTAAGAAGGACGAAAGAAAATATTTTTTGCGCCTTTTCTGAAGATGAAGTTGCGAAGATTAAGAAGATTACCCAAGGTTCGTTGTCGGCAAGTAACTGGCGTAAATCGTTGGGTATCGAAGGAAAAAAGAATTACCACGCATTTTCTGCGGCGATGACAGTTGTCGTTTTGTTAATGATTGTCAGTAAACCATTATTATTGGAAGCGGAAAATTATTCTACGTCCAAGACGATGCTGACTAATCAATCAACTAAGTCGACGATAAATATTTTGCCTACCACATCCCCACCAGCCAATTTTCATGATAATGACAGCTCGGTATGGTGGGAAAAAATAACCGATTTTGTGTCGGCAGTGTCATTAACAATTGAATGGTATCGAGAAATAATCAGTCAGTTGTATATCAAAATTGTTGCTCGATGTTTAGACGGCTTTGTTATGGAAATTGAACATATTCCTGATACGTTAACCTTTACTTGGTTAACTAACAGAAATTATCAATTTAAAATAATAAGGAGTATTAATAATGTCTATAACAAAGAAAACAATCGTCAGATTAATAGCAGTAAGTATTCTGCTTTTATCTTCAACTATTAATGTTTGCGCTCAAAAACTGCAAGCAGAAACAACTCTTCAATCCGACAGAGAAGTCTCCGGAATTCAAATTCAACGTTTACAATTCGATAGCCCCAAACTTAATGTCAAATATGATTATAAAGTCGATTTGGCTAAAAAGGACAAGATTAATGACGTGTTGGGAATATTTGTTCCTAAGGTCATTAAGAGTGATGATTTTACTCTTGATGTCGGAGTTATTAAGCTCGGAGATTGGGATAAGGGAGATGAAACGTTCTTGGATTTGACCACGGTAAAAAAATGGAAAAATATTTCCGTGACCGTTGAAATTGGTCGAGGAGTTTGTCAGATAAATTTTCCGCGTGATTACGTTATTGCACGATTGGCTCATAGTGATTTCACTATCGAGGGCGGACTGGTCAGTAAAAAAGGCTATTCAAATATCGATGAGTTCGCAAAGGATAAATATTATTGGGCTGCGTATCATCCTAAAAATATTTTTGCGGCCGTTGGTAGCGAGATTTCCAGAACTTGGTTATTGGCTGGTACCAGAGATTTGAAAAATTTTGGCAATTTAACAGTTGCTAATTACGACCGGGAAAACAAAAATTTCTGGTTTAGATCTCAATGTGGCTTTGGTCAAGTAAATTAAGATTTTTTCAGTCTTGAAAATTATCTGGTATCTTCAAGTTATTTAATCGTTCCGCCATTTTTTTACAAACATTTTTCACCGGTTTCAACAAAAGGTGATTATGCCTTTAAGATTGATGGTAAAAGAACTGGCAATGTTGAGAAATATGAGGCAGTGGCAGCTTGCAAATTTGCCGATTATGGAAATGTTGCCATTGGTTGGCAAAAAGAAAATCCAGATAAACATGGCTTTATTCTGGAGTATTACAAAGCTTGTTCAATTAATAAGTTTAAAGCATCAGTTGAACTGAGATACGAATCAATTTGTCGTCGCTTGTCTGGTTTCATTACAACAGGTTACGAATTCTAATAAAAACACAAAGCATCTTATCGTTATAACAACGGTTAGATGCTTTTTATTTAATGCAATAAAACAAGATTTAATAATACTTTAGTTTAAATATTCTATTTCCTTGGGTTCTGCCCCGAGGTATTAACAGGGGTAGGTTTGTATAAATATTTGCTTTTAATTGCTTTAAACTAGATTGACAAAGGTTTGGTGCTATGTTATATATTGCTGTAATTGTTTTTTAAAAATATTTAACAAAGTTAGTTATTTAGTTATAAGGAGTAAAAAATGGAATTAACAAAATGGCCTGAGACGGAAATGGCATACTGGCTCGCCATTGAATCACTTGGTGGTTTTGTCTGGAGTACGAAACATGATTTAGGTCATGGACGTATTGAGAAAACAGCTAGCCTGGAAAAAGAGTTAACGGAAGCCCAGGAAATTCTGGGAAAATTAGCTTCAGAACTTTCACGCTTTGGCATCATTCTTCCAGAAGAATGTCCTCAGGTAAAATCTGGAGAAGAAAAACCAACTGCTCCGGCTGGTAAGATGTGGTATTGGGATTGGTATAACAAGATGAAGACGGAATATTATACTGCGGAATACGAGAAAATTGTTTGTTCAGCTTGCCCGCTGAGCGAAGGCGTAGAAGAATTTATTTCCGCAAATCATATTCCTTGCTCAGTATTCCCAGGTATTATTTATCATCTTGCTAAGCCGTTTTTCTGCACAATGGTTTATACAAAAACATGGGACAAGAAAAATCTTCTTAAAGAGATAGAAAAAATTGGCGGAGTCGAGGCTGTTATAAGTTTCGAAAAAAAAGAAGCTGAATTAGAAATAGTACATGGACCAATAAATAAATAACAAATTGTTATCAAGGCACCAGACGTTCGCGACGGTGTCTTTTTTATTTTGTTTAAATGAGTTGTTTAATGTATTTAGGATTTCGAATTTATTTAAACAGCCCAAGATATTTTTCATAATAAAGCAAAAATTATAAAGGTTAAGGCTGATAAGATAAAGGTTGTTTTTAAATTAGCTATTAGCAATATGCAGGCTAAATAAACTAGCGTGCGACTGAAAAATAACGGAATTTCACGAAAGACAATAAACTCATTGCTTTGTTCATCTTTTTTGGCGAATTCATATGTTAGCGCTTGATATGGCAATTCAATCATGACGCTGATGAAACTAAAAATGATGGAGAAGAGATATAAATATATATTATTATTTAAAAAGTAAGCGGTAGTCCAAGCGAACGCTGCCAGCATAAAGCCGAATTTCATTAATTTATTTTTATTGTATTTATTGGCGAGCTTACCCATTATCAAAGTAAAGAGCAAGACAACTACTGCCGAGATAGAATTAATCGAACTAATTGAGGCAATACCGATTTTTTCACCAAGACTGTTGGCGATGGTAAAATAAAAGAATATTGGCCAAACAACACCGTGCATGTCTTCGCGAATATTTTCAAAGATTTCCATCGCAATATATTTGGGATATTTTTTGAAAAAGGCAAAAACTTTTTGAAAATTAAATTTTGTTTTGACTCTATGATCCTCAAATCGAAAATAAATAAAAATTAAAATAAAATAAACGACAAACACTAAAATAAAAATATTTTTTATACCAAATAGCAGCGCAATGGCGCCAGAAATAAGCGGCATTAATATGCCCGTAAGCTGTGGCCAAGCAAGGAGACGAGATACATTTTTGCTCATATCATCATGCTTGGTATTCGCTATAAAAATACAATGCAGGGGATAATACATTAAACCGGTTTCAATCGCTTTAAGCATTGGCGCAATAAAAAATAAATAACGATATTGATCAGAAAGGAAAAGCGTGGCATAGAATAGAAAGACAAAAAAAAGACGAAGCAAGAAAGCGAGACGCACTCCATAACGCTCACAAAATTTAGCCGCCCCAATAAAAAAAATCGGGACACAAATCGAAAAAATAAGATAATAAACGAAAATTAGCTGTAACGAAAAACCAGAATTTAATAGATAAACTGGTATAAAAATTCCAATCGCCGAGCTGGCTACAGCCTCCAACGAATTCATAAGATTAATAATTCGAAGTTGGGACATAGTTTTTTATATAAGCCATTAACCAAATTATTGTTAAATTTTACCATAATAGATCAAAGAATAAAATGTTTAGTAACTATTAAAAGGTTTGGGTTGGCTAAAATTTTTTACTTAAAAACAAAAACGAGCTGCTAAGCTCGTTTTTATGGGTGCCTAAAGGGAATCGAACCCTTGCCAAAGGAACCACAATCCTTTGTTCTACCATTAAACTATAGGCACCATGACAAAATATTTATAATAAATATTATTGAATTAGTCAATAGTTTCTAATTCATTAACTATTTTATTTAAAACCTCATTTAAAATAGCCAGTTCATTATTGGAAAATTTAGCTAAGACAAATTTGGCTGGAGTGGTTTTAAAAATTCCTAAACGAATTTTGCCCAAGGCTTCAGTTTTAACACCAATACGATAACGGGTGAATTGTTGGGTTTTAAGCAGGTTAATAATAGATTTAATGCCATTGTGTCCGGCGCTGGAAGAGTCTGCGGTAACTTTGAATCGGCCTAAGTCAAGATCAAGATCATCGTGAATAACGATTAAGGTTTGGCTGTAATCGGGCTTAGCAGAAGCATCAATCAACTTATAGTAATTCATTATCTTAGCAAGGCTTTCGCCGGACAAGTTCATAAAAGTCAGGGGCTTAACTAATAAGTCGCCATTAAATTCAGCTACCAAGGCTTGCCATTTTTTCTCTTCACGCCATTTTAGATTGTATTTGGTGGCAATTAAATCAAGCGCTAACCAGCCAACATTGTGTCTGGTTTTTTGATATTTATCACCGGGGTTGCCTAAGCCGACAATTATTTTCATAAGATTAATCTTTTTTGCCGTGCACGATGCGGCCTTTTTCTACCCAAATCTTGACTGGCGTTCCGTCTAAGCCATAACGATCGCGTAAACGGTTGGCTAAGAAGTGGAGATAGGAGTCAGCCAAAAATTCTTTGGCGCCGACAGTGACAGCGAAGCAAGGTGGATTAATATCCCGTTGTTCAAAGTGTCTGATTTTAGGATAATATTGTCCTTTGCCTTTGGTTGGCTTATGTTTATTGACGCAATATTTGATAAATTCCAATAAATCTTCCTCGCTTATTCTGGTTTGGCGATTTTTATTTATTTCTAAGATCCAGTCTAATAGCTTATCAACTTTTTCTTTGGTTTTGGCGCTGATAAATTGAACCGGCACAAATTGGGCAAAGGGGATATGGCTATAAATTTCTTTAATATATTTTTGCGTGTCGCGTTCATCGACTAAGTCCCATTTATTGGCGATAATCACCAAGCTCTTGCCGCGATCAATAATTTCTTCAGCTAATTTAGTGTCTTGTTTAGTAAGTCCTTCTTTAATATCAACTACTAAAAAAACAATGTCAGCTCTGCCTAAGGTTACTAAGGTTGAAGCAATTCCCTGGTGTTCAAGTTTTTTAGCAAGCTCATCGTGTGCTTTTTTGGGGCCTCTTTTAAGTCCTTGTCGATGGATTCCAGCAGTATCAATAATTCTGATAGCTTTGCCTTTGTATTCTAAGTCAGTGTGTTGTGGTTCTCTGGTAGTGTGTTCTTCGTTAGAAACGATAACGCGTTCATAGCCTAAAATGGCATTTAATAAACTGGATTTGCCGACATTAGGTTTGCCTAGAATGCAGACTTTGATAGTTTCTGTATCAATGTCTTCCTCCAATCCTAATAATGGTTCTTCTTCAACTGGTTTAAAGTTGGCGGTTTTTTCCATTATTAAATCTAATAAATCGCCAGTGCCTGAACCGGTAGCGGCTGAAATTAAAAATGGTTCGCCACACTGAAGTTTAAAGAAGACGCTGGTTTCAAGTCTTATTTTTCTAGAATCAGCTTTGTTAGCTGCTAAAATTACTTTATCAAAATTCGGTAATATTTTTTTCAAGCTAGCCGCCATAGTCCTATCTTCCGGCATTAAGCCATCTTTAGCGTCAACCAAAAATAAAATTAAATCAGCTCTAGTAATAAATTCCCTGGCCTGTCTTTGAACTTTCTCGTCGATTGTTTCGGCAACTGCTTTTTTATTTAGCAAGAATTCAAAATCCATGAAACCGCCAGTATCAATCAAGGTAAATGATTTGTTATTCCAGTCTACTTGCCCGATGTTAGCATCGCGAGTCGTGCCGGCAATATTAGAAACCAAAGCTCTTTTTTTGTCGGTGAGAGCATTGAATAAAGTTGATTTACCAACATTAGTTCGGCCAACAACAACCACTAACGGCTTATCGCGTTTTATTTTTTTAGCTAGCATACTATTTGATGTTATTGGCGTCGTTGCCTAAAATTAAGATTAAGTCCGGTTGTTCTTTGCTCTTGCCGGCTTCTAAGCGTTTGGCGATATCTTCTTTGAGCCAATCAGGCAAATTGAAACTGACATTGGCGCCTGTTTTATCTTTTAAAAGTTTTAAAGCTTCAGTCTTAGCTCCGAAGGTTAAATCGTAGATAACGCTGACTTCAAAATTTTGTCGGCTGCAATTGGCAACGTCAACTATTTTAAAGCCGAGTTTTTCTAGATCAACAGCCGCCTTGGAAGCTAAACCGTTAAGCCAAGTTCCGTTTAAGATCTGAATCTTAGCATTTTCAGCTTGCATTTTTTCTTGAGTTTGAGTCGTGACAGTTGAAGCGCCGAATACGTTATTAAAGAGATACTGGACTTCAGTGAAATTTCCAGTTCGAGGTAAGAGTAGATAAGCCCCATCTTGTCCTCTGGCATCAACCAACAAGCCTTCCGGAGAATTAGATAAAACTTTGGTGTTCATATCTTCTTTTTTAATATCCTTAACTAAGCTCCAAAATTTAGCCATTTCCCAAATTTTCATGTCAGTGCTGGCATGTTCGTTGAGATTGCCAACTAATTTGCTAATCATTGAAGGGTTTAAGATGGTATTAGCTGATAATAATTTTTCTTTGGTAGCTTGAATTACTTTTTGTTGACGGGCGGCACGAGCGAAGTCAGTTCCTTCAGAACTTAAGCTGTGGCGGGAACGAGCATATTTTAAAGCCAATTTTCCGTCCATCTTTTGGCAACCTTGCTCAATATGTAAATGTTCGAAACGCGAATAATAATCAGGATTATCTTCTTGGCCTTCAGCTGGATAAGTATAATCATCAAACGTCTTGTCAACACAAACTTCAATTCCACCAAGTTCATCTATTAATTGAGTGAAACCATCGAAGTCAACTTTAACATAATAATCTATCGGCGCATTCAAAATGTTGCCGACAGTTTGTGAGGTAGCTAAACCGCCAGAGCCAGGTGTTTTTTGTTCAGCGTAGGAATTAACCGCGTTAATTTTACGCCAGCCAATACTTTCAATCGGTACTGACAAGTCGCGAGGGATTGATAATAAGGCAACTTTTTTGGTGGCGACATCATAGCTTAAAACCATAATGGTATCGGTTAATTGGCCGCCATCATGACCTTTACCGCCGATGCCTAAGAGCAAGATATTGATGCGGCCGCGCTCTTCGCCTTTTAAAGGTTCGCTAGTACCTTCGGCAATCTGTTTGATTTGGCCAATCAACGGAATATTATTAATCCAAGCCATGTGATTTTTTGGAGCCACATTACCATGAATATAGAAAGTTATAAATAAAACAATAATAAAAACCAATGAATAAAAAAAGGTTTTAACTATTTTATTTAATATTTTATTGTTTTTACGTTTAGATAAATTGACTAATTCGTGATCGGGAATTAACTCGACGTCTTGATAACGGTCACTTTCTCTAATATCGCGTAATAAACGGTCATTGTCGTACATATATAATTTAGTAGTATTTTTGGCTAATTTAACTGATAAATTGTAACACAGGAAAATGATTTTGGCAATAGTGTTGACAAATATTTATAAATATGATATAATATAACCATAAATTTGAATTGTTCATTTTAAAAAATATTTATAGGTGCAGCATGGAAAAGACTTATTTTGGCCGTTTTTTATCGAGTGAACACTCTAAAAGTCTCGATATTTTAATGTTTATTTGTTCAATCGGTATTTTTATCGGCATTATTCTGATGGCAGGAGAAACAGTTGCCGAAATTAAGTTAATACATGGTTTACAACCGACTCAAGCTGATTTACTCGCCGATCAAGCCGCTTCCAGCCTCCGCTTAGTTGGAGTATTCATTACTCTGGCTTTCTCCTATCTTCTCTACGCTTTCCATAAACTTAAATCAGCTATACAGGCTTAGCAATAAGCCTATCTCGAACCTTATCAGTAATAATTATTGGTAAGGTTTTTTATTTTGAGTAAGTTTAGATAAAAAAAATTGTCATGGTGGGTAAGATGGGGTATAATAAATACAAATGTATTTTAAGATAAAATTATATTTTTTTAATTAATTTTTAATATGAAACTTAAAACTAATAAAGGTTTTACTTTGATAGAACTATTAGTAGTAATAGTGATTATTGGTATTTTAGCGACTTTAGCCACTGTGGCTCTGAGCGCAGCTAAGGTTAAGGCGAGAGACGCGAAGCGTATCTCGGATATCAAGCAAATGCAAACTGCTCTAGAGCTATATTACAATGAAGAAAGTACTTATCCGCCTACTACTGCTTTAACTGTTGGTCAAGCTCTGGTAGGAACACAATCTGGTAAAACCTTCATGGGTAAGATACCAGCCGGACCTAATACTGGAGAAACTTATACCTATGCTCAGATAAATGGAGGTACTTCCTATACTCTAGCTTATGTTTTAGAGAAACCAGTTAATGAATTTGCTGCTGGCGCAGCCATAGCTCTACCTGGTAGTATTAATAATCAGTGTATACCTAATTGTAGCGGTAAATATTGCGGTGATAGCGATGGTTGTAGTGGTAAGTGTACCGCTATTCCTAGTTTAACATCTGGTTCCTTAACTTGTGACTCCGGAACTTATCAACTAAAGTGTGGCACAACAGTTGTTGTTAATTATGCCAAGATTAATCAATGTTCTGTTAATACAGCTTCTTGCTCTGGAACCACTTGCACTGGAGCGAAAGTTTGTGTTAGTAATACCTGCCAAGATCCTTGTACGACTAATAATGATTGCGGTTCTTGTAAAAAATGTGTTTTAGGTAGTTGTGTTAATCAAACAAATAGCGAGGATTTAAAAAGTGAATGTGCTGAGCCCACGACAAATAATGCTAGCAATGGATGCTTAACCGGAAAATGTAGTGGAACAGGATCCGCTTGTGGTGTTTATAATGACACCAATAGAAATAATTGCCCAATTAATTATAATTGTTATGGCAGTACAATAGGCAGTGGTGGTAGTTGTTGTAATATCGGCTGTGGTGGTGCCACAGGAGCATGCCCTGGCCAGGCAGGAAATTGTGGCGTTGCTACATGCTCAACACCATGTAATGATTGTTGTGGTGGTTCAAAACGTTGTGCAACTAAATATTATAACTTTCCCATGGGTGGACAGAGCTTTAGTTGCAATACTAACGGAGATGGATCGAAATATATACGTGGATACAGATGTGATGGGAGTCAATATAATGATGCGCAGGCTGGTGATTATTGTGTTATAGAGTCAATGCAACCTAATGCATGCTCAGGCGGCGGCGGAGGTTTATATTATATAACTTTTTGCAAGGAGTAGTAGATATATAGTTTAAGTATGTTTAATTTTTTGCATAATTTTGAGCCAAGCCCAATTTTGGCTGACTTCGGCTTAATAAAAGTTTATTGGTATGGTCTTTTGATTGCTGTGGCCATGACATTAGGTATTTTTGTATTTAAAAAATTAGTCGATAAAAAATTATCGAATGACGAAGTTTTAGATTTATCTTTTTGGTTGATTATCGGTAGTTTGATTGGTGCGCGTGCCTATCATATTTTTTTGGAATATCAATATTATTTAGCCGCCCCATTGGAAATTTTTAAAGTTTGGAAAGGCGGACTAGCTATCCATGGCGGCATCATTGGCGGTTTTATCGTTTTGTGTATTTTTGCTAAAAAGTTTAAAAAAGATTTTTGGTTTTTAACTGGAGCCTTAGCGCCGGCTTTAGCCCTGGGGCAAGCTATTGGCCGTTGGGGCAATTATTTTAATAACGAACTTTTTGGTGCCCAAACCAAATTGCCTTGGGGAATACCAATTATCTCTAATTCAACTGAAAAATTTTATGTTCATCCAGTCTTTTTATACGAGTCCTGTTTAAATTTTTTAGTTTTTATTATCCTGTTTGTTTTTTTTAAATTAAAAATATTTAAGCCAAAAATTATTTTTAGTTTATATCTGATTTTTTACGGGTTGATTAGATTTTTACTGGAATTTTTAAGAATAGATCATACTTTAATCGTTTTGGGAATTCGTTGGCCGCAAATATTTAGTCTCGGTTTAGTTTTAACTGGCGTAATTTTAATTTTATTAGATAAATTAAACATAAAAAATGTTTATGAAAAAAAATAAATCAGGTTATACTTTAATTGAAATAATAAGTGTTTTAGGCATCGCCGTGTTGTTAATTGTTATTTCAGCCGCAGGTATTAACGCTGTTAGAGGTCACAGCCGCGACGCTAAACGCTTGAATGATATTCAGGAATTAAGTTCAGCTCTTTCAATGTATCGTCAGGAAACAGGTTTTTATCCTGTTAAAATTACGGCTGGAGAGAAATTGGTTACCCCGGGTGGCAAAGTTATTTTAAATAAAATACCAACTCCGCCGTTAATTAAGGATGGACCTTGCGCGCCAGGAAACTATGAATATGAACAAATTGACAATGGTCGTTCTTATTCCTTAAAGTATTGTCTTGGCTATCAGGTAAATCGAGTTAATCCAGGCAATTGCTATGCTACACCTCAATCAATTTGTTCTAAAGTGGCTAAAACTTGTTCTTGCCAGAATAAATGTGGTGGAATTTTGGATAATTGCGGCAATCCTTGTAATAATCCTTGTAGCTATGAATGGGTTGATGTGTCTAAGGATGTTATGTCCGCCACCTCAATCAAATCTTTGCAATCAGATGAACTGTCTGACAAGTATGGCAGTTTTGTGATTGGATATATAAATGATAAAACCGATTTGATGGAATTTTATCTTCATGATTATGAAAAGGGTTGGATTAAGGCAAAATCTCCTGATTACAAAATGCTTGACTTTAGCTTATTTGCTCCAAATTATCCCAATGAAAAACGTAATTTTTATGCTACCGCCATTGAACTTTCTGATTATATGATTAGTACATATTTAAATAAAGACTATGGAAACGATTCAAGTATTGTTGATAAGGTTGCTTATAGCGGTAAAGCGGCTAATTATATTTCGGGTAATGCTTTTAATCAAATGGTTATATCCTCTTATTTAAGAGAAGACAATAATGGTGTCATGCTTTTGAATTTAGATGTAAACGGCAAGGTATTTGATAAAAGCGTTTGTGCTAATTCAGGTGATGGATTTTTTTCTAAAACTGAATTTTTAAAAACTAAAATAAATTCAGACAAAGGAATTTACGCTGTTTTTAATAGTGTTGCTGATAACAAAGCGATGTGGGGCAGATGCCTTGGTTTTGAAAAATGGGAATTCAACGATTTTAATGAAGAGATAAAGCAGATTTGGGATTTAAAAATGGATATTGATGCTAATAATAAAAATTTAGTTATTACTGCTAAAGCTGATTGTGGTGGCAAGCTCGGCTTAGCAACCTTGATGTATGCCGGTGATAAATGGCTGCCAGTGGGGGAAAAATGCAGTGTTATAAATCCGGCTGCTTATGATATGAAGATTTTTGAAGATATGGTCTATATTACTTATATTGATAGTCTAAAAAGCAGTATGAATACCATTCGCCATGTTCTCAAACCAGATGATACTTCAGCTTGGTCTTATGTTATTAATAAAGAGACTAATTACAACGGTTCATTTGATTCTCAAGTAGCCTTGGCGGTTATTGATGGCAATCCTTATGTTACTTTAATAAACAGCGGTAAAATAAAAGTACTGACAACTCAGAAAAAATAAATTTTTTAAAGCAGCCCCTAACAGGGCTGTTTTTAATTGGCATTCTTTATTTTTTTGTGGTAAGCAGTTATAATTGAAATATTATGAATAAGATAAAAAAAGATAAATTGATTGTGATTGATGGTAATGCTTTGATTCACCGCAGTTTTCACGCTTTGCCGCCGACCCTTAGAACTCGGGACGGGGAGCAGGTTAACGCTGTTTATGGTTTTACTTCCTTTTTGCTAAAAGCTTTAAAAGATTTTAAGCCGACTTATGTTATCTTGACACTTGATCGCAAAGCTAAAACTTTTCGTCATGAAGCCTATGCTGAATATAAAGCGACAAGAGTAAAAGCGCCAGATGAATTATATGCCCAAATTCCATTGGTTAAAAAAGTGGCTCAAGCTTTTGCTATCCCGATTTATGAGTTAGATGGTTACGAGGCTGACGATTTGATTGGCACTATTGCCAACCAAGTTGATGACAAAGTTGATACGATTATTGTGACCGGTGATCAAGACACTATGCAGCTTATTAATGAAAGTACTTTTGTTTACACGATGAGCCGTGGCTTAACCGACAGCGTTTTGTTTGATGAGGCCGCAGTGAAAGCTAAATATGGTTTTAAGCCAAAACAGATGATTGATTATAAAGGCTTGCGTGGCGACCCATCTGATAACATTCCAGGTGTTAAAGGCATTGGTGAAAAAACAGCCACTGAGCTTTTGGCGGAATTTGATTCAATTGAAAATCTCTATCAGCAGCTTGATTCAGATAAGATAAAACCGAGGATTCGTGAATTGTTAACCACTTATAAAGATAAGGCTTTTTTAAGTAAAGAATTAGCCACCATTGATTGTGCGGTACCGATTAAGTTTTCTTTGGCCGAGGCGATTTTTGGTAAATATCAGGTTGAAAAAGTTTTGGAATTGTTTTCTGAATTTGAATTCAAGAGTTTATTAAATAAATTTAAAGATGTTTTAAAAGAATATGGCGGTGAATTGGCGGACGTGGCTGATTCAAAGATGGCTAGAAACAAAAGAGACTTTAATTATCAATTAGTCGATAGTGAGGCTGATTTTGAAAAGTTTTATAAAAAAATTAAACAGGCTAAAGTTTTTGCCTTTGACACTGAAACCACTGGTTTGGATAATTTTAATGCTAAAATTTTAGGCGCATCATTTGCCTTGGCTGATGGCGAAGCTTATTTTTTAAATTTGCGTGAAGCCAAGTCCGAGGTTAATTTATTTAATTTTTCTGATAGCACTAAATTAACACCGCAGTGGTTAGAAAAATTAAGACCTATTTTTGAGGATAAGAAAATAAAAAAAATCGGTCATAATTTGAAGTTTGATTTAAAAATTTTAGGCGCTTTAGGTATCGACGTTAAAGGGGCTGATTTTGACACTATGATCGCCTCCTATTTATTGCACCCCGATAACCGTCAGCACAATTTAGATGCTTTAGCTTTTACTGAATTGAATTTTGTTAAGATAAATAAAGATGAATTAACTGGTGATAAAAAGAAAGATAAAGATTTTTCCGCGGTCAGTGTAGAAAAATTATCTAATTATGCCTGTGAAGATGCTGATATGACTTGGCGTCTGCATGAAAAATTAGCCAAAGAATTAGCTGAAGAAAAATTAACTAAATTATTTGATGAATTAGAAATGCCTTTAGTGACTGTCTTGGCGCGAGTAGAAAATGCCGGTATTGTTTTAGATACTGAATACTTAGCTAAGCTGGATAAGATTATTGATCAAGATTTAAAAGGTTTGGTAGAAAAAATTTATCAATTAGCCGGCAAATCTTTTAATATCGCTTCGGTTCAGCAGTTGCGCAAAGTTTTATTTGAAGATTTGCAGATTGCGACCGAAGGTTTAATGAAAACTAAAACTGGCTTATCGACCGGAGCGGCCGAATTAGAAAAGCTCAAAGGCAAGCATAAAATCATTGACTATATTTTGGATTGGCGAGAGTTAAACAAGCTCTCCACCACTTATGTAAAATCTTTGCCGGAATTGATAAATTCAGCTACTGGCCGGGTGCATACTAATTATAATCAAACCGTGGCCGCCACTGGTCGTTTGTCCAGTTCCAATCCTAATTTGCAAAATATTCCGATGAAAACTGAACTTGGCAAGAAGATTAGACGAGCTTTTGTGGCTGATAAGGGCAAAGTTTTATTATCGCTTGATTATTCTCAAATTGAACTTCGTTTAGCCGCCATTATGTCTAATGACCCAGGTTTGGTTAAAGCTTTTAAAAATAATCTTGATATCCACACGGCTACAGCCGCCGCGATTAATGGCGTCAAACTTGAAGAAGTGACTAAGACTATGCGTCGAGCCGCTAAAGCGATTAATTTTGGCTTGTTGTACGGGCAAGGCGCGCATGGCTTGGCCGAAGGAGCTAACATTAGCTACGCACAAGCTAAGCATTTTATTGATGAATATTTCAGACAGTTTGCCGGCGTTAAGGAATATATCGAAAAGTGCATTAATCAGGCTCGAGAATACGGCTATGTAGAAACTTTATTCGGACGTCGCCGCTATTTGCCAGACATCAATTCAAATTTGTCTTCGGTTAGGCGCGCAGCCGAGCGTATGGCAGTCAACACTCCGTTGCAAGGCACGGCGGCAGATATGATTAAAAAGGCGATGATTGAAGTTGATGCTTTTTTGCAAACAGGGTATAATGATAAGGTCAAGATGATTTTGCAAGTGCATGATGAATTAGTTTTTGAATTGTCGGAAAAATTAGTCCCAGAAGTAACTAAACAGATTAAACAGATTATGGAAAATGTAATTGAAGCCGATGTACCAATTTTAGTTGAGGCTAAAGTTGGCCCGAATTGGGAAGAAATGAAAATGATTTAAAGTTCAAATATATGGTTTTAGCTCCTAAAGAAAAATTGCTTTTAATAGGTGGAGGAATTTTGGCGCTGGTGTCGTTAGTGTTTATGATTATCCAGATTGCCGCCTCAGTCGGTACCTTAATTACCGGCCAATAAAATTTTAAGCTAAATATTTTATGCAAACTAAGAGAACGGTCAATTTTGCTATTCTCGGTGTTTTTATACTCGACATTTTGTTGATTATTTTAGCGCAAAGATTTTTTGAAAAAGAAATAACTAAGAAATTTTTTAGTATTTTTATTTCGGTTCCTTTTTTAGCGTTAATCTTAATAATGGTTTTTAAATCTTTATCAGGCGTCCCTGAATTAGTTGACGGTGAACCGCTTAAAAAC
Organism: Patescibacteria group bacterium; assembly: GCA_028704945.1. Lineage (GTDB taxonomy): Bacteria > Patescibacteriota > Patescibacteriia > Patescibacteriales > Patescibacteriaceae > 1-14-0-10-37-14. Next base: position 27,944 of record JAQWEL010000002.1, read on the forward strand.
AAAAAAGAAGCGCCGAAACATCTTAATATCACTATTGATTTATTGGTTTATGTCGGTCTCTTGTTAGTTGGGGCATTATTATTTTTTTTGTCTTGGAGATATCTTAAATTCGGCCAAATATTTTAATATATGAATAAAACAACTTTACACAATAAGCGCTTGGCTATCTTGGGTTTAGGCGTAGAAAATTATTATTTGATTAAATGGCTGATTAAACATAAAATTCATTGCCAAATTACTGTTTGCGATCAACGGGCCATCGGAGCCTTGGGCGATAAATTTATTGAGCTAAATAAGCATAAGCATATTACTTGGCAGTTGGGTAGCGAATATAATAAAAATTTAGATCGTTATGATGTTTTATTCCGCGTGCCAGGTTGGCCTGTTAACTGTCCAGGTATCAGTAGCGGTTTGAAGAACAACAAAAATTTGATTTTAACTAGTCCAATGCGTTTTTTCTTGGATCTTGTCGGGACTAATAATATTATCGGTGTGACTGGTACTAAGGGTAAGGGAACAACCAGTTCTTTGATTACCGCTGCCTTGAAAAAGGCCGGCCTAAAAGTTTATTTGGGCGGTAATATCGGCGTAGCACCCTTTAGTTTTATTGATAAGTTAACTAAAGCTGATTATGTAGTTTTAGAATTATCCAGTTTTCAGCTTGAAGATTTTCATCTTAGTCCTCATATTGCTGTTTTAACAAATTTTTATCAAGAGCATTTAGCGCCAGCCGATCCCAATAATCCAAATTATCACAAAACTTTGTCGGCTTATTGGTTAGCTAAGTTTAATGTTGCTAAAAGTCAGACCGCCCGTGACATTTTTATTATCAATGAAAAATTAAAAGACAAATTACTGAAATGGGAAGCTAAAAATGGCCGACTAAAACAAAGAGTTATTTATTTTGGCAAATCAAATTTGAAATCAGCTTTACCGGGCGAACATAATAAAGAGAATATCGCTGCCGCTGAAGTTGTGGCCAAGGTTTTAAAAATAGATAAAGAAGCTGTTGCCAAAGCTGTTAGCAAGTTTAAATCATTGGAGCATCGGCTTGAATTGGTTAAAGAAATCAATAAGGTGCGTTACTATGATGACAGTTTTGCGACTACCCCAGAATCGGCTATTATCGCCCTAAGGTCTTTTTCCGAAAAGATTGTGTTAATTGCCGGCGGAGCTGACAAAGGTTCTGATTTTAAAGAATTAGCTCAAGCAATTAAAAATAAGGTTAAATATGTTTGTTTATTGGCAGGCGATGGCACTAAACGAATAGAAAAAGAATTAATTAATATTAATTTTAAAAATTATACCGTTTACGGCGATTTATTTTCAGCCATGAAAAAAGCTAAAAGTTTAGCCAAATCTGGAGAGATAGTTTTAATGTCCACCGGTTGCGCTAGTTTTGGTATGTTTGATAATTACAAAGAAAGAGGTAAACAATTTAAAGAAATTGTTAATAAGTTTTAAAATAAAATTAACACTTAATTAGTTTTAAATATAACCGATTTGTTTTTTACAGGCATATCGGTTTTTTGTTTTAATATTTGTTAGAAGCGCTAAAATGTGTTATATTTTAATAAATAATAGATTGATTAAACGAGTATGTTTTTGAAAAATAATTTTAAAAAAATTAACCCAGCTAAAACTAAAGGTTTTACTTTGATAGAGATGTTGATAATAATAGCAATTATCGGTGTTTTAGCGACTATCGCTTCAATCAGCATGAAAAGCGCTCGGTCTAAGGCGATGGATGTTAAAAAAGTTAGTGATATAAGAGTGCTCCAGTCAGGTTTGGAAATGTATAAGCTTGATGAAGATCAGTATCCGACAAACATTCAAGCTAATTGGGGGAAGCCATTAGTTGGTCCGACTTCGGGTAAGACGTATATGATTTTACCTAAGCAATTGACTGGGAATTCTTATGGCGATTATTGTAAAGGTATTGATTCTATCTATGATTATTCGTCTGCCAGTAGCAATACTTATACTGTTAAATATTGTTTAGATAATCCGATGAATAGTTGCGCTCCAGGACCGAAAACGGCCATACCTAATTTGATTATGAACTGTGAGGCAACGCCGGCTTCGACTTGTGTTTCTTCTTGTCTCGGCAAGTGTAGCGGAGAACTTGATAATTGCGGGACAACTGTCTGTCCAGCGCCGACAGTACCCGATGTCTCAGGTTTAACAGCAAATCCTTCAAGTGGCCAATTAGCTATTGGTTGGACGGCTGTTGCTGGAGCCTCTAGTTATGATGTTTGCGTAAAGACTGTCGCTTCTGGCAATTGCGCTAATGCTGATTTTTCAGCTACCAATAATTCAACTACTAATAGTTATGTTAAAACAGGTTTAACCAATGGCACCACATATAATGTAGCTGTCAGAGCAAGGCTGTGTTCTAACGCCACTATCGGAGCTAATCCTAATTCTCAAGTTACTGTTTCGTTAATTGTTCTTAATGCTTGTAACGCTCCTACGCGCACCACAGAATGTAATGCAACTAATAATAAAGGTGACATTTGTGGTGGCGGACAGCTCTTTTGTAAAGGCGAAGCTAATTGCGGCGGCGCTAATTTAGTGGCCGCTCCATCAAATTGTACCGGAGCATTGACTTGCAATTGCGCTAATGATTCTTATTCTGCTGCCTGGAAAACATCTAATACGGCCAACATTGGTGATTTTACGGCGACTAATCCTTATATTGGTTATCAGAATATAAATGGCAATGCTGAACAAACAGAGGTTAGTTATGTGGCTAGCTTAGACTATCCAGCCGCTAAATTTTGCGCTGACTTAAAGATTAATGGTTTTGACGATTGGTATTTGCCCAGCCAAGCTGAATTGTGCGCCATGATTAGAAGCGGTAATACTTGCAGTAGTTTAACTGCGTCAAATGTTTGCCAAGCTGGCATTAACCAAGCTGCTAGTAATTCTCCCTTGAATAGTTGTTCTAATGGCGCCCCCTTTGTCACCGGTTTAGGCGGTCCCGGCTACTGGTCTTCTAATGAGTATAGTGCTTTAAATGCTGTGGCTCAACAACCTACACAAGGTTATGTAGGTAACAGTAACAAAACTTCTCCTGGCTATGTCCGTTGTATTCGTAGATTTTAATATTTTGAATTGATTATTTTGCAAAAACCCTTCAGCTTGATTAGTTAAAGGGTTTTTGATTTATTTTGACTTTCGTAATTTGTTCGTTTACAATACAATAAGAAAAGCCCATTATCTTATTTCGGGGCGTTCGAAAGTTAGGAGGGGTGCTTTCGAACTTAAACCGCCGAAACAAGACAATGAGCTTTTAATCACATCCATTTTACCGCCCACAAGTTAGCCAATGGGTAGGACAGATGGTCAAGGAGGGAGATCACCTGAGCCCGTGCCACAACTAACAAGCAAGCAGTAAAATAGATACGATTTTTTAATGTTAACATCTTCTTAAGTGTTCAAAATATCTTAGCAATTTAAAATAATTTGTCAATATGGCGGCATTTACAATATTATGTAATAATAAAATTGTTTTTCATTTTTAAAATTTTATGGATTCATTGTCACACATATTATTAAATAATCTTATCTATAAGGATGTTCCAATGGAATCACGAGTTTGGGCAATCGTTTTGGGCGCCATTCCGGATTTATTTGGTTTTTCTTCAATGTTTAATACAGAAGATTTAAAAAGAGCTTTGTTTTTTAAAAAAATGCCGCAATCAATGATTCCAAAAAAAGCCATTTTAACTTACAGGTTATCTCATAGTTTAGTTTTGTGGATGATTATTTTTTTATTTTTATATTTTTTAAATTATAAGTGGGCGGCTATGATTTGGTGCGGTTGGGCTCTTCACATTTTGACTGACGTCTTCACTCATTCAAGTCGTTCAGCCTTAGCCCCTAGAATTTTTTGGCCATTATCGGACTGGTGTTTTGCCGGATTCAATTGGAGTCAGAAAAAATTTTTAATTTTTAGCTATTCATTGTTTGCGATACTGTATTTTATTTTTTATTTTTAACTTTATAACGACTAGAATATAAATATGGAAGAAAGAATTGTGGCGCCAATTGCTAAAGAGAATGAGGAAGCCCAAGAAAAATCACTGCGGCCGAAATTTTTAAGTGAATACGTCGGTCAAGAAAATGTTAAGGCTAATTTAGCAATTTTATTAGAAGCAGCTAAAAGACGCGGTGAAACAGCCGAGCATCTTTTGTTTTATGGCGCGCCTGGTCTTGGTAAAACCACTTTAGCTTATATCGTTGCCGCTGAGCTTGGTGTTAATCTGCGAATTACAGCCGGTCCAGCCATTGAAAAGACTGGTGATTTAGCCGCTATTTTAACTAACTTGCAAGAAGGAGATATTTTGTTTATTGATGAAATCCATCGTTTATCCAGGGTGGTTGAAGAAATCTTGTATCCAGCTATGGAAGATTCAGTATTGGATATTATTATCGGTAAGGGACCAAGCGCTAGGACGCTTAGGATTGACTTGCCTAAATTTACTATCATCGGCGCTACCACTAAAGTCAGTTTATTGTCCGCGCCTTTGCGCGATCGTTTTGGCGCTGTTTATCATCTGGATTTTTATAATACTGAAGAATTGTCAACTATCATCAAGCGTTCCAGCTCAATTTTAGCGGCTGGCTTGGATGATGAGTCGGCCATGGAAATCGCTTGCCGTTCCAGACGAACGCCACGTATCGCTAATCGTTTATTAAGACGGGTTAGAGATTACGCCGAAGTAAAAAATGATAATATTATAGATTTGAATACCACTAAAACGACTTTAGAGATGTTGGGCGTCGATAGTTTGGGACTTGATAAGATTGATCGGGCTATTTTAACCACTATTATCGATAAGTTTTCTGGCGGCCCGGTTGGGCTGAATACTTTGGCGGCCGCTTCCGGAGAAGATGAAGAAACGATTGAGGATGTTTATGAGCCTTATTTAATACAGCTCGGATTTTTGGACAGAAGTTCACGGGGTCGTATTGCCACGCCTAAAGCCCGAGAACATTTAGGTATTACTAATAAAGATGAATTATTTTAAAATTTGCCATTTTTAAAAAATTGTTTTAGTATTATTTCGAAATATATTAGCTTCAAAAGATATGTCAGGACACTCAAAATGGGCAACAACTAAAAGAGCTAAAGCTTTGGTCGATGCCAAGCGCGGAGCTGCTTTTACAAAAGTTGCTAACAATATTGCCATTGCCGCTAGAAATGGCGGAGACCCAGAAACCAACTTCCAATTAAGGATTGCTGTTGAAAAGGCCAGAATGGTTAATATGCCAAAAGATAATATTGAAAGGGCTATTAAAAGAGGCACTGGTGAAGCTGGTGGAGTTGCCCCGGAAGAATTAATTTATGAAGCTCTTGGCCCAGCCCAAACTCAGTTTGTAGTTAAATGTTTGTCAGATAATCGCAATCGAACCGCCGCTGTCATCCGCCACGCTTTTGATAAGCACGCCGGATCAATGGGCGCGGTAATGTGGAATTTTGAACAAAAAGGCGTTATCCATATTTTGGCTGATAATTTAAAACAATTAGACTGGGATGAGTTTGAATTGGAATTAATTGATCAGGGGGTTGAAGATATTGAAAAAGACGAAGATGGCATTAGTATTTATACCGCTATGGGTGGCTTACAAAAGGTTAAAGTATTTTTAGAAAGTAAGAATATTATTATTGAATCAGCTGATGTGGAATATGTAGCTAAAGATAAAGTAGACATAAGTGAATCTGATAGTGATAAAGTTGAAAAGATTATCGATGCCCTAGAAGAATGTGATGATGTAGCCGACTATTATACCAATATCAAATAAGCAGTTAATCTCTGCTTATTTTTTTAAAGTATTAATTTAAAAAAATAAAAAGTGTTGATTTTAATAATAATAATTAGAATTAGTGATTCGCTCAAATTTTCCCGCAGGACTGAGGCCCTGCGGGAAAATTCAATCCGCTCTATCACTAATTCTAATTATTATCTTGAAGCGTTGTAAAAAGAAGAAATTTTTATGAACCAAATTATTTTAGGTATTGATCCTGGCATTGCTGATACTGGTTGGGGAGTAATTAGCTCCGGTAAAACTAATAAATTAGTTTGCGTGGCTTATGGCAGTGTCAAAACTAAAGCCGGCTTAGATTTGGGCGATCGTTTGGTTATCTTAAATCAAGAATTAAGAAAGATTATAAAAGAATATCAGCCGACTGTGGCTGGTATCGAACAATTGTTTTTTTGTAATAATGTTAAAACTGCTTTGGCGGTTGGGCAGGCTAGAGGAGTGGCTTTGCTTGCTTTAAGAGATAATCTTTTGCCGGTATTAGAATATACACCATTGCAAGTGAAACAAGCTGTGACCGGTTATGGTAGCGCCAGCAAAATGCAGGTAGGCAAAATGGTTAAAACTATTTTAAATTTAGATTCAATCCCTAAACCTGACGATGCGGCTGATGCTTTAGCAATTGCTATTGCCGCCAGTCAGAATTCATTGAGATTAGGTTTTAATAACGGTCGGTAATAAGTTGTTGATCGATAAATAAAAAATATAAAACAATATTGTTCTTTATAAATAAGGAATTTTATCATGAAAATAGCTTTGCTTTCGCTTAAGCGAGGTAATTCGGTATCTTCAGATGAGGCCTTTGTCTCATTTGTAGTTAATTGGGCTTTTGGAAACAACAAGCTTTCTGAAACGCAGATTGTTTTTGGCTATCTTGACCAATTTTTGATTGCCAAAGCGGATTATCTTGAACGATTTGATTATTTTTTGATTAATTTCGGTGGACATAATTTTGACTCCAAAGATGATTATCAAAAAATAATTAAGTTACAAGAGAAAAGTTCTTGCTTCTCCGAAATTCATATAATCCTAAACAAAAGCTTGGATTGGAGAAAGTGGGAAGAGGCAAAAATTGGCTTGATTACTAACAATAGTCTGCTCTTGTGGCTTCACAAGACGTTTCAAAAAATTTAAATTAGCAAATTGCTATTGACAAACAGGGGTAGAAATATCCCTGCTTTAAATTAAATTAAAAATAATCAAAATAAAAGCTATAAATTACTATAATGTTATTGACAAGCCCATATTTGTTGGCTAAAATGAATAGAGTAAATAATAGATAAATTAATAAATTTTATGTACATAACTTGGCTTGGACATAGTGCTTTTCGTTTGCAAGATAAGATTGGAACAGACGGAGTGAGTGTCGTGACAGATCCTTTTGAACCAGCAGCCACAGGTTTGAAGTGGTCATCATTGGAATCTGACATCGTGGTTATTAGCGCCAATAATAATCAGCATAATTTTGTAAAAGGAATTAAAGGCGAACCGGTTGTTATTGATTGTCCGGGTGAATATGAATATAAAGGTGTCTATATCGAAGGTATTGATGCTAAACCAGTAGTTATTTATCGTATCCAGATCGATGATTTAGTTATCGCTCATTTGGGAAGTATTAATAGAATTTTAGATGCCAAAGAAGTTGAACAGTTGGAAGGAACTGACATTTTGTTTATTCCTGTTGGCGGAAAAGATTGTTTAAACGCTAAGACTGCGGTTGAAGTGGTTAACCAGATTGAACCGCGTATAGTTATCCCAATGGCTTATCAGATAGATGGACTCAAATTTGATTTGGATAGTGTAGAAAAATTTGTTAAAGAAATTGGGCTTAATACTCGTCGTGAAGATAAGCTGAAAATAAGCAAAAAAGATTTGCCAACAGAAGATACTGAATTAATTATTTTAAATTACTAATATGCCAAGAGGGGTGCATAAAAAAGATCGTGAAGAGCAAAAGCCTAAACACGCGACTAAGCGGTCTTGGCATGGTCAAAGAATAAAGGATGAGCCGCATATTAGCCCAGAGGAGCTCTTAAGGTTGGAAGAAATTTTAAATCAAGAGGAAAAACATGAACAAGATTTAAGACGCGAAATGCAAGAGATTATCCGCAGTCGAGATAAAGCGTTATCCCGAGAGTTAAAGGGGATGGAAGAACGCAATAAGCGCTTGATTATGTGGATTGGTGTCACCTTGTTAATGACGGTTATTATTTCTTTTTGGTTGATGAATATTAGAGCGGCCACTCTGGCGACAGTTAATGCCGGACCTAAAAATAAAAATTTTGATGTTAAGGGGGCTAGAGAAAATTTATCAAAAACCATGGTGGACTTAGTTGACCGTATTGATAATATTAAGGCCGAGGCGGAGAAGTTGAAGCAAAGCACTTCTACCGCCACTACCACTCCATTAAAAAATCCTTTACCGTAAAATAATCGTTATGCCAAAAAATAAAGATCAAGAAAACAAAGAAGAAAAAGTCACCCAACCGAGCTTAGATATTGGCGCGGGACATTTGGTTAATCAATCGATTGTTGACGAGATGCGTTCTTGTTATCTCGATTATGCTATGTCGGTTATCGTTAGTCGCGCTTTACCTGATGTTAGGGATGGTTTAAAACCGGTGCACCGACGCATTTTATATGCCATGTGGAATTTAGGTTTGCGTTCTAATGGAAGATTCAGAAAATCAGCCACCGTGGTCGGCGAAGTGCTTGGTAAATATCATCCTCATGGTGATAGCGCTGTTTATGATTCAATGGTTCGTATGGCTCAAGAGTTTTCCATGCGATATCCTTTAGTTAAAGGACAAGGTAACTTTGGTTCTATGGACGGTGATGGCGCGGCTGCTATGCGTTATACCGAAGCAAAGTTATCAGCCATAGCTGAAGAAGTGCTCGAAGATTTAGAAAAAAATACAGTTGACTTTATTCCTAACTTTGATGGTTCGCAAAAAGAGCCACGTGTTTTGCCGAGTAAACTGCCCATCCTGTTATTGAACGGTCAAATGGGTATCGCTGTCGGTATGGCAACCAAAATCCCGCCGCATAATTTAGGGGAGTTGGCTGGAGCGATTGAATACTTGATTGATAATCCGGAAGCATCAATCGATGATTTGATGAAATTTGTTACCGGCCCTGATTTTCCTACTGGCGGTATCATTTATAATAAAGAAGATTTGAAACAAGTTTATACTACTGGACGTGGCGGTATTATTATGCGCGGCAAGGCTGAAATTGAAGAACGAAAAAATGGACAATTTCATATTATTATTTCTGAAATTCCTTATCAGGTTAACAAGGCTACTTTGGTGGAAAAAATTGCCGATTTAGTTAAAGATAAAAAAATAGACGGAATTAGAGATCTTCGCGATGAGTCGGATAAAGATGGCGTTCGCATCGTGATTGATTTGAAAAAAGAAGCTTATCCAAAAAAAGTTTTAAACCAACTTTATAAAAAAACACAGCTCCAAGAAACTTTTAACGTCAACATGTTGGCGCTTGTTGATGGTATTCAGCCGAAAGTTTTAAATTTAAAGATGGCGCTTGAAGAATATATCAAGCATCGAGAAGAAGTTATTAAACGTCGCACTCAGTTTGACCTTGATAAAGCTCGCGAGCGCGCGCATATTTTAGAAGGTTTAATGATTGCCATTGCTCACATCGATGAAGTGATTGCCATCATTAAAAAATCTAAAGATCGCGAAGAGGCTAGACAGAATTTGATGAAGAAGTTTAAACTATCAGAAATGCAAGCAACCGCAATCGTGGAAATGCGCTTGGGGCAGTTAGCGAATTTAGAGAGCTTAAAAATCGAGAATGAATTAAAAGATAAAAAGAAATTAATTGCCGAATTGGAAGGTATCTTAAATACCCGTTCTAAAATGTTAACTATCATCAAAGATGATATTAGAGAATCAGCCGCTAAGTTTTCAGGTGAACGTCGCACTAAAGTTGTTGCCAAAGAATTAAAAGATTTCTCAGTTGAGGATTTGGTGCCTAATGAGGAAGCGGTGGTAATGATGACTCGTGATGGTTATATTAAACGTATGCCTTCAGATACGTTTAAGGTTCAATCTAGGGGCGGCAAAGGCGTAGTTGGCTTGACCACTAAAGAAGAAGATTCAGTTGAATTTATGCTTACTACCATGACGCATGATGATATCTTGTTCTTTACCACGCGTGGGCGAGTATTCCAGCTTAAAGCTTATGAGATACCGTCATCGCAACGCACGGCTAAAGGCCAAGCCATCGTTAATTTTCTGCAATTATCTTCTGGCGAGGGAGTTTCCAGTGTGCTGCCGTTGGGCAAATTAGTCGGCGCTGAATATCTATTTTTTGCCACTCAAGAAGGTTTGGTTAAAAAAGTTAAGTTGGCTGAGTTTGCCAATGTGCGTCGTACCGGGTTGATTGCTATTAAGATTAGGCAAGAAGATCGTTTAGCCTGGGTAAAACCAACTGGAGGTTCAGATAGCGTTATTTTGGTTACTTCCAAAGGAGCTTCCATTCATTTTAAAGAAACTGATGTTAGAGATATGGGTCGTAACGCCGCTGGAGTTTTGGGTATCAGATTACACAAAGGCGATAGTGTTGTGGGTATGGGGATTGTGCCGGATGTTGATAAAAAAGAATTAAAGAAAATCCAAATAATGGCTGTTATGTCTAATGGCTATGGTAAACGTACGCCGTTATCTGAATATCGTTTGCAATCAAGGGGCGGCAGTGGTATCAAGACTGCTAAAATCACTGCCAAAACCGGTATCCTGCTAAGCGCTTTTGTTGTTAACGCTGAAAAAATGATGGATCATGATTTGATCATTATTTCTAATAATGGCCAAGTTATTCGTCTGCCGTTTAAATCAGTTAGCGAGCTTGGACGAGACACTCAAGGCGTTAGGTTAATGAGATTTAAAGAAAGTGATGACGCGATTGCCGGGGTTACCTGGATTTAGAAGATTTGACGATTGTTTTGCGTATATATATAATAGTGTTTGTTATAAAAATTAATTAAGCGATTGCAGCGGTTTATCTGAGCATGGAGGAATCAGGTTCCAAAGCAATTAAGTTAAAAAAATATGACTCAAGAAAAAAAGAGTAACAACCTAGTCATCTTTGGTATCATTTTGGTTGTCTTATTCGCGGTTGGCGTGTTTATGACCAAAAATGACAAAGCTAAAGTCGTGACACCGGCTGAAGCCAAGGCTAAAACCGAAAAATTTATTAAAGACAATTTGTTAACCGAAGGCACCAAGTTCACTCTTAGTGATGCTAAGGAATATAATAAGGGCCTTTATGAATTCGAAATTACCATTGCTGATTCTAAAGAGCCATTCAAATCTTATTTAACCAAGGACGGTAAAATGTTTGTTCCATCCGCCATGGATATTGATAAAATTACTCAAGAAAAAGAAGGCGCTGCCACTACTACTGATAGCGGTGCTAAAGCCGAAGCCCCTGTGGTCGAAGCTCCGAAATCAGATAAGCCAAAAGTTGAAGTATTTGTTATGAGCTATTGCCCATACGGCACTCAAATTGAAAAAGGCATTATTCCAGTTGCTCAAGCCTTAGGTAATAAGATTGATTTCAAAATTAAATTCGTCAGCTATGCTATGCATGGTGAAAAAGAATTAAAGGAAAACATGGTTCAATATTGTATTGATAAAGAGCAAAGTGGAAAAATGTTAGCTTATGTCGATTGTTTTGTTAAATCAAATAATGGTGAATCTGATAAATGTTTGACTGCTGCCAAGGTCGACAAGAAAAAAGTTGAAGCTTGCGTTGCCGCGACTGATAAGCAATTTAAAGTCATGGAAACCTTTAAAAAAGGTGAAGAAGCTTGGGGCAACCAATTCCCTCCATTTGCTATCCACAAGGCTGACAATGAAAAATATGGCGTTCAAGGTTCGCCAACACTCATAATCAACGGTAAAGAAATTTCCGCTGGCCGTGATGCCGCTTCGTTGGCCAAAGCTATTTGTGGAGCTTTCAACAAAAAACCAGCTGAATGCGATAAGAAGTTTGATAGCGCTTCTCCATCTGCCGGTTTTGGCTCAGGCACAGAGAAGGCTGCTTCAGGCACTGATGCCGCTGGTTGCGGACAATAAGTAAAATTATAGTCTATATTTTAAAAACAAGGCTTGAATAGCCTTGTTTTTGTATTTTTTGCTGTGGATTATTGGTGTTTCGAAATATTAAAGAAATTTTATAATATAAATTATTTAATATTAGCTAAAATTATTTGTTATAAAAGCTATTGACATATTTTCTAATTAGTATATAATTCCAATTGCTGTTATCAATATGATAGTAATAAAAAACAATAAGCAAAATTGAGTGGTTAATTTAAGAGCTTTTTAGCTTGTAGTTGACCGCTCCAACGAGCGGTTTTTTGTTTAAGCAGCCTGAACTTTAACAATTGAATAATCTTAAATAGATATCATTTATTAAATATAATGTAAGTCAAGAGTCCAGTTCCACACTAACTTGTCAAAGACAAAAGTGTGGGAAAATCTCATAAGGGTATACGGTGGATGCCTTGACTCAAGAAGACGATGAAGGACGTAGCAGCCTGCGATAAGCTGCGGTGAGGTGGCAAGTAACCTTTGACCCGCAGATTTCCGAATGGGGCAACCTATCTCGATGAAGTCGAGATGCCCGCTAGCTGAACACATAGGCTAGTGAGGGGACAACCCGGTGAATTGAAACATCTTAGTAGCCGGAGGAAAAGAAAAAAATAAAATGATCACTTATTAAGATAGATGATGCTTCATCTCTCTTAATAAGTGATTGCGATTCCCTTAGTAGTGGCGAGCGAAAAGGGACGAGCCTAAACCATTAGAACTGCGAATCGTGAAGAGCTTGCTCGGATCGGTTTAGAAGGCGCCGAAGCCACATGTTCCATTGGTGTTGCAAGATGCATGCTACGCTTTTCGGATAAAGCGGGTGGATGCTCATGATTTATTAGACGAAGGAGCTGGAAAGCTCGGCCGAAGACGGTGATAGCCCGGTAGTTGAAAATAAATTGTGAATCGGCTGTATGTATTCTTAAGTAGGGCGGGACACGTGAAATCCCGTTTGAATCTGGGTCGACTATGACCCAAGGCTAAATACTTCTTGAGATCGATAGTGAACAAGTACCGTGAGGGAAAGGTGAAAAGCATCCCGGTGAGGGAGATGAAATAGTATCTGAAACCGTATACTTACAAGCAGTCGGAGTCCCGCCTCGGCGGGATGACGGCGTGCCTATTGAAGAATGAGCCAACGAGTTTGTTGTACGTGGCATGGTTAATCCGTCCAAGACGGAGGAGCCGTAGTGAAAGCGAGGGTCAATAGCCCGTTAAGTCGCGTACACAAGACCCGAAGCCGGGTGATCTAACCATGGCCAGGTTGAACTTTGTCGAAAGACAAAGGGAGGACCGGACCGTTAAGCTGTGCAAAACTTTCGGATGAGCTGTGGTTAGCGCAGAAATTGTAATCGAACTCGGCAATAGCTGGTTCTCCTCGAAATAGCTTTTGGGCTAGCCTCGAGTGCTGATCATAGGGGGTAGAGCACTGAATGAGGGTGGGTTTTTACCATCCTTAACCAAACTCCGAATACCTATGAGTGAAACTCGGGAGTCAGACTATGGGCGCTAAGGTTCATTAGTCAAAAGGGAAACAGCCCTAATCGCAAGCTAAGGTCCCCAAATTCATGTTAAGTGTAAAAGGTGGTGTCGAGACTTAGACAACTAGGAGGTTGGCTTAGAAGCAGCCATCCTTTAAAGAAAGCGTAATAGCTCACTAGTCAAGTTTTCTCGCGCCGAAAATGTACCGGGGCTCAAACATGATACCGAAGCTGCGGATTGTTCGCATTAGCGAACAGTGGTAGAGGAGCATTCCCACATCGTTGAAGTCGTGTCGTGAGGCGCGGTGGAGAGGTGGGAAGCGAGAATGTTGGCATTAGTAGCAAAAAGGCATGTGAAAACCATGCCCACCGAAAATCCAAGGGTTCCTGGGCAACGAAAATCGTCCCAGGGTTAGTCGGTCCTAAGGCGAGGCGTCTGTAGTGGGCGCGTAGTCGATGGCTGAGCTGGTTAATATTCCAGCACTACTTCAGTTTTCCGATGGGGGGACGAAGTTCTAAAATTTGAGCGTGTATTGGTTTGCACGTTGTTTGCAGCAAGAAACGGAATAGGCAAATCCGTTCCATAGTTTCAAGCTGTCGACTGAAGACAAAGCTTTCGGGCGGCGTCAATTTGAGTAGCAGAATTTCCAAGAAAAACCTCTAGGGCTAAGGCTGAAGTATCCGTACCGTAAACCGACACAGGTAGATGAGGCGAGGAGCCTAAGGTGTACGAGAGAAACTTCGTTAAGGAACTAGGCAAACAAGCGGGCGTAAGTTAGCGATAAGCCCTCCCCACGCGAGTGGGGCGCAGCGAATGACTTTCAAGTGACTGTTTAACAAAAACATAGCTCCCTGCTAACTCGAAAGAGGATGTATAGGGGGTGATGCCTGGCCAGTGTCCGAACGTTAAGAGGAGGGGTTAGTTCCGTTCGCGGGACGAAGCTCTGAATTGAAGCGCGGATGAACGCCGGCCGTAACTATAACGGTCCTAAGGTAGCGAAATTCCTTGTCGGGTAAGTTCCGACCTGCACGAATGGCATAACAACTTGAAAACTGTCTCAACGAAGTACTCGGCGAAATTACAGGACCTGTGAAGATGCAGGTTAACCGTAGCTGGACGAAAAGACCCCGTGAAGCTTTACTACAACTTGATATTGAATTAGGGATGTACATGTTCAGGATAGGTGGGAGGTCGCAAGACCAACGGTGAGATACCACCCTTGTGCATTTTTAATTCTAACCTGCTTCCGTGAATCCGGAAGAGGGACAGTGTCTGGTGGGTAGTTTGTCTGGGGCGGATGCCTCCCAAAAGGTAACGGAGGCGTTTACAAAGGTCGGCTATCCCGGGATGGAAATCCGGGAGATAGCGTAAAGGCACAAGCCGGCTTTACTGCAAGACCTACAAGTCGCGCAGTTACGAAAGTAGAACTTAGTGATCCGACCATTCAATGTAGGATGGTGGAAGCTCATCGGATAAAAGCTACTCCGGGGATAACAGGCTAGTCACGCCCAAGCGTCCACAGCGACGGCGTGGTTCGGCACCTCGATGTCGGCTCGTCGCATCCTGGGGGTGGAGAAGCTCCCAAGGGTTGGGCTGTTCGCCCATTAAAGCGGCACGCGAGCTGGGTTCAGACCGTCGTAAGACAGGTCGGTCTCCTATCCACTATGGTCGTGGAAATTTGAGAAGGCGCATCTCTAGTACGAGAGGACCGAGATGCACGGAGCTCTGGTGTACCAGTTGTCCTACCAAGGGCACTGCTGGGTAGCCATCTTTGGTTAAGATAAACGCTGAAAGCATCTAAGCGTGAAGCTGTCTTCAAGATTAGATTTCTAGACTGGTTAGAGACGATAACCTTGATAGGCTCTACGTGTAAGTACAGTAATGTATTGAGCGGAGGAGTACTAATAAGTCGTAAGATTTTCCCACACTCTTGTCTTTGATAGACATTTAAGATTATTTTCAATTGTGAAATATAAGAAAAGACATCATAATTCTGGTGGTTCTTCCGGAGAGGTCACACCCGATCCCATCTCGAACTCGGAAGTTAAGCTCTCCATGGCCAATGATACTTGGGCCTGTGCCCTGGGAAAGTAGGTAGCCGCCGGAATTATGGTGTTTTTTTGTACCCAAATTTATATTTTTTTGTTTAATATTAGCCTGATTATATAATATTATTGACATTTATCTTAATTTGTGTTATGTTGTTTACAACAGCAAAAATGCTATAAATTAGTATTATTAACAATTTCTTAAGAAAGGAACAACTACCATGGGTAGCACAACCGAAGGACTGTATAAGAAGCTGCAAATCGCAGTGTTAGACCAACTGCCGAATCGTGGTGATTTGCGCAGGGAATCTGTTGAAAACTGGCTTGAAGACCAGGAATCTTTGAAAAAAGCTTTATACAACACATTAAGGGAGTACCGCGGCAGCAAAACAGAGCCTAAAGATGAGAAAAAAATCGCGGAAAAAATTTATCGTTTTACAGAAATCAGGAATGGTAAGCTGTGGATTAACCTTGCTGCCGATCCATTCATTCCCGAAGGCTGGTCTATACCCGACGGTTGTCATAAAAAAGGCGACGGCTGGTGGGAATTTAATCCCGATGCGATTAAAGACTTCTTGTCAGATGAACAGCAAAAAGGAAACTCCATAGGCGGCTATAAACTGCGGGAAATAATGAGAAACCAACCAAGTTTCAATGCTAATCTAATTGATGGACTATTGGAACGTCCTGAATTTATTCCAAAGGACTGGAAAGATGGAAAGTATCGTTTTGCTTGGGGTACCATTTATCGCAATGCCTACGGCAGTCTGGACGTCCGCTGTCTTGACTTGGACGGGGTTCAGCCATATTGGCGCTGCTTCTGGCCTGGCCTCGACTTTAATCCGTCGTGCCCAGCCATGGTCGCATTAAATCTAATCCTTTGAACCTTAAATTTTTTTGAGCATTTGTAAATATTTATAAATGCTCTATTTTTTTGTTTAATATTAGTCTGATTATATTGTGGTATTGACATTTTAACTAAAATATGATAATATATAATTATAAAATTGAGTACTTTTTAATATAATATTCGAGGATATAGGATGGAAGACGAAAGAATAAAAACAAGCGATAATAGCTGTTTAATGATTGTTTGCGTAGGACAAAAATCAATAGACATGGGGAATATCCAAAATTACCAAACTATTCATTTGGATAAAAATTCCAACATAGCAGAGCAGAGCTTGGTTTATATTAGCGCTTTGCGCGGCAATTTGGCTCATAGCCAAAATTTATTAGACAAAGCCAAAATAACTTTGGCTAATTCCAGAAAAAATTATCATCGAATTTTACCGGATATTAACAACTAATGCCCGGAGCTAATCACAAAGATCGTTTACAACAAACGGTCTTTATTTTTTTATAAAATTGATTAAATAAAGTATAGTTAGAAATATTTTACAACAGACAACAATAGTTCAACCAGTTTTTGCGCCGTATCTAACGATGCGGGCGCGAAAAACTTAATGGTTTCTCTATTGTTGTCTGTTGTAAAAGTAGTTATAATTTGTCAATTTACCTGGTTAGACTGTATAATATATTAATAAATTATTAACAGCTAATTATATGACCTTAACTAAAGAAAATTTAGATTTAACCATTGCCTCTTTAAACGCCTTGCCGGATCAAATTGCTGATATTTTGTCTTACGGTGATAAGCTTGATTTACCGGAAGATTATAAAAATATTGATAAAGTTGTTGTTTCTGGTATGGGTGGTTCTAATTTAGGCGCCAGAATTTTAAGTTCAATCATGTCGTCTGAATTGGTTTGCCCGATTATTATTAATTCCGATTACACTGTTCCAGGTTTTGTCAATGAAAAAACTTTATTTGTTTTATCTTCTTACTCTGGCTCAACTGAGGAAACACTAATCAGTTATCAAGCGGCTAAAGCTAAAAATGCCAAATGTTTAGTGATTACTGCTGACGGTGAGAATAATAAGCTCATGGCTTTGGCGCAAGAAAATAATTTACCCAGCTTAGCTTTTAAGGTTACTTATAATCCATCTAATCAACCAAGATTAGCCGTTGGTTATTCCGCTTTCGCTTTAGCAACTGTTCTGGATAAGTTGGGCGTAATCAAAATCAACCAAGCTGATTTAAAGGCTGCTTGCGATAAATTAAGGCTTTGGGGCGGAAAATTAGCTCAAGCTGACGCCTTTGATAATGAGGCTAAAAATATAGCCAGAGGTTTAATGGGCAAACAGATAGTTTTAGTTGGTGGTGAATTTTTAGCTGGGAATATCCATGCTTTACGCAATCAAATCAATGAAAATGCTAAACAATTTGCCTCTTATTTGATTTTACCGGATTTAAATCACCATGCTATGGAGGGTTTAGTTAAGCCGGACAACAATAAAGAAAACGTCATTTTTTTCTTCTTTGATTCCGTCTTATATTCAGATAGGGTTCAATTGAGAAGTAAATTAACCAAGCAAGTTGTCGCGCAAAATAATATCAGTTTTGTGGATATCTCTTTAACAGGTGTGAATAAGTTAGAACAGTCTTTGGAGGTCTTACAGCTTGGCGCTTGGATGACTTTTTATCTGGCTTTATTAAATGAAGTTAATCCTTTGGAAATTCCCTTTGTTGATTGGTTTAAAAATGAATTAAAGTAAAGCGTTTTTTTAAAGCAATCATAAATTTAAGCGTTTTAAAATATTTTTTTAGAGCGCTTTTTAATTGGTTTTTTGGGAAAATATTAAACAACAAAAATCTGGTCTTGGACAGATTGCAAATTTATAATCAGAGGCTAAGATAAGCACAAGTTTAAACTATATCTTTTTTAACCGATATTATAAAAAATTAATTAACTAATTAAGGGAGGGCCAAAATTTATGCGCTCTTTTTTTTGTAAAATCAAAAAAATTCATCTCGCTGTTTTTGCCTTAATTATTTTTATGGCCGGTTCGCTGGCTGTTTCTTTAGCTTTTTCTAAGGAAATTGTCAGCGCCGCTTCGCTACTGTTAAGTGAAGTTAAGATTGGCGGTGGACCAGGCAAAACAGCTGAAGATTACGTAAAGATTTGTAATGTGTCTACTGACAGCGTTGACCTTAAAGGCAATCGTTTAGTCAAAAGAACTAAAACCGGCACTTCTGATACCGGCTTAAAGTCATGGACGGACAGCGTCTCAGTTGCCCCTAATAGTTGCCATGTTTGGGCTAATTCTAATTACGCAACGGCTATCAATGCTGATTCGTCCACTTCTGGCACCTTAGCCGAAGATAACTGTTTAGCTATCAGAAATGGAGCAGAAGATACCGGTAGTATTATTGACGCTTTGGCTTGGGGTGAGTGTACTTCACTAATGGAAGGGCAAGGCGTTTTAAATCCGGAAGCCACGCAAATTATAAAACGTACTAACAATCAAGATACTGATAACAATTCAGCTGACTTTACCCTTGTTTCTGTCGAGGGATTACCAGAGGCTTCAAGCACTGCTTCTACGACAGAGACGGTTACTCCAAGCCCATCAGGCGGTTCGTCATCTGGTGGATCATCAAGCTCAGCTTATTTATCAGCTAACTCCGATAAATTAAAAATAAACGAAATAATGGCTACGCCGTTAGCTGGTGAAAAAGAATGGGTGGAGCTTTATTATTCAGAACCAGGCACCGTTTCTTTAATGGGTTATTCTTTGGAAGATGCTTCTGGTGCTATCACTTTGATTGCTGAACAGATAAATGGTTATCTAGTTGTGGAAACTAAAGGTAGTTTGAACAACGACGGCGATACAATTTATTTAAAAAATTCTTTTGGACAAGTTGTTGATTCCATGACCTATGGAACAAAATTAAAATTAGTTTCCCAGTCTGGTCAGTCAATCGCTAAAGATAGTACCGGTAACTGGCAAGTGAGCGCTAAAGTTACTAAAGGAGCGCTTAATGTGATAGAAAATAAAACCCTAGACAGTAAAGCTGAAACAGTTGAGCCAAAAGAAGAAAAAAATGTTTTGATTATTAACGAAGTCTTAGCTGATCCGGTCGGCTCAGATAATTCATCCGCCAATCAAGAATTTATCGAAATTTTAAATATTGGCGACCAAGCAGTTGATTTAAAGGGTTATGTTATCACGGTTGACGGTCGTCAAGAGTTTCAATTTACCAAATCAATCTCGATTGAACCGAATAAATTTTACACCTTAAAGAAAAGCGAATCTAAATTATCTTTGCCTAATAGCAATGGTAAAATTAAATTTTATGCGCCTGGCAAGAAAACGGCGATTGATAGCGTTGATTATAAATTGGAGAACGAAGGTTCAGCTTGGGCGTTTGAGAAAAACAATAATTCAAGAATAAAAAATGATTGGCGTGAAACCCTAATGCCGACGCCTGATGCTGAAAATGTTTTTATTGATTTCAATCGAGCTCCGGTTATTGAAGTTAAATGTCCAGAAGAAGTTGTGGTTAATAGAGATTTTTGGATTGAGCTTGGCGACTCTTTTGATTTGGACGGAGATAAATTATCTTATAAGCTTGATTTTGCTGACGGTTTTATCAGTTATCAAAGCTTGCAAGATCACGCCTACACCAAACCAGGAAAATATACTTTAAAAATTGAGGTTTCGGACGGTTTGAAAATAGTCCAGAAGAATTGTCCGATTAAAGTGCCTGACCCTAATGCAAGCACCAACCATGCAAGTCGTGCCAAAACCACTGTTAAAACCACTAAGGTTACCACGCCCAAAAAGGTAACTGTAAAAAAAGTGAACACTGCCGCCAAAACAAGCGCCGCCTCTAAAGTAGCTTATAAAAAGATAGTTGGACAAGTCGTCAGTTTGCCTAATGAATTTTCCAGCCAATTTTTTTACATCTTGCCGACTGAGGGGCAAGGCTGGCAAGTTTATAGCTATAACAAAAAATTTCCTGAATTAAAATTAGGTGAGATAATCGAGGTGTCGGGTGAAGTTTCTGAAGTTAGCGGGGAATCAAGATTGAAAACTAAAAATGAATCTCAAATTAAGATTTTAGGAGAAGAAAAAGAAATCAAAGCCGAAGATAAGAAAATTGCCGAAATAATTTCTGATGACTTAGACCACGTTATTAAGATTAAAGGTCAAGTTTTAAATAAAAAAGGGAATTTATTTTATGTCGATGATAGTTCTGGCGAGATGCTGGTCTCCTTTGCTGATGGCTTAAAACCTTTAGTTAAAAATGGCGATGAGATTGAGCTTATTGGAATTGTTCGTCAAACCAGAGGTGGAATCAGGCTTGGAGTCAGGGATTTAGCCGATATGCAGATTGTTAAGCCTGCTAATGACAATAATGAAAATAATACAAGCGGCGCTACAACCACTTTGCCGGTTAAGCATGGTGAAGAAAAAGTTATCCGTTATTTATTTGCGATTGTTGGGTTTCTTTGTATTGCTATCGGCGCTTTGATCTATAAGTATCAATCGTCTAATCAGAAAAATATAGATGAGAAAAAATAATTGTTAAAAATAAAAAACCGATTTACTAAATTAAGTAAGTCGGTTTTTTATTTTAAAGAAAATTATCTATAAAACTAATAATTTCTTAAAATCTTCTTCGTTTTTGTATGGTCCAATGATAGCTAAATTAAGATTTTCTGGCTTAAAGATAGTTTGGGCGACACGCAAAATATCTTCTTTAGTGACTTTATCAATGGCTGCTAAAAATTCTTCCGGAGTGATAACTCCTCTTGGCTTATTAGCCATTTGCCTTAAAACAGTTTCTTGAGAGGCATACCATTCGGCAATTTCATCAGTGCTTTCGAGCGATAGCGGTATCTTGCCATGGAGATAGCTTTTAATTTTATCAACTTCTTCATCACTGACTAATTCAGTAGTCATTTTTTTGTATTCGGCTAAAATTATTTTAATTGCTTCTTCGACTTTATTAACTGGCACGCCAGCGCGGGTGGTTAAATAACCGCAATCAGTATAAATTTCTGATCCAGTCCGGACATAATAAGCCAAACCGTTTCTTTCACGTAAATTAATAAATAATCGGCTTGACATTGTCCCGCCCAAAATTATCGCCAAGCTTTTTAAAATAAATTCATCGCTATGACCATAAGCAAAAGTGCGGACACCAAGACTTAAGTGAGTTTGATCAGTTTCTTTAAAATTTATTTTTAAAGCTGGTTCACTTTGGTTTTCTTCAACAATTAATTTAGTCTGATAATCATCAGCTTTAAAAGCGCCAAAATATTTTTCTGCTAGTTCTTCGAAATTAGCTGGAATTTTTCCAGCTACCACAACAGTGGCAGAATTAGCGCCATATTGATGATGAAAATATTTAACAAAATCTTCACGGGTAAAGGCGGCAATATTTTCTTTAGTGCCGATAGTGCTCCAACCGGCCGAGGTGTCGCCGTATAACAATTCTTCAAAGACATCTTCAATATGCCACATCGGATTATCTAGATACATATTGAATTCTTCAATAATAACGCCTTTCTCCCTGTCGATTTCTTCGGTGGAAAATTTAGAGTTACTCAGCATATCAGACAAGACATCAAAGGATAATTTCAGATGCTCAGAAGCGCTTTTAACCCAATAGCCAGTAAATTCTTTGCTGGTATAGGCGTTGAATTCAGCGCCGATTTTATCCAGCGTTCCGCTAATCGCCATGGTGTCAGGTCGTTTTTCAGTGCCTTTAAAAAACATGTGTTCTAAAAAGTGAGAAATACCGCTGGTTTCACGGCTTTCGTGCTTAGAACCAGTGGAAAAAATAACCAAGGTAGTAACGGTATTAGTGCCTTCAATCGGCAAAGCAATCGTTTTCAGGCCATTTTTCAGATTAAAGTTTGTTTGCATATATTTGATATTAATTACTGTGTTTTGATAATAGCTTAGATTGGCCTAAATATCAACAGAAAATGTGGATAAACTGTGGAAAATTGTTTATTTTATTGGGTAAAATCGGTTATTAGTTGACTTTTTTATTAAAATATGCTATGATATAAATCATAATTACAAAAATGTACTTTTTAAATTTTAATAGAAAGGTTCCGCCATGGAATATCGCAATGATTTATCAAGGCCAGCAGAGCCGATAATTGACCCTCGGTACAAGACATTTGTGACCATTAAGCTTGTCGGTATCTTTGTGATACTAATCGCTTTCTTGGTCATCCCGTTAATCGCTTCAGCGCAACCATTTTACCAATCAAAGATGATGGTTTCTTGCGATGGTTTGGCCGGTCCACAGATTAATTTCGAAAAACCGGATTTAACCCCGAGCTATGTGGCCAGCGCTTCAACTACGGCCAAAACAGCCAATATCTATGCCATTCTTCATGGTCGAGGTTTCGATAAAACCACTGCTATCTTTTCTTATGGCGGTGGCTTAAGTGTCAATCTTGACCGAGATTTCCGCATCTCTTTCGGCGCAATCGTTGATCAAGACAAAGAAGTCCGTGGGCAAATCGGTTTATTTATCAAAGTTGATAATAATTGGACGATTGACGCCATTGTCGACAATAAAGCCGAGCTTAATTATATTAAGCAAAGCCGTTTGGAAGATTGGTGGTATGAAGCCAGATTAATGTATCACATTAAGGAAAATAGTCGTGAGATTATTGTCGGACTAATGGCTCGAGCTAATGATGGAGCAGGTCTTCGATCCGAATTTGAATTCTTTGGCGGTTTGTATGGCACAGTTTCTGTGCTTTATAACCTAAAAGAACAAGAAAAAGATCCGCTTCGTCTTGGAGTCGGTCTGTGCCTTCGCTATTAAAATAATTTCAAAAAAAACTTAAAACCCGCAAACGAAAATTTGCGGGTTTAATATTTTTAAAATTTGCCGGGGTGGGGTGATATGAGGTATAATAAATATAAATAAGAGAAATTTTTGTTTTAGAATATTAGTCAGATCTATTTTTTCTCTACTTTTCTTTTTATATAGATAAGCTTTCTGAATTAACACGAAATCTGTCAATTCAGTTTAGTAAGACTAGCGTCGCTGCTCCACAACTCAGACAAAAATATTATTAATTAATATATAATGTATTTTTGTCTTCAAACATGTGTCGCTACACTCCTTGCCTTACTACTGAATTGCAACGATTTCTCATAATTCATAAAACTTATCTATGAGTGATTTTTTTAATGCGTTACCTCTATCGTCATTCCGAACGATAAGATAAAATTATATTTTTAATTAATTTTTTATATGAAATTCAAAAACCAAACAGGTTTTACACTGATAGAACTATTAGTAGTAATAGTTATTGTTGGTATTTTGGCGACTTTAACTACCGTAGCTTTAAGTACGGCTCGAGTTAAAGCGAGAGACGCGAAGCGTATCTCGGATATTAAACAAATGCAAACCGCATTAGAGCTATATTATAATGAAGAAAATACTTATCCGCCTACTTCGGCCTTAGATGTCGGTAAAGCCTTAGTAGGAGCACAATCTGGTAAAACCTTTATGGGTAAGATACCAGCCGGACCTAATACTGGAGAAACCTATACCTATGCTCAGATAAATGGAGGCACTTCCTATACCTTAGGCTACACCTTAGAAAAACCAGTTAATGAATTTGCTGCTGGTGCAGCCATTGCTTTACCAGGTAGTATTAATAATCAATGTATACCTAATTGTAGTGATAAGTATTGCGGTGATAGCGATGGTTGTAGTGGTAAATGTACGGCTGTTCCCAGCCTATTAACTGGTTCTTTAACTTGTGATTCCAGCACCTATCAGTTAAGGTGTGGCACAACGGTTATTGCTAATTACGCTAAGATTAATCAATGCTCTGTCGACACGGCTACTTGCTCCGGAGCTACTTGCGCCGGAGCACAAGTTTGTGTTAGTAATATCTGCCAAGACCCTTGTACAGTTGATGCGGATTGTGGCTTTTGTAAAAAATGCGTTGCTGGCGGTTGTACCAACCAAACGGCTAGTGAAGATTTAAAAAATGAATGTGTTGAACCAACTGCTAATGACGCTAGTAACGGGTGTTTGACTGGAAAATGTAGCGGAACAGGGTCTACTTGTGGTGTTTATAGTGATACCAATAGAAATAATTGCCCAGCCAACTACAATTGCTATGGTAGTACAATAGGTAGCGGTGGCAGTTGTTGTACCTTGGCAACTTGTGGCGGGGCAACTGGTCTTTGCTCTGGCCAAACGACTTGTGGAATAACTTGTAATACGGCTTGTACTAGTTGTTGTAAGGGTAATAATTATTGCGGAACAATAGTAAATAATTCTTGTTATTTAAATTATAATAATGGTACCTGTTATGCTAGCGGTACAATTTGGTCATGGATGACTACTGGCGGACCACCAGTATCGGCCGTGACTTTATGTCAAAATAATTTTCCAACATCTAATTGCACTATGGGCTCAGGCGGCTGTGAAGGTTCTTGCAATTTTGCTGGTACCGGCAAACAATGCATGCAGTGTAGTTGCTCTGGTGGACTGTGTGGAACAAGTTGCCAATAATATTTTTAAAGTTAAAAAAATAAAAACACGAGACTAAACTCGTGTTTTTAATATGGCTAAGTTTATTTAAGATTTTTTATCAACCATTCTTTTAACTCATCAATCTTAACTCTAATTTGTTCCATGGTATCACGGTCGCGGACAGTAACCGTATTATCTTTTTCAATCGTATCAAAGTCAATAGTGACGCAGTAAGTAGTGCCGATTTCATCTTGGCGACGATAGCGTTTGCCGACATTGCCATTATCATCAAACTGAACGGTTAAATCTTCGGCTAAAAGGTTATAAACTTCTTTGGCTTTAGCAACGAGTTCTGGTTTATTTTTTAACAAAGGGAAAACAGCCACTTTAACTGGGGCTAACCATTTAGGAAATTTCATTACTACGCGAACGTCATTTTCGCCGATAGTTTCTTCAGCATAAGCCGAACACATAGCTGCTAAAATACTGCGATCAACGCCGAGCGATGGTTCAATGCAATGAGGAATAAATTTGTTGCCCTCATCGTCAGTGTAATCTAAGTTGTGATTTTTTAAGTCAAAGTCAGTGCGATAAGCCAAGCCGTATAATTCTTTGCGACCAAAAGGGAAGTCATATTCAAAATCAATCGTGCGTTTAGAATAGTGAGCCAAATCTTCGGACGGCACTTCGTATTCGTGAATTTCTGATTCTTTAATACCTAAATCTTTGGCCCAATCCAAGATGCTTTGGCGCCAAGCTTTAAAAACTTCGCTCCACTCGGCCTCTGTTTCCGGTGGTTTGATAAAATATTCAATTTCCATCTGTTCGAATTCACGAGTCCGGAAAATATAATTGCCCGGGGTAATTTCATTACGAAAAGCTTTGCCGATTTGGCCGATGCCAAAAGGCAGTTTTTTGCGAGTAGTGTCAGCTACGTTTTTAAAATTAACGAATATGCCTTGAGCGGTTTCAGGACGGAAATAGACAGTATTTTCGGCTGATTCTACTGGTCCCAAAAAAGTTTTCATCATTAGATTGAATTGTCTTGGTTTGTCTGCTAAATCAAATTTTTTTCCGCAATCTGGACATTTTGTTTCTTCTTTGATAAAAATTCTAGTTCCATCGTCCATGCCAATGCCGACACCACTACCGTATTCTCCTGTTATCGACGCATTCATAATTATTCCATCAACATGATCTGGTCTAAAGCGATGTTTACAATTTTTGCATTCAATTAAGGGATCACTAAAATTACTCAGGTGGCCGGAAGCTTCCCAAACCTTGGTATTCATAATCAAGGCTGCATCAAGACCGACCATATCGGCGCGTGATTGGACAAATTTTTTCCACCAGCGAGCCTTTAAATTATTTTTCAATTCCACACCGAGCGGCCCATAGTCCCAAGAGTTGGCTAAACCGCCGTAAATATCAGAGCCTGGGAAGATAAATCCGCGTCGTTTGGCCAAACTGACTATTTTTTCCATTAAGTTTTCTGTCATATGATTAAGATTAATATCAGTAAATATTTAATTATTGGTTTGAATTATTTAAATACTTATAAATACTGATAAACCAATAGTTCGTTCAAATTTGCTCGCTGGACTGAAATCCAGCGAGCAAATTCAATCCACTCACTATTGTTTCTCAGTATTTAAATTATTGTATATATTTTAGTTTATATTATCCTAAAGCTTTAAATTTGTCCATTGTTAGCTAAATTCTTTAAAACCAGCCCGGAAACGAAAAAAAGCGTGATAATTCCAATATGCAAACTCCATAACCAATGATCAAAAAATGTGATCACCAGAATAACTGACAATAACGATAGACTAAAAGACGCTAAGATTGGCTCTTTTTTTATAATTTTAAAAATGGCAATAAAGAATAGACTAAAAAACCAAAACATTAAGCCTAAACCCAAGCAACCCAATTCGGCCATAATTAAGAGCCAGAAGTTATGAACTGGTTGATAATCATAACTTTGTTTGTGAGGGAAGGCCTTTATTAGGGCAGCAGTATAATTACCTAAGCCATGGCCGACAATTGGCGCTTTTTTGATTAAAGTTTTTGCTTCCTGAACGTATAAAGACCTCTCATCTAACGATTTATTTTCTAATCTGGTATTAAGATAAAATCTTGGCAAATAAAGATAGCCGTAATTAATACTTAAAGTAAAAATAGTTAAAACAATAACTACCAGCGGT
Source organism: Patescibacteria group bacterium (assembly GCA_028704945.1). Taxonomy (GTDB): domain Bacteria; phylum Patescibacteriota; class Patescibacteriia; order Patescibacteriales; family Patescibacteriaceae; genus 1-14-0-10-37-14. Next base: position 55,005 of record JAQWEL010000002.1, read on the forward strand.
GAGCTAATTTTTTTGATGTTTTTAATGTTTAAAATACTAAAAACAATTAAACCGATAAATAGGGCTAAGCAGCCCGAGCGTGAAAAAGAAACGAATAAGCCGGCCGACAAAGGAATAAGCGAGATTAAGGCAAATAATTTATCTTGACTATCGCTTTTAATATAAAAATAAATAGCGATAATAATAGCTAAAGCTAAATAGCCGCCTAAGATGTTGGGATGGTCAAAGGAACCGTAAGCCCTGAGCCAACGTTCATTAAAATTATTATGATTAATTTCAATAACACTATCGCCTAAATTGGCAGCAGCATGCGAGGCTAAACCCAGCCATTTATTGGCGGGCGCAGCTTGTGAAAAGAATTGTCCTAAAGCTAAAAGTGACGACAAGACAGCGCCGATAATAAAAAATTTAGTCAGAAATTTAGACGGAAATTTGAAATTAACTATCAACCAAAAAAGTCCGATGCCTAAAAATAATCGAGCGCAAGCCCAGAGCAAGAAAATTTTATCAAGCGCAAAATAAATATGGAAAGAAGATAAAATTAACAAGAACCAAAGTGGCCAAAAAAAGAATCGGCGAAATTTATTTGTTTCTTCCAGACCTTGATATTTAACAAAACCTAACACCAGCAGCGCCGCGATTATCAAATCCGTTAGATAGATTGATGGAGTATTGTAGGCTAAACGATTGTTATCAATAATCAATCTGGTCTGCCAAGGCAAAAGGATAATTAAGCCAGCCATCAGCCAGCTAAAAAGATGATTAAATAGTTTTAAGTTTTTCATAAAACTTGTCTTTAAATTCTTGCCGGCGATCAAGGGTATGAAGTTTGAGCGTGTGGTCATTGATAATGACGCGGGTGTCACGATTCATTAAATCGCTATGCTCGCGGCGTAAATGTTTTTTTTGCCAGTTACCCGAGATAGTTTCTAATTTATCCAATAGTTTGCTAATCGAAGATTTATTATTTTTTTTGATTAAGCGCTGGCGAGAAGCTATGGCGATTTGCCAGTTAGGTAACTGTTTTTTCAGCCAATTATTTTCAGAAATTAATTTATGAAAAGTTTCACCGCGTTCAAAAACAGGTGTTAAAGAGGCTAACCAGTAAGTTAAATAAATATCTTCTTCGCCAGTGTTTAGGCGGAAACGGACTAAATTCAAATGATCTTCATCAAGTAAGAAACTTAAGCAGAAAGTGTCGCGCGAACTGTTTTCACCGGGTCGGTCATTAGGTCTTAGTTTTAATATTTTTAGTGGCGCGGCCATAATCAATCTGGTCAGCCATAAACGATTTTTTTGGGTAATGATAAATAAGTCGATATCGCCCAAATCTTTAAGATTGCCATAGCCGATTTGATTAGCTACGGCAATTAATTTTACCCAAGGTAACTTGCCGAATATTTTGGCAAATTTTAAAGCTAACTTGAATTTACGATCAGCATAATTTTGCCGTCTAAGTCTGGTATGGATTTTTTGCTCGTCGCCAATAAACCAAAAACCTTGATTTCGCATTAAACCAAAATTATTGTCAGTTAGAGCTGGTATAATTTCCGACCACTGGGCATTGATGGGTAGGAATTGCCAAAGCTCCAAGGGTGTTAAGGGGAAAGAAAAAAGATCAAACCAAACGATCGTTCTCTTTATAGCTTCATTCAATTCTGCTTGGCGGTTTTGCATAACTAATCATTTATTGGCCGATCAATTAAAGGTAATTCGCCAATGTTTTCCGAGCCGGTAATCTTAGCCACATCTTTATCAATTTTTTTAAATTCCTTAGTGGCTGAATTATAATGATTGACAGTAGTAGATAGGGTAGAGCCTAATTTTTCAACATAGGATTCATAAGCGGCTAAATGTTTGCCCAATTTTTCCACATTGTCTTTAATAATTTTGGCTGATTCCTCAATGGACATCATTCTTAAGCCTTGCAAAACGGTTTGTAAATAAGCGTAAAAACTGGTCGGGGAGGTGATGATAACTTTTTTTTCGTGAGTAGCGTATTCTAATAAATCGCGGGTATTAATTTTAACGGCACCGACTTTATTAACCAATAAATCATAATAAATCGCTTCAGCTGGAATAAACATAAAAGCAAAATTAGTCGTGCCTTCAGTCGGCTTGATATACTTGGAAGTTTCGTCAATGCGAGTTTTAATATCTTGGCGGAATTGTTTTTCTAATTTTTCTCTTAATTCAGGCTCTTTGGCATTTAATAATCTTTCATAATTTTCTAAGCTGAATTTAGAGTCAATCGGAATAATTAAATCTTTTAAGAAAATAACCGCATCAACAATAACGCCATCTTTAAATTGATATTGCATCTGCCAATTGGCTGGTGGCAAAGCATTTTTTAATATCTCTTCTAAATAGAATTCTCCCAAAATGCCGCGTTGTTTTGGGTTTTTTAAAATGTCTTGCAGGTTTTGCAATTGAGCGCTGAAATTAACCACTTGACGATTAGTTTCATCAAGTTTGGTTAATTTTTCAGTTACCTCGGCAATGGTTTTGTTGGATTCGTGGCTGATAGATTGGAGTAAGCGAGCGGTTTCAGAAAATTGATTGCGATTAGTTTCGTGGGTTTGGGTAAGTTTAGCGTCAACATCATGTCTTAAATCGTCCTGTTTACCCGAGATATTGTTTAAGCGGTCTAACAGCACAGCTAAGGTTTCATTGCTGCGGTCAGGCTTATTATTAAGTCTGACAATATAGATGATAGTACCGGCTAAAAGCAGGGCTAAAATTGCGATAATAAATATTTCCATACAGAGTTGTTATAGTTTGATATTAATAAGTAATAGTTCGCTCAATTTGACTCGCTGGACTGAAGGCCAGCGAGTCAAATTAATCCGCTCCACTATTACTTATTAATATCAAGAAGATTGTTAAAAGTTATTTAGGGCACAAGGCTCATTAACAGTATAGCAAGAAAGAGTATAAAGTAAAAAAAGAGTTTTGCCAAATCATCTATGGTCTATTTCACTTTTTATTTTTTAGGTGATATAATCAATAAAAGAATAATAAAATTAGTGAAAATATGTTTGTAAAAAACAAAAAGAAAGTGTTTGATTGGGGCAAATTTGGCGCTGTAACCGTCGGAATTTTTTTTATAGTGTCAGCCTCGTTTTTTTCCGGCGTTCTTTATTCTGATCGGGCGGCTGTTTCTGGCAAAACCAATAAACAAGTTAGCTTATGGAATAAGTTGACCGGTCGGGAAGTGGCTAATGCTCAAGGTGACAGCATTGATGGGCAATTGTTTTCGGACGTGTGGAATGCATTAAGAGAAAATTATGTTGATAGCGATAAATTAAGCGATAAAGACATGCTTTATGGCGCTTTGACTGGTTTAGCCGCTTCGACTGAAGATCCTTACACTGTTTATATGACCCCGTCATCCACTAAAGAATTCCAGCAGGATATGGCTGGTTCTTTTGAGGGTATTGGAGCTGAAATCGGCTTAAAAAATGAAATTATTACTGTAGTCGCTCCTTTGGATGGCATGCCAGCTCAAAAAGCCGGCATTAGATCGGGTGACAAGATAACAAAAATTAACGGCGAAATAACTTTAGGCATGACTACAAATGACGCTGTCCGTAAAATTCGCGGTCCTAAAGGCACTTTTGTTAATTTAACAATTTCGCGTGAAGGCCACAAAGAGTCACTCGAGTTTAAGATAAAAAGAGATATTATTAAGGTTAAAAGTATTAAAACTGAAACAAAAGACGGTGTTTTTATTATTCGTATTTCCAGTTTTAATGATGACACCGAACAATTATTTGCTGAAGCAGTTAATAAGGCGCTTACGGCCAAGCCTAAAGGTATTATCTTGGATTTGAGAAATAATCCCGGTGGTTATTTAAACACATCTATTCGAGTAGCTAGCTATTGGATAGAAAAAGGACCAGTGGTTGGTGAAAAGTATTCTGACGGACATGTTGAAAATGCTGATTCGCTCGGTTTATCTTTGTTAAAGAATTATAAAACAGTTGTCTTGATTAATGAGGGTTCGGCTAGCGCTTCGGAAATTGTAGCCGGCGCTTTGCAAGACACTAAAAAGGCCACTATTGTCGGAAAAAAATCATTTGGCAAAGGTTCCGTGCAAATGATTAAAGATTTTTATGACGGCAGTTCACTAAAGGTAACTACTGCTAAATGGCTAACTCCGGCCGGTCGATCAATTGATAAAGAAGGCATCACGCCGGATGTTGTGGTTGAATTAACCAAGAAAGATTTTGATGCTAATAAGGATCCGCAACTGACTAAAGCCTTGGAAATCATTAAAAAACCAATTAAACCAGCCGTTAAAAAATAATAGTTTTAACTTATTTATCGTTTTATGATTAGTCGCCGCTTAAGACAAGGTTTTACTTTGATAGAAATGTCTATTACGATTGCCGTCATCGTGATAGTTAGTATCGTTATTTATGCTAATTACAATGAAATAAACGATACCGGTGAAATTTTGGCAGTTGGCGAGCAATTACGTGAGGATGTCCGTTTAGCTCAAAATTTTTCAGTGTCCGCTCACTTAAATAGAGGCAAACTGACTAACGGCTGGGGAGTTTATTTTAATCGTAATACTAATAAATATGTAGTTTTTTCTGATTTGAACAGTAATAAAACTTATGATTTTCCAACTAAGATTTTAATCCACGGTTCAGAAACCATTACTGCTGGCAAATTTAAGGATAGCTCTAACAATGCTAATGATGTCCAATTGGGCGACGGCTCTAATTATATGCCAACAGTTACTACTGCTGGTGATGCGCCTTATGGCACTAATCGTTTTTCCTTTACTGGTTCGCAATATCTGTTTACTAGTCCAGCTGATTTAGTGCTGGGTACTGAAGATTTTACTTTGGATGTGATTGTCAGCGATACTTCATACACTACTGCGCCGCAAACCATTATCATGGCCGGACACTCTGATGACACTAGCGATGTTAATTATGAATATCGACTCTATCGCGACAGCTCCACAACATTAAAATTTGATATTAGAAATGATTCCGGTACCGTTTATACTTTGACGTCCAGCTCGACCATTACAGGTAATAATAAAAGTAGGCATGTTGCTATCGTTCGTAACGGTCGATATTTAATGATGTTTGTTGATGGGCAAACTCATGATACGATCGATATCGGAGCAAATACTTCAATTTGGTCTCAAGCTGAAAATACTTATATCGGAGCGCAGTGTTCTAGCTATTCTTCTGGCTGTACTGGTTTTACCAACTATCATAATGGTTATATCTCTGAAGTGAGATTAACTAAAGGTTGGGCGAATTGGTTTGAAGCTTTTACTACCCCAACCAGCGCTCGCGATGCTGATGAGGAAAAATATCGAGAAATTAAGCTACCGCCAGGCGTAGTTTTTGAGCGTTTATATCGTGGTGCTACCACTACTAACGAATTAAATATTTATTTTTCGCCGATTAATTATTGGATGTATACTTCCAGCACTATCAATACCGAAAGAGCAGAGATTGTGATTAATCGCGCCGGCATGGCTGATACGGGTGAACCTGGCGATACGCCTAGAACTTTCTATGTCTGGCCATCTGGTTTGATTAGTTTAAAATAACCGAATATGAAAAAAGGCTTTTCCTTAATCGAAATTATCCTGATAGTTGCTTTAGTATCGGTTACTTTTGTCGGCGTTATGGGTTTGACTAGGCGCATTATGCAGATGGAGCATGTTGTTAAAAATGATTTTATTGCTCAAGGCTTATTAAGAGAGGGTATAGAAATTGCTGCAGCCATGAGGACTGAAAATGTTTCTTCTTCTGTTTCTTTTTACACTGATTTATCAACATCTACCACCGACGGGTCACAAAGGATTTTTTCAGCCGATTATAATTCTATTGATTATTCTGTTAGATCAACAAATATTAAAAATATTACAACGATTAAAGATAGCGACGCCAGAATTAAATATGATTCCACTGGCAAGGATTATAATATTAGTATCGGCACCCCAACTGAATTTTATCGGATGTTTACCGGCACTTATCATGATGGGACAGCTGAAGGTTCTGACCCGTATGTCAGGGTTAAAGTCGATGTTTATTGGGAATCTTACGGCAAAGGACATACTCAAACACTTACAAATGATTTTTATGAAACAGACAGCGGCTATTAAAGATAATCGTGGCTTGACTTTGATTGAACTGATAGTTGCTGTCGGTTTATTTGCAATTTTAACATTGGCTATCACCAGAGTTTATCTGCGAGTAATAGATGTACAACAACGTATTAACCAAGAACAGAATTTAGAAGGTGATTTAAAATATGCTATGAATGTTTTGACGGACGAAACTTCTAAAGCTAAAATTCATACAGCTGATTGTGGTAGCTGCACTGGTTGCGCCGGCAAATATTTTTGTTCTGATGGCGCTGGCCGATTATGTATGTTAGATGCTAACAGTAATTGCGTTGAGTATTTTTTAGATGCTAACAAACAGATTATAGTTAAACGTGGTGGAGGGACAGAATACGTCATTACTTCCAAAGATATTGCGGTACAAACTTTAAATTTTGAAATCGGATCAAGGGGGGATTATTTTAAAATATTAGCTAACATCAGATCAACTGAATATCCTTCTCAAAGCTTGGTTTATCAAACTTTGATTGCTCAAGATTATAATATTCAATAAATAATATGATTTTAAAAAACAGTTCAACAAGCTCATTGTTTAATAACAAACAAGGCTTTATTTTCCCTATTTTAGTTTTTACTATGGCGGCAGTCATGGTGGCTACGCTATCAATGATGTCGATTTTAGTTATTAAACTCAGGGAAAGTTCTTTGGCTGGTAATTGTGATTTACGCGCTAATTATGCCGCCAAAATAGCTATAAATCGTCTATTGGCTAGTAATAATTTAAGCGCTTTTGCCAGTTGCACAGCCGGCCGTTACGTTAATTTTTCCGGTTCCAGTTGTGATTTGCCAGGTTCGACCAATACTATTACCGCCTTAGATAATGATTGTAGTTATTCAGCTCAGATTAATACTCGAGGCACTTCCAGTGTCAATATTAATGCTGTCGGACGCTGTAACCTTAATAACTGTCGAGGCTCTTCAGGCGCCATTGTTAAGATTAATGCCAATGTGAGCGTGCCTGGCAAACCTTGTCCGGTTGATTCAACTGTTGCTTATCAAGGGAAGACTTATAAAACATTTTTTGCCGATTTGGATAAGGATGGAGTTCAAGATGCTGGTGAGTGTTGGTTGGGAGAAAATTTAGCCGCCCCATTATTGAACGATGAAACAACAAGTGCAACTTACACTGATAGTTGCGGCCCTTCCCATACCGATGTTATGGGTTATCTTTATGACAGCTCTATGTCAACGAGTTCAATTTGTATGAGCGGCTGGCATTTACCCACTCAAACCGACTGGAATAATTTAATCACAGAGTACCCCAATAATGCTCTGTTGCCAGGATATTCTTCTGGTTTTGAAGCGCTGATGGCTGGTTATTATAACTCTGGTTGCAATCATTATGGCACTAAGGCTTTCTTTTGGGTAGATGATGCTAAAAATTATATATCGATTGAAGATTATTCTCCTTATTTTTATCAAAACACTATGTCAGGCGGTCGTTTTAGTGTTCGTTGTATAAAATAAAAAAATGAAAAAAGGATTTACGTTAGTTGAGGTGTTAGTTGTAGTGGCCTTGCTGGCCGTGCTTACCACGGCTAGCGTGGCTGTTTTTAGCCGCATCCGTCGACAAAGCAGAGACTCTGTCCGAGTGGTTAATATTACTCAGATGCAAGTCGCGTTAAGAGCCTTTTATCGAGATTGGGGAGTTTATCCTGAAGATATGATTAATGGTTCGAATTTGGCTTCGGGTAGTATTACTTATATGGATACTATACCTTTATATCCTCAGCCGGTTGATGGTAATTGCCCAGCTAATTCGTCTTATGATTATGAGCTTGGCGCTGGCAGCACAACTTATTCTATAACTTTTTGTTTAGCAGAAAAAATTGGCGATATTGAAGGTGGAATTAATATTGTTACGCCAGCAGGAATAACACACCAATAGTTTATGAAAAAAAACGGCTTCACAATTTTAGAACTTTTATTGGCTATTGTTATAATGTCAATGTTGACGGTTATGACTGTTAAGATTTTAACGTCTTTAAGAATGTCTAATCGCGATAATAAACGAATTACTGATATTAAAGAAATCCAAAGCGCTTTAGAGCTCTATTATCGAGATAACAGCACTTATCCTTCGAGTTTGTCTGCTGGTCAGCCCTTAGCGTCTTCTTCAGTTACTTATATGTCGAGTGTACCCGAAAATCCGAAACCGGTTAATGATGGAATTTGTCCAGCTGATTCGTTTTATGATTATTCTTCTGATGAGAATGGCATTTCTTATCATATAAAATTTTGTCTTGGCGCTCGGGTTTCAAGCGTTGGAGCCGGTATTAGCTATGCTATACCTGGGGATATTTTAACTTGTGTGCCTGATTGTTATCTGTCTTGCAAGATTAGCCCGAGCAACGGTTCGGATGGTTGCGGTAGTATTTGCGCTAATGCTTTAGATGCTTGTCCGACTGGTTTCACTTGCCAAAGTAATCATTGCATCGTTGACTAAAATATTGTATAATTTATTTATGAATAATAAATTGCCGATAATTATTTTAATTGTTTTTGTTTTAGCTGCTGGTCTAGTCATTTTTTATCTTTCTAAAAATAGTGATACCAAAAAAGTTGTTCCTGAAAATAATATTATCATTGAAAATAATAAAACCACTCCAAGCGAACCGACAAAGCCAATCATAAATACGCCAACTGGAACAACTTTGACTCCGGCTCAAGTTGAAGCCAGAAAAAAAGAATTAGAACCGATTATTAATAAAGCTATAGAAGAAAAAAAAATTAAGGTTCAACAAGAGTCAAAGGGCCGAGCGTTCAACGAAGATGAGCTTGATTTCAGGACTGATGCTAAGACTAATGTGGTGACAGAATTAGTCAAAAAACAAGTTATTTCCGAACAGGATAAAACTATTATTTTAAATAAGTAATTTTTATGAATATGCGCGCCAAAGACAAATTAATCTTGGCATTTTTAACAATAGCGGGTTGTTCTTTATTGTCCGCTAAAGTCTTGGCTTGGTCTGAGCCAACTCTTCAGGCACCAGGTGATAACCGCCTCGCTCCGATTAACGTTGGTACCGGTTTTCAGGAAAAGAGCGGTACGTTAACCTTGAGCAATTCAAGTGATAAATTGATTTTTAGAAATACTGCCAATAGCGCCGAATTAAGCTTTAGGGCTAACCCAATAGCCAGTTATACTTTAACTTTTCCGCCTACTCAGGGTGGCAATAATCAAGTTTTAGTTAATAATGGCGCTGGTGTTTTGAGTTGGGGAGATAGAGGCGCTGGTGGTGGCACAATTACTGATGACGACTGGAGTTATGATCCCGACCAAACAGACCCAACCTCTATTTTTTCAACAGTTTTAACTAGAATTGGTTCTGGTGGTACAAGGTCTGTTAGTGGCGCTGGAAACTTATATGTCCAAAATAATGCCGAAATAGACGGCACCTTGGCTGTCGGCAATAACAGTTTTGCTGTCGATAGTTCAGGTACGCTTACTGCCGGTAATGTGCCTTGGGTTAGGTTAACTAATTTTCCAAGCGCCTGCGCCTCTAACCAATATGTTGCCGGAGTCGGCGCCTCTTTGTCCTGCCAACCGTTAACTAATGCTTTGCCAACAGCTAATTCGGGTGATACCCTGCGGTATAACGGCACTAATTGGGTAGCTAATAATTATCTTTATAATGATGGGACTAGGGTTGCTATTGGAAGTGTTGGTGTATTAGGTAATTCTGATGTTTTTAGGGTTGATTCCGGCTCAGCCACCTTGCCCCAGCTGGTTATCAAGAGTCAGGGTTATGTAGTAATCGGCGCTGCCAATGCCAATGAAATCAACCCAGGTGTCACTTATAAATTTCAGATTAATACTAATACGGCGCCTTATACTGATAAAATTTATGATTTAGGTAAAGATACTGTTCGTTGGAATAATTTTTATTCTAATCATATTTATCTTTATAACGATTCTGTCTCGAGAAATGATAATGATGGCGGAATATTATTTATTGATAATGACAGTAAACTTATTTTTGATAAAGTAAATTTTTTCTGGGATAGAACTAATAAACGTCTGGGCATTGGTACAGGTACGCCGAAAGAAAGATTAGAGGTATCTGGCAACATACTTTTATCTGGCACTAATAGTAGAAATGGCTATAGTGGAACATTGTTTTTGGGTAATACTAAAATGCATACTAGCTATGGCTATATTGCTAATCCGGCTGGTTTTTTTGGCTCTTCAACTTCAACTGAGGCTATCCTTGATGGTGCAATTACTACTCCAATTTCTTCTAATATTTTTATCGGGCAAGACTCAGGACCAGTTTTTAATGCATCATTTTCTGAGAATGATCAAAAATATATCAGTTATAACACAGCTATGGGTTACAAAGCTTTGGGCAGTATAATATACAGTGCTGGTATCCCAGCTCAACATTTAGCCGCTTTTGGCGCCAATGCTTTACGTTCAAATACTAATGGTAATAATAATGTGGCTGTTGGTTCAGGCGCTATGGCTTTTAATACTACTGGTTCACGTAATGTAGCGCTTGGTACCGATGCTTTATTATTTGGCGAAATGAGTAACAATTCAGTTATTATTGGTTATCAAGCCAGCCGAGATTTTCCTGGTAATCATGATGTTTATATCGGTAGTGAGGCTGGCAGAAATGATAATAGCCCTTATGATCTGTCTCGAGGTGATTTTAATATTGGTATTGGAGATAAAGCCGGTTTTAATGCTAACGGCGGAAAGAATATTACAATCGGAGACCGCGCTGGTTATTTCGCCACCGGTGTTTATAATAACAGTAATAATATAATTATCGGTAATAGATTAATAGATTCTGGTTCTCAACCATTGATGGGTGGTGGTGCTAATAATCTTTATTTAGGTTCAGGCGTAGCCAAGAGTAATGACGGTAGCCAGAATGTATTTTTAGGCATGGGCGCTGGCAGAGAAGTTAATGGTATTAGTAATATTTTATTAATTAATTCAGATCTTAGAATATCCGGAACCAATTTCACCAATTCTTTGATTGCTGGTCGTTTTTATAACAGCGTGTCAGGATTGTCGGCTTATGCTCGAATTAATGGCCGTTTGATTATTACCCCGAATAATAGCGTTTCGTCAGCTATTACCGATACTTTGGCTAATTCCGCTGCTGACGGCTGGCTGTTTGCTGAAGGTTATGGTGTTAAAAATGGCGCTACTTATGCTAAGGGTATAACTAATGGAATTTGTGTCTTAGATTCGGCTACCACTTTTACTAAATTATTTTATGTTAATGGTCTTTTAATTTGTCGAGCAAGCGGATTATCATCATCTGCTGTTTGCTCAGGCTATGCTTTAGCAACTTGTTGCACCGCTCAAGGTGGCTGTAATCCTTAAAAAAATATGAACAAAAAATTAATTTGCAATATTTTATTAATCGTTGGCGGTTTTTTATTAGGTTGGTATGCCTTAATCAATGCCCAGCTTTATTTAGCTGTTAGAAAGAGTGAAATCACCAATTCAGAGCAATCAGATAGATTGCAAAAAATAGAAGATTTTTTAAAAAAAAGTTTTCCGCAAGCAATGGAACAAGGCGGAGCTAAGACAGAAGAAAATAAATAATAAATTATATGGCTATTAATAAAGACAATAAAAAAGAAGTCATCCAAACTTTTTCAATTATCGGCTTAATAACAGTTGTTTTGGGCTTGCTGATTGTTACTAATTTTTATTTTACCGAAAAATTAAATCGTTTAGAAGCTCAAAATAACGCCAATTACACCAGGATAGTCAATATTGAAAATTTTTTGAACGCTCAAATTGACGCTGCCACTAAAGCCAATAAGGATAATACTAAAACTCAAACAGAGCAGACAAAATAAGATTATATTTAATAATGTTTGATTTTTCTAAGAAAAATATTTTTAAAATTTCCGGCCTAATTTTATTATTAGGTCTTTTGGCATTTTTTTCTTTTAAAGAATTTAGTCAAAAGCCATTTAGCGCCAATGCTATGGCTGGGGTGGAGGGGAATATCCCGCTGCGTGGTTGGCTTTGGACAGACACTATCGGTTGGATAAAATTAAATGGCCTTTCTCAGGATAATAATACCTATGGTGTTACGGTTAATCCAAATAATGTCAGCTTAGGCAATTTTGATGCTAATAGTTGGGCTTGGTCAGAGAATGTTGGTTGGGTCGCTTTTTTTAGACCAAAAGTTTGCGGTAGCAACTCTATGATTTTTTGTAATAGCAGTTCTGATTGTGGTGGAACTGACGAATGTTATCCCGTATCTATTCCTTATGATGCTGATAATTCGGATTTTTCTAATCATTGCGCTAATTGTAATAGCTCCGACAATTGTTCAGCTTGTTATGATAATGCTACTAAAAAGATTTATGGCTGGATGTATGTCTTGTCTATGGGTAAAAAACAAGGTTGGATAAAATTAAATGGAACTAATTATGGTGTTTCTGTTTTACCCGAAGATACTTCAGATAAAGATATTGTTAAAACAGCTTCTATTGGTAAATCTACTTGGGGCGATTTTACTGGTTGGGCTTGGGGTTGGGGAGAAGGTGAAAGCGGCAATCTAAAGCCAGGTATTGGCTGGGTTAGTTTTAATTGTAATAATTCTAATGGTAATGTTTGTAATACTTCTAATTATTTTGTAACTGGCCGACCGGAAAGAACCACTATTACTTCGGTTGGTCCAACTGTTGACGCAGAGAGCACCAGTATAACTGTTAAATGGCAAGCTTCTTTAGGAGCAAGAGAATATCAGCTTTATCGCCGTGAAGGGCATTGCGCTACTGTTGGCGCGGCTAATTTTTTAACCGCCACTTCTTGTAATAGCGGAGCCGCACTGCCTATTGGTTGCAGTACTTGCCAAATGGACGATGTTTTTCACCCAGCGGTTAATAGCTCTGGCGCTCAGCTGATTACGCCTGGTTTGGATATTAATGATACTTTAGAATCAGCTCCACCTGCCAAGCCGCTAGAATTAGGTATAAACTATTACTATATCTTAAGGTCTTGTAATATGTTCGGCTGTTCGTTGAGTAATGAAGCTGTGACCATGCTTAATCGCATCGGCGTGGTTAAGAATTTATCTGTAACACCGACTTGTTCCGCCTCTGGTGGGCCTAAAGTGGCTTTGACTTGGAGTTTACCTGACATTGTTAAACCGGCTGGAGCCACGACTTTTTTACCGTTTCTTGATTATTATCAAGTTGAATATTGCGCTTTAGACGCTAGCTTGAATAAAGATATTTGCGTTTGGCAAAAAGCGAACGGAACTTGTTCTGATAGCGAAGTAGCTAATCATTGCAATGGGGGAAATTGTTCCAAACAGGTTTCAGCGTTGAAATGCTCTATCGGTGCTAAGGATTGTTATAGTGGATCCGAGTCTGGCAATTGTAATCCGACGCCAGCAATGTGTAATGTGAAAATAGCGGCCATTAATTGCGCTGACAGTTTTGACTCAAACTATAATAAAAAAACTAATTATCATATTTATCGCGTCCGTTTAATAGGGACAGAAACTTATCCTGACAAGCGTTGTTTTGGCGGTGATAAAAATGGATCAACTTGCGATGAGGACAATGACTGCGTTGTCACTGGCCAGTGCATCGGTGAAGATGGCAATAAAAAATGCTCTGATGTTAATAGCAAATCAGGCACTGCTTGTACTGCCGACAGTCAGTGTGCGGTTGGTGCCATTTGTTCAATCGGCACTTGTTCTAATAATGCGAATACTGGTTGTAGAAACAATACTGATTGTGGGGGAAATATTTGTAATGCCAGGATTTTTGCTGGCGGCTGGGCTTACACCAAACCCTTTAGAATTTGCTCCAGCGGTAATACTTATCAAGAGGTACGTCCTAATTAATTATGTTTAATAATTTTAATAAAAAAGCTTTTACCTTTGTTGAACTAATGGTTACTGTTAGTTTGTTAGTTATAGTTTTAACTATTTCTTCGGTCAGCTATCGCCGATCAGCCAAGCGCTCGGAAATTATTGCCGTAGCTCAACAGATGGCTATGGATATCAGAATGATGGAAAGTTTTGCGGCTAATGGCCAAACCTATAATAATGAACGAGGAAGTAATATTTGGGGTATACATGTTGGTAAAGATGATGTTAATGGTTATTTATTATTTAATACTCTTACAGATTATTCACTTTACGAACATAGCGGTATTTATTTTAAAGATTATAAAAAGGTTAAATTTTCTAGTGGCTTGACCATAGATGAAATTGGTTATGAGGACGATGCCGGCATTAGAACACCAACCTCAACGCTTACAATACGTTTTGTGCCACCTGATCCAGCTGTTTATATTGCTGATATGAATCAATATGAATTTCATAAAGCGGCTTATATCAGACTCAAAGATAGTTTTAATAATTCTTATAAGAATGTCTATATTAATCGCTTTGGCTTAGTTGACGTGGTTAGATAAAATTATGAAAAGATTAGCTTTTTCTTTGATTGAAATAATTATTGTTACTTTCGTGATTACCACGGCTTTTATGGGCTTGATGGGCTTGATTAGGAACGCTATCACGGTAACTGCCTCTAATCGTAATTCGTTTTTAGCGGTTTCAGCCGCTCAAGAGGCGGTAGAATTAACTAGATTGATTAGGGACCAAAATTGGATGATGAGGAGCCAGCAACCTCAATTAGCCGCTGCTTTTTATTTTGGTAATAATTTGGTTCCGCCTGAATTTGACGTTGTTATTAAAGATCGAGCCATCACTGGCTGCAGAATGATTTCAACCATTGATTATCGAGTTAAGGATCCAGCCAACAGAAGCGTTATAAAAACTTTATATTACGTTAAGACTAAACGTAATAGTACCGAACGCCTTATTTTACGAAATTTTGGCGTATCCAACAGCGGTTTAATGGCTGATTATATAAAGGATAAAAGATTTCAGCTTTACTTGTGCAAAGACACTAACGGTCAAGAGCACTACCAACAAGATCCTGACTGGACAGAGCCGCCAGCTAATTGCCAAACCACCATTTTTCATCGTTTAGTGGAAAATACTTTTAATGACGGGGGAACATTTGATGATGATATTGATGATTATATTTCCACCAAGGTGATGGTTTTTTGGTCAGATCGTAACGGCGATCATTATTACGTTTTAAATAATATCCTCAGCAATTACAGCTGGGCTTACAATAATGCAGTTGAATAAATTTAACAATAAAGGAGTAACTTTAATTGAGCTTACTATCGCGTTGGCTATTTTTTCTGTTGTCATCGTTATCGCTGTCGATTCTTTTATGAGTGTTTTTAGAACCAGCCGTGATTCTATTTATAATCAAAATTTGCAAGATCATGCTGAATTTTTATTTAGCATGATGTCTAAAGAAATTAGGATGGCTAAGATAAATTACGATGGAACTTGCGATAGTTTTTTTTACGGCAAGCCTGTTAATGGTTCCCAAGTAGTAGAGTTAAATCAGGTTTATGCTACTTCGACTATCAACTTGGCTGGGACCAACACAACTGATTTGCGTTTTAAAAATTATAAAAATGAATGTGTTCGTTATTATTTAGAAAAAGATCCTGACAATAATAATGTTACCCGCCTTAAGGTAGACCGCCAAAATCCAGCTGGCACAGCTACGGAGTCTTATTGGGTTTCGCCGATTGTGATGGATATCCAAAATATAAATTTTGCTGCCACGCCCTTTAAGTTTAACGAGCCGGTTAAGATTTCTAATGCTCTTTACTCTCAGCTGCCGTCTTATGTTTATTACACCATGAAGATTAAATCTAATCTGTGGAGTCCTGATACTATTACCTATACTAATTTTATTGTTGGACGTAATTTTGAACAATTTTAATATGTTTAAGATGATAAAAGACAAAAAAGGCTCAGCTTTGATAACCGTTATGTTTTTACTTAGCGCCATGTTGGTTGTGTCTTTGGTTGCTATGGAGATAATTAATAGTGGAATTAAGCGCCGTCGCTCGGAAGGAGCCTCAGCTAAAGCATTCTATGCTGCTGAATCTGGTTTAGAATTGGCTCTCGAGATGTTTAGGTATGATGCTGGTATCCCCTTGGATAATACTTCAATTTATGATAAGTGTATAAGCCAAAGTTATTTGTATGTTAAGGTTGAAGCCTATAGAAATAGGCATGATTGGTCAGCGATTAATACCTGTACTAACAGCTCGGAAGATTGCGTCTGCATGGTTAACAGCAATATTGGTTACGGCACTTATTATCTTAATGGTGACAGCAGTCTGCCGAAATTTTCTGCTTTTGTCACCACTTCAACCGACCCAAATCCTATTTATGCTACCTCAACCCCAAGAGAGCTGACAGTCCATTCCAATGCCTCTTATTTGGGTACTGCCAGAGAAGTTGCTGTTAGTTTTTGTTTGCCCAGTTGTTATTTAAAATCTGCTGGCGATAATGATGGTTGCGGAGGAGCATGTAATTAACGAAAATATGAATAAATCAGATATCAAAGCAAGAATCGAAAAACTAAGGGAGGAAATTGAACGACATAACTACGCTTATCACGTCTTGGACGCGTCTGATATCTCGGACGCTGTTTTTGACAATCTGAAAAATGAATTAGTGAAGCTGGAAAATGCTAATCCTGAATTTATCACGCCAACTAGCCCAAGCCAACGTGTTGGCGGCCAACCGTTAGATAAATTTGAAAAAACTAAGCACAGTTCACCCATGATGAGTATTTATGATGTTTTTGAAGAAACCGAGCTGAAAGATTGGGAAAATCAGCTTAAAAAGATTTTAATTGAGGCTGGTATTTTAGCCAAATTAGATTATTATGCTGAATTAAAGATGGACGGCTTAGCGATGAGCTTGATTTATAAAAATGGAGAATTTGTTCGTGGCGCCACTAGAGGTGATGGTAAAATTGGTGAGAATGTTACTAATAATTTAAGAACAATTAAGGCTATTCCATTAAAAATAAGACAGCCGAAAATAGAAGAATTAGAAAAAATTGGCCTGAATGAACAGCAAAGCGTCAATGTTCTTCAAAAGATTTCTGAGGGAGAAATTGAGGTTCGTGGCGAAGCGATTATGCCCTTAAGTGTTTTTGAAAAATTAAACAAGCAGGCTTTGGCTGATAATAAAGCTATTTTGGCTAATCCAAGAAATGCAGCGGCTGGTTCAATCAGACAGTTGGATAGCCGAGTTACAGCTTCGCGACAGCTTGATTTTTATGTTTATGATATTATAACCGATTTTGGCTTGTTAAATCACGAAGCAGAACATAAATTAGCCGGTTTGTTAGGTTTTAAAGTTTTAACGCAAAATAAATATTGCCATGATTTAACCGAGGCTATCAAATTTCATCATCATTGGGAAAAAAGCCGTCAATCAGTCGGCTTTGACTGCGATGGTTGTGTAATTGTTGTTAATAATCTAGGGTATTGGCCAAAACTCGGAATAGTTGGCAAGGGCCCTCGTTATATGAGAGCTTATAAGTTTGCCGCGCCCCAAGCCGTTACAAAGTTAAAGGAAGTTGTTTGGCAAGTTGGCCGAACAGGAGTGCTGACCCCGACAGCTATTTTGGAACCAGTCAAACTACAGGGAGTAACTATCGGCCGCACTACGCTTCATAATTATGATGAAATTAAACGTTTAGATATTAAATTAGGTGATACGGTTATAGTTGAACGAGCCGGTGATGTGATTCCTAAAATTATCGGTTTTTTAAAGGATTTGCGGACCGGGCAAGAAAAAATAATCGAATTACCGAAATTTTGCCCAGTTTGCGGATCAAAGACGGAGCTTAAGGCTGGTGAAGTGGCAGTGCGTTGTCTTAATAAAAATTGTTATGCTGTTAAGATGAGGGGACTAAGGCATTGGGTATCTAAAGGCGCTGCCAATATTGAAGGCTTGGGCCCTAAAATTTTAGAACAGCTCTGGCAAGCAGGTTTAATTAAGGATATTGCTGATTTATATACCTTAAAAAAAGACGATTTATTATCCTTAGAGGGTTTTAGAGAAAAATCAGTTAATAATCTTTTAGTTTCGGTTGCTGCCAAAAAAGAGATGTCTTTAGCTAAATTTATTTACGCTTTAGGCATTAGACATGTCGGCGAAGAAACAGCTATCTCTTTACAGGATTATTTAGTAGGTGTCGCTTCTGCTAATAATATCACCATTAATATCCCGACAGATATTCTTAAAGTGATCAATTATCAAAAAGTCGAAGATTTTTTTGAAATAGATGATGTTGGTGAAGTGGTAGCCAAGAGTATTTTTAAGTGGTTTAAGTCCGAGGAGCATATTAGCTTGCTTAAGAAGCTTGATTCTGTTAAGATTAAGATATTAGTTAATAAAGATAATCAAAACTTGGTTCTAAAAGGAATAAGTTTTGTTTTGACTGGTTCTTTTGAGTCTTTAAGCCGGAACGAAGCTAAGGATAAAATCAGGCTTTTGGGCGGGCAAGCCTCAGAGTCAGTTAGTAAAAAAACTGATTATTTAGTAGCTGGTCATGAAGCTGGATCGAAATTAGCCAAGGCTCTAAAACTCGGAGTAAAAATATTAACTGAACAAGACTTTTTAAAAATGATTGGATTATGATTAGTAAAGAAAAAGTGGAGCATGTTGCCCGCTTGGCCAAATTAAAATTAACTGATGAAGAAATTCAGAGATTTACCGAGGAATTATCCAAGGTGATTGACTATATTGGAGAATTAGATAAAATTAATACAGACGAGGTTGAGCCAACGGCGCAAGTTAGCGGTTTAACAAATCAAGCTCGTCCAGATCAAATAATAAACTCAGATAATCGTCAATCGTTATTGGAACAAGCTAAAGCAAACCAGGGTGATCTGATAAAAACAAATAAAATTTTATAAAATAAAAAAGTATGAGAATTTTAGTCATTGATAATGATATTAATATTAATGGTCTTATCAAAAGTGTACTGAGTTTAGAAAAGGATTTTGAGGCTGATTTTGCTTTGTCTGGTAAGGAAGGACTAAAGAAGCTAAAAAGCGAACACTTTGATGTTGCTTTGGTTGACTTAACCATGCCTGAAGTCTCCGGCTTTGATATTTGTAAATTTATGTCAGCTGATGATGAGCTGAAAAAAATTCCGGTTATTATTGTTTCCGCGATGCCGATTAATGATAAGGATTATCAACGAGAAAACGGTAATTTTCAGAATTTGCCAGTTGTTAAGAGTATGATTGAAAAACCATTTGACGTTCATGATTTATTAAAGCAAATTCGTGATGTAGTAAGTGCGGCTTCAACAGCTTAGGCAAGTTGTTAGAATCGATTACGTAATTTTAAAACATGAATTCATAGTGTTTTGAAGCTAAGTAGTCGTTTTTTATTTTAGAAAAAAAATTTAAAATATTGGTTCTTTAAAAAAGGAGAAATTATCATGAAGCGGTTGAGTTTGATTTTGGCGGATAAATTGAAATTTATCTATAAAACTTATGAGGTTACGTATTTAGGGATTACTTGGAGAGCAATTATGTTTGTTTTAGATTGGCGAAATCACCTAAATACTTTTTGGCGACTAATTAAGAATTTTCCCAAGACCATTTGGGGTCAACCAATTGATGTTGTCTTTATTTCCAATCTTCGCGATTCCAGAGACCGGCAGCTTTTTTTAGGAGTTTTTAATGATCCTAAAGATGGTTTTTTTAATAGTGCCCGCATTAAGTTTAAAGGTTTGAATGCTCGAATATTAATGATTAATTCTGACGCTTTAGAATTATTTCGACCTCAAACAAAGAAAATTGCTCAAAAGCAATTTATGAACGCAGTTGCTTTTGCCGTCAAAAGAGGTGCTAAGGTGATATTATTTGCCGCCGGTGTTAAAAGGTTATTCAATAAGCAGGAAATGAACGATATTCAAAAACAGTATCCTGATATTTTATTTACTATTGGCGACAACGGCACAGCAATAACTTTGATTTCGGATATTGAGAAAGTAATTAAGCTTGCTTGCCCATCATTAAACAAAATAAAATTTGTTGTTTTGGGACCGTCTGGTCATTTAGGCAAAGCAGCTATCGCTCATTTTTCTCAAGATAAGCGATATGAGATTTATGGACTCGGTTCAGATTTAAAAAGATCAAAATTGATAGCCAATAAATTCGGAACCAAGTCGATTGAAAGTTTTGCTGAAATTAATGAGGCTGATATCGTGATTGCTTGCACCCATGATGATAAATTGAGGTTAAATCAAGAGACAATTGAGCAGATTAAGCCAAAACAGCGAAAATTGATTGTAATTGATGTGGCTGAACCAAAAAATTTAACCAAAGATGAGTATGAACAATGTCAACATGATGTTGTGGTGATACATACCGGCGACCCGTATTCGTCAAAACTTAAATATGTCGCTCAAATAATGTCGACGCATATCTTGAGATTGAAGCCACATATTATTTTTGGCTGTTTTGCGGAAGCGCTTGTACTCGGATTAGCGTTAAAGGATAAATCATTATCTTTAAGTAAAGCGCTTAATAATAAGGAGTATCCTTGGTTTGATAGTCAAAAAAAGGAATATGATTGGCTTGAGGTTAATGATAGAGGCAAAGCGATGATTTTGGCTTTATTTAAGAAATATGGTTTTGAGTTGGGCTATTTACGAAATTTTAAAGGAAAAATAAAATCAATCGAATTGTCACGATAATTTTTTCTAACTAATAACAAGAGGGTGGGTTAGACAAAGCTTTCCCTCTTTTTTATTTTTTATTTTTTCTGTATAATTATAAATATGGAGGGAACTATTATTCCACAAATTCTTTCTCTATTAAGCTCTCTGCTTATTTTTGGTTTGGGATTTTTTGTTTTTAGAAAAGATGTTAAAAAACCTATTAACATCCTGTTTTTTTTAATTTCTATTGTTTTTACGATTTGGGAGATAGGTACCTTCATGATGTTTGGAGCTAAAACCGACAAAGAGATTGTTTTTTGGGATAGAATTGTCTATTTAGGAGTGGTTTTTGTTCCAGTTATTGAATACCATTTTAGTTTAGTGGCGACCCGTTATACCAGTAAACGCAAGGTTATGCTGGTGATTGCTTATTTTTTGAGTTTTATTTTTTTGTTAGTTAGCCGAACCGATTATTTTATTGATGGTGTCTTCCGTTATCAGTGGGGAGCACACTCGATTGCTCAAATCGGACACCATTTATTTTTAGTTTATTTCTTCTTCTATGTTTTTGCCCTGCTTTATAATTTTTTTACAGAAAAGAAACTGCATCAATCAATGATTGAAATTAAGAGAATAAATTATTTTATTATTGGCTTTGTTTTTCTTAATATTGTTGGAGGGGTTGCTTATTTACCAGCTTATTCTTTACCAGTTTATCCTTTTGCTTTAGTTTCACCGACGGTTTTTGCCTTGATTATTTCATATTCCATTATTAATTATCGGTTGATGAATTTGCGGATAGTTTTAAGACAATCCGTTGTTTATTTAGGTTCTTTATTTATAACTTGTTTAATCGTCTTTATTTTTAAGTATTCTTTTAATTATTTTTTACCAGAAATAAGTTATATTTTAGATTTTGTTATCTTGTTGATTGCTTTAGTCATCTTTCCTGTTTTAAAGAGATCTAGTTATAAGCTTGCCAATAGATTCTTTTTTACGTCATTGTATGATGCTAAAAAAGTAATCGCCGCCTTAAGCGAGGAATTAAGTTCAACTTTAGATAACGACAAGATATTTGAAGCGACTGATCGAACGCTTAGTAAAGCCTTCCATTCGAAGGGGATTGCTGTCTTTCAATTTAATAAAAGCACTAATAATTTTGATTTAGTTTATTCATTCGCGCTTTCTTTTAAAAAACAATCATTTAGATTTAACCGTCATGTCATGAATAATTTTTTGTCTCAAAATAATGTTTTTGTGATTGAAGATTTGAAAGATCAAGACGGTATTAAATATGCTGCGTTTATTAGGGAATATCGTGATAAATATGGCATCGACTTGATTGCTCCAATGGTTTTAAAACATAAGATTGTCGGTTTTATCGCGCTTGGCCCCAAAGAATCTGGCGATATGTATGATTTGGAGGATACAGAAATGATGACTATCGTGGCTAATCAAGTGGCGATTTCTTTGGAAAATGCTACGCTGTTTGAAGAAACAAAGAATTTTAATTCCAAGCTTACGAAGGAAGTTGAAAAAGCCACGCATGATTTAAGGACTGCTAATCAGGAATTAAAAAAATTGGATGAAGCTAAGTCAGAGTTTATTTCTATTGCCAGTCATCAATTACGCACGCCGTTAACCGTTATCAAGGGTTATTCTTCAATGATGCTTGAGGGAAGTTTCGGTAAAATCCAGCCGCCAGTCATTTCTGAAAATATTCAGAAAATATTTGAATCAAGCCAACGCTTAACTAATTTGGTTGAAGATCTTTTAAATATTTCTCGCATTGAATCTGGCCGATTAACCTTTACCTTTACTGTTGATGATCTTGAGCCAATCGTTGCCAGTGTAATTGAAGAACTTGAAAGCACGGCTAAGGCTAAAAATATTTATCTTAAATATGAAAAGCCAGCAACCAACTTGCCATTAGTTAAGATTGATAAGAACAAAATTAGACAAGTAATTATTAATATTATTGATAATTCAATTAAGTATACCCAATCAGGCGGCGTTACCGTTCATCTGATAGAAATCGGTGATTTTATCAGGTTTTCGACTATTGATACCGGCATGGGAATCAAGCCATCGTTATTACAGCAGTTGTTCCAGAAGTTTTCACGAGGTGAGGAAACATCTGTTATTCATACTGAAGGAACTGGATTAGGTCTTTATGTGGGCAAAATGATGATTGAAGAACACGGTGGCCGCATCTGGGCAGAATCTGCTGGCGAGGGTAAGGGCGCAACTTTTTCGTTTGAGTTGCCGATAGCTAAAAAATCAATCAGCGATAAGCAAGTTGAATCACTTATAGTTAGTAAATAATATGAACGGTACAGACTTTTTTTATTTTCAAGAACATGGCGCACTATTTATAATTATTTATATATTGCTTTTTTTAACCTTTTTAGCTTTTATTTTCGGTTTATTATTAATGAAAAGATTAAATGAAGAACGGTTGATTAACGAACAGCAAAAAACTGATTTGATTAAATTTAAGTTAGCTGTCCAGAATGTTTATGATATTATTATGATTTCTGATGGCGCGGGCAGAATATTGTTTGTTAATAAAATGTTTGAAGTCACGACTTTTTTTCGAGTCGGAGAAATTGTCGGTCACAATCTTAGCGAAGCTTTAGTCGAGCATTTACCAGCTGATTTTCTTGAAAATATGCTTAGAACAGTTTTGCGGGAAAACATGATGTTTGACGGTGAAACGTCAGCTAAACGAAAGAACGGCGAGGAATATTTTTTGAAAATAAATATTTCTCCGATTTTTGATGAGTATGGCAAAACTGTTTTTTGTGTTGCTATTATGCGAGACGTTTCTAAAGAGAAAGAGATTGAACAGGCTAAATCAGATTTCGTTTCAATTGTTTCTCATCAGTTACGCACGCCATTGACCGTTATCAAGGGCTATGTTTCAATGCTTAAGGAGTCTGGCTTTGGGGCTTTATCTGATCAACAAAGAGTTATTTTAAGTAAGGTCTATGACTCTAATGAGCATTTGATTAATTTAGTTCAAGATTTGTTGAATATGAGCCGAATTGAAGCTGGTAGAATTAAATATGATTTTGAAGAAGGCCAATTAGAAGACGTAGCTAATAATATTGTAGAAGAAATGACCAATGTTGCTAAAGAAAAGGGGCTTTATCTTAAATACGAAAAACCAACATCACCTTTACCAAAAGTTAGAGTTGATAAAGAAAAAATCAGACAGGTAATTATCAATTTTATTGACAACGCAATTAAATACACCCCGCAGGGTGGTTTAACTGTTAGCCTATCAACTGTGGCTGATCATGTTCGTTTTGAAGTGTCGGATACGGGGTTAGGCATAAAAGAAGATGAAATGAATAATTTGTTTAATAAATATTCAAGAGGTTCTGATGATTCCAGCAAAACCAAGACTATTAAAGGTACTGGTTTAGGCTTATATGTCGCCAAAATGATGGTTGAGGCGCACAAGGGTGTTATTGGCGCCAGCTCTGACGGCGAAAATAAAGGATCGATATTTTATTTTGAAATACCAGTAATAAAAAAATAAACATATGTCTAAAAAAATTGTCATCGTTGAAGACGAAGTCTTTTTATCAGAGATGTATAAAATGAAATTTTCAGCAGAAGGCTATGACGTCTACACGGCTGCTAACGGAGAAGAAGCGCTAAAAGTGGTAAAGGAAGTTATGCCAGATATACTTTTATTAGATTTAGTGATGCCTAAAATGGACGGTTACGAAGTATTAAAGAAATTAAGAGCTGATGAGAAGACGAGTAAACTAAAAATTTATGTTTTATCTAACTTGGGTCAGACGGGCGAGGTTGATAAAGGTTTTCAAGAAGGAGCAGATGGTTATTTTGTTAAATCCAGTATGACCCCGACTCAATTAGCTGATGAGGTGGAGAAAATTTTGGCGTCAAAGCAGTTATAAACAACTTATCCACAGTTTTAACCATTGACTGTTTTGTTAAAATTTGCTATACTGTAGTTATACAAATAAAGAGTTAGCTTCTCTTAAAAAAGCTAAAAAAATAAAAACAAAAATTTAATTGAATATTTCCTTGGTTGCTCTAAATTAGAGCGAAAGAGGGCAGCGGTTAGAAAATAATTTTTGTTTTAAATAAGTTTTTTGACCGTTGCCTTTTTCTTTTTCCTTAACAAATTAATAAAGTTGAAAAAAATAAATCAGCAGACTTTAATTATTATAAAAATAAAAAAGTAATAATAAATAAAATCGCCAATTAAAAAAATGATTTTAACGAGAATTGGCAGCCTAATTATAAAAACTGAAGTCTGCTACAAATCCTTTTATTTTAAAGGTGGCTGTAAAATAAACAGCTTAAAACAAAAATAAAAATATGGAAAACATTAACAACCTACCACTGGAAAAAAATCTTAAAGCTAATTGCGATACTAATTGTAAAAGCGATACGGTTGAACCGCCGAAACCGGCTGCTAAGTGGCAATCTTTCGCTGATTCTTATATCATGATTGCTTTTGCCGTCGGTGTCTATGCTCAGATTTTTACTTTCTTCTTGTGCGCTTTCACTTACTAATTTGAAGATAATTAAAATAAATAAAAAAACACTTTAAAGTGTTTTTTTATTTATTTTAATTATCAGTCTTTATGGTTTAATGCGATAAATAGTTCTGGCAAACGGAATTGATTCACGAATGTGTTGTAAACCGCAAATCCAAGTAACAATACGTTCCAAACCAAAACCAAATCCGCCGTGCGGCACCGAACCGTATTTTCGTAAATCAAGATACCAATCATAATCTTCGGGCTTTAATCCGAATTCAATAATGCGTTTTTTTAAGGTATCGTAATTTTCTTCACGTTGAGAACCGCCGATTATTTCGCCGTAACCTTCTGGCGCTAATAAGTCGGCGCATTCGGCTCTGGTTGAATCTTCACTATTGCGTTTCATGTAAAAAGCCTTGATAGCCGCCGGATAGTTGGTTATAAAAATTGGATTATCATAAAGTTTAGTTAAAATAGTTTCATCATCGCCTCCTAAATCTTCATTTTCAGTAATGTCTGAACCATTTTCTCTTAAAATTCTGACGGCTTCTTTGTGGGTAATCTTGTAAAAAGGTTTGGTAATATTTTCTAAAATTTTGGTATCGCGTTCTAATAATTCTAATTCTGTTTTATTTTTTTCCAAAACAGCGCTAACCATAGAACGTAATAATTTTTCTTGTATTTCTAGGTTATCAGCTAAATTAGTAAAAGCCATCTCGGCATCCATCATCCAAAATTCTGTCAGATGTCGTCTGGTTTTTGATTTTTCAGCTCTAAAGGTGGGACCGAAATCAAAAACTCGGCCATGGGCGAAAATGGCCGCCTCAATATAAAGTTGACCGGTTTGAGAAAGATAAACCTTATTATCAAAATATTTTACCTCAAATAAGTCAGTTGTATTTTCGCCAGCGTTAGGTGTCAAAATGGGCGCGTCGATTTTGGTAAAATCGTTATCGCGCATAAAGTCATAGCAAGCGTTTATTATGGTATTGCGAATTTTTTGAATAGCCCATTGGCGTTTGGATCTGAGCCAAAGATGTCGGTTATCCATTAAAAAATCAATGCCATGTTCTTTTTTGGCTATCGGATATTCTTCGCTGATTTGGTAAAAAGAAAAATCCTCAACACTGATTTCGTATTCTTCTTTTTTGGGATGTTTATTGACTTTACCTTTGATAGAAACTGATGTTTCCATAGTGGCTTTGGTTGATAGGGCAAATTTTTCTTCGCTTAAATCATCAGCCGAAACAATAGCTTGGGTAAAGCCGGAGCCATCGCGTAATTGCCAAAAGGATATTTTGCCTGATGAGCGGAGGTTGTAAATCCAAGCATCAAGTTCAACAACTTCGCCTAAGTGGTCTTTAAGATTTTTAATTTTAATTTTAGCCATAAAGTTCATCTAATAATGTTATATAGTGTAGCATAAATTTTAAATTTGTCTATTGACAATAGCTGTTATTAGTAATTAAATATATAAATTATAACAGCAGAAAAATTTGCTAAGCTAAAAAATGTTTAGTTTTTTTGCTAATTTAAGCCCATAAATGAGAAAAAATTGTTTATTAATTTTAAGGATTGTTTTGTATTCCGCGATTATCTTTACGATCGGCGTTATTTTTTGGCGTATTATTGCTCCTAACGGCAAGGTAGCTTATGTTTGGACGCCTGATTATCAAGCTGACGAAATAAAAAAATTAGGTCCCAATGAACGCTTTGCCATAGACGGGCAAGCCGGTGTGATGAGAGGGAGTCCGATTTATTTTAATGTTCGCGCTTATCGTCCGTTTAATAGTCTGACGGTTAGTATTAAATACAAAAATATCGATCAAAGTCCTATTATTGAAACCGGTATTTTGGTTGATAGTGTTTTGAAAAATTATCAGCTAAAGCCGTTAACCAATACTTTATTAGATGATTTAGTTAATCGGAATTCATGGAATAAACTTGAAAAAGGAAAGATTATTTTGTTGCAAAGAAAAAAAATTTACGCGACCATTGAAGATTTTTTAGCCAAACCACCCGCAGGAACAAAGATAGCTTCTTATAATTATAATTGGCCCGCTCAGACAAAACTCAAGGATTATCAATCACCAAAGAAGATATTGCTGTCTGGCAACAATCTGGTCGGCGCTTGGCAAGCTTATATTTATTTTAAGAATGAAGCAGCTAACGTAAAAATAAAATATTACTCCAATAGCGTTGATTTATCAGAAGTTAAATTACTTATTCGTGATGCTAATGGAAAAATTGTGGAAACAGTATCTGCTAAAGCTTTAAATAAAGATCAGCTTGGCGCCAACAATCAACAAGAAATTAATCTGAAAACCAATAAGTTGATTGAAGGGCTTTATAAGATTGAATGGCAAGCCAGCCGAAATATTGTCGCTAAGACTATTGAGTGTAATTCTTCCAAATTTTCTTTTATTAGCAGATTAGAGTTACTTGATCAGATTAATCCGATTAAACTTTGGCTCAAATCATCAAATGTTGCTTTGCAAACAGTTAATCCTAAGGCGCTCCAGACAGTCAGGTTGGGCGGTTTGAATTTAAAGGTTGAGGATGTCTACACGCAGTATTCTCAAGCAGTTTTATGTCGTGATCGAGCTTGTCCTCTGACACTAACCAGGGGCGGTTTAGAAGTGGCTGGGCACGGGGTTATTGCTTTTTCGCCAGAAGCGATTGTCGCAGCCGATATTACGCCGATTGATTATTGGTTTAAGACTGATAAGATTGATTACATAATCGCTAATTATGAACCAAGCGCTTCGGACGGGGAATGGCAACTGGCAAAAAATAGTTTTGATCTGGCTGGCATTAAAAAAAATAAAGGTTATTATGAGGTGATGATTAATGTTCCAGAAATGGCGAATAATAATTCATCTGGATTGCAAATTTCGGAAATTAAGGTTGAACTTGAAGGTGTTAGTCTGAAGCAAGCCATTTTAAATTTGTTTAAATAGATTATTTTATGAAAGATAAGTTTTACAGATTGGTTTATGCCATAATAAAAGAGTTGGTCTTGGCAATGACTTTTGCTAGTTTGGTTTTTCTCTTGATAGAGTTTATTTGTCCACGAGCAATTCAGTCGATTTTAAACCTTTCTTTATGGTTTGTTTTTTGGTTTTTTGGTGTTATAATAACTATATTAATGAATAATTATGATTAACGGAATTGTAATAAAAAAATTGAATAAGTATCAAGATGATCGCGGCTGGTTAACTGAAATCTGGCGCGAAGATGAAGATAACTATTCTCCGGCCATGAGTTATATTAGTATTACCTTGCCAGGAGTGGCTCGTGGGCCGCATGAGCATGTTTATCAGTCAGACTGTTTTGTTTTTATCGGCCCAGGCTTTTTCGATCTTTATCTTTGGGATAGGCGTGAAAATAGCCCAACCAAGGGTGAGTTTATGAAGTTAGAGAAATTAGGAGAGGAAAATCCAACCGCTGTCATTGTCCCGCCAGGAGTGGTTCATGGCTATAAATGTATGAGTGAAGTGCCTGCCACCTGTATTAATTTGCCGGATAAGCTTTATAAAGGTGAAAACAAAACTGAAGAAATTGATGAAATACGCTGGGAAAAAGATGAGAATTCTATTTTTAAAATAGATTAATTAATTTATTTAACATAAAAATATGGAGTGTATTTTTTGCAAAGTCATAAAAGGCGAATTGCCTTCTTATAAGATTTATGATGATGATTATGTAGTCGCTTTTTTAGATATCGCTCCTGTTAATGAAGGTCATATATTAGTTGTCCCCAAAAAGCATTTTGATAGTTTAGAAGAGGTTGATGAACTGATGTTGTCTTATGTGATGAATATTGTTAAGAAATGTGGCGCAGCGATTGAAAAGACTTTGGGGGTTAAGGGCTATAATGTCATCATTAATAACGGTTCAGTTGCCGGACAAGTAATTAATCATTTTCATTGCCATGTTATTCCGCGTCGAGATGATGATGGTTTGCATAACTGGCCACAAAAAAATTATCCAGAAGGCAAAGCTGAGGAAATTGTTGCTAAATTGGCAGCTGAATTAAAAAAATAGTGTCAGGAGGCTGATAAACTTATAAAAAATATGGTAAGAATCCTTTATGGTGTTTCTGGTGAAGGTTTTGGACATGCTGCTAGGTCTAAAGAAGTAATTAATCATCTTTTAAAATCAGGTCATGAAGTGAAGGTCTTATCTTATGATCGCGGCTATAATTGGCTTAAATCATATTTTAACACAGAAGAAATTTTTGGCTTAAATTTTACTTATGAAGCGAATAAAGTAAAATATCTGCCGACAATTTTTAATAATTTGATTAAGACCCCGACAGCCGTTCGTTCAATTGAAAAAATTAAGAATATTATTAATAAGTTTAAGCCTGAGATAGTTTTTACTGACTATGAGCCGTTGACTTGTTTTGTTGCTAATCTTTATAATTTACCTTTAATATCGCTTGATAATCAGCATCTATTAACCAGAACCAAATTAGAATATCCCGAAATTTATCATGCCGAAGCTTTAGCGGCTAAAATAGTTACTAAGTTAATGGTTTTTAACGCCAAAGAATATTTGATCACTAATTTTTTTGCCGTTGAAATAATTGATAAAAAGACCAAGATATTGCCACCGATAGTTAGACAAGAAATTTTGGACGCTAAACCGCAATTAGGCGATTATGTTTTGGTTTATCTTACTTCAGACGCCACTAATGTTACAGATGGCTTGAAAGGGCTCAATTATAAATTTAAGGTCTATGGCTTAGCTCAAAGAGGGGTTGAAGATAATATTGAGTATAAAGAATACGATCAAGAAAATTTTTTGACTGACCTGATAAATTGCCAAGCGATCATCGGTAATGCCGGCTTAAGTTTGATTTGCGAAGCCTTGTTTTTAAAAAAGCCTTATTTAGCTGTACCGGCTAAAGCTCAGTTTGAACAAGCTTTAAATGCGATATATTTAGAAAAGCTCGGTTATGGACGTATGACAGAAAATTTGACCAAGGTAGCAGCGGCTGATTTTTTGTCAAACTTAGATTATTACCGCCACGCTTTAGAAAATTATAAATCGTTAGGCAATACAACTGTTTTTAAGGCGGTTGACGAAGTAATCGCTAAATTTTCCAAATAATAAGAAATATTATGAAATTATTAGTAACAGGCGGAGCTGGTTTCATTGGCTCTAATTTTATTCATTACTGGCTTAAAAATAATCCAGGTGACGAAATTATCAATTTAGATAGTTTGACTTATGCTGGCAATCTGGATAATTTGCTCGATTTGGCTGATAATAAGAGCTACAGTTTTATCCATGGCGATATTTTAGACAAAGATTTGGTTTTTTCTTTAGTTCCTAAAAGTGATGTCGTCGTCCATTTTGCAGCTGAAACTCATGTTGATCGTTCAATTAAAGACAGCGCCGCTTTTATTAAGACCAATGTGTTAGGCACGCATCTTTTATTAGAAGCTGCCAGAATCAATAATACACGCTTTCACCATATTTCTACAGATGAGGTTTTTGGCTCTTTGGAGTATGATAGCGCGCCTTTTTCAGAAACTACGCCTTATGATCCTAGGAGTCCTTATAGCGCTTCCAAAGCCTCTTCAGACCATTTAGTTAGGTCTTATTGGCATACTCATAAGCTGCCGATTACTATTTCTAATTGTTCTAATAATTACGGGCCATATCAATTTCCTGAAAAATTAATTCCTTTGGCCATCACTAATCTTTTAACTGATAAAAAAGTGCCAGTTTATGGACAGGGTGAAAATGTCCGTGACTGGATTCATGTCGATGATCATAATTCTGGCGTAGAGGCGATTATAAAACAAGGGAAGATTGGCGAAACCTATTGTCTCGGCGGTAAGAGTGAAACTAAAAATATTGATATCGTTAAAAATATTTTGCAGGCTTTGAATAAGGGCGAAGAATGGATTGAATATGTGACTGACCGGCCTGGCCATGATTTGCGCTATGCCATAAATATTGCTAAAATATATAAAGAACTCGGCTGGGAGCCAAAAATTAATTTGGCCGAAGGCTTGGCAGCGACAGTTTCGTGGTATCAAGCCAATGAGACTTGGTGGAGGAAGCTTTTGGATCGTCGCGCCATTTAAAACAAGGCTAACAAGCAAATAATATGATAGAAGCAAAAAAGATATTATTAGGCTTAACAACAACTTTCCGATCAGACTGGAAGGATAAAATTCAAGAAATCAGAGAATTGAATCTAAAAGAGATTGCTCTTTTTCCGACAGTTTTAAAAATTGACGAACGCAAAGAACTGTATCGCATGATTAGCGAGGCTGGCATCGAGACAGTTCCTTATGTGCATTTGCGTGAAGACTTTAGTCAGGAAGAAGTTGAATTCTTGATGGATACTTTTAAAACAAAAATATTTAGCTGCCATTCGGATGTTAAGAGTTTCTCTTTGATGGATTCTTTGGCAAAATATGCCAGCTTGATTTATGTTGAAAATCCTCAAAAGATCAAACCGGAAGAATTTTTTAATGCCGGTTCTTTTTCGAGACAACAGGTGATTGGCATTTGCCTTGATAACGCTCATCTGGAAAATTTAAAAAATCATGATCGCGTTAATTTTAAACGAGTCCAGGAAATGCTAAAAACTTTTCCAATCGGAGTTAATCATATTAGCGGTTTTAAATTCAATAAGCCACTTGGCTTTATCAATCTTACTCACCCGACGCATTATATCGATGATCTTAAGGACTTCGATTATTTGCGAGGTATGCCAGCTGAATATTTTTCAAAGTGTATCGCTTTGGAAGTTGAAAATTCTTTGGCTGAACAGATAGAAATGGAGAAATACTTGAAGCTTATTCTTAAAAATGAATTATAATTAAATATGACGTATTTGGTTTTGGGAGCAAAAGGAAATTTAGGCAGCCAGTTTATTAAAATTTTAGGAGAGTCTGCTATCGGTTTAGACCGACAAGATGTCAATTTGCTTGATTTTAAAGAGTTAGAAAATAAATTATCAGTTTTA
This sequence comes from Patescibacteria group bacterium, assembly GCA_028704945.1. GTDB lineage: Bacteria > Patescibacteriota > Patescibacteriia > Patescibacteriales > Patescibacteriaceae > 1-14-0-10-37-14. The sequence continues at coordinate 87,259 of JAQWEL010000002.1, forward strand.
AGTTTTGATATCATTATAAACGCTGCCGCTTATAACGCAGTCGATAAATGCGAGGGAGATTTACAGGAAAAATCCCTCGCATTTCAGCTTAATGAAGGCTTGCCTGATTTTTTAGCCAAGTATTCTTTGGCTCATAATAAGATTCTGGTTCACTATTCAACTGACTACGTTTTTAATGGAACTTTAAAAGATGGCTATAACGAAGCCATGGAGCCTGCTCCAATTAATGTTTATGGACAAAGTAAATTGGCCGGAGAATTAGCGATTAAAGCGCAAGTCGATAAAGGATTAAAAGCTTATATTATCAGGACATCAAAATTATTTGGTCCTCAAGGCAGTAGCCCCTTAACAAAAGTAAGTTTTTTTGACTTAATGCTGGGTTTGTCTAAGGAAAAAAAAGAATTAGAGGTGGTTGATAGTGAAAAAAGCGCTTTTACTTATACGGTTGATTTAGCCTCAAAAACCTTAGAATTGATTGAAAATTATCCGGCAGGGCTTTATCACTTGATTAATTCAGGCGCAGCGACTTGGTTTGAAGCGGCTGAGGAGATGTTTGACATTTTAGCCATTTCGATTAAAGTTAAGCCAGTTTCCGCCCAAGCGTTTGCGCGACCAGCACCCCGACCGGAGTATTCCCAATTATTAAATACTAAAGGTCCTGGTATGAGAAGCTGGCAGGAAGCTTTAAAAGATTATTTATTACATAAAACAGTATGAGAGGAATTATACTTTCTGGCGGATCAGCCACTAGACTTAGACCATGCACTAAAATAACTTCTAAACAGCTTTTGCCTGTTTATAACAAGCCGATGATTTATTATCCGTTAAACACTCTTATTAAGGCGGGTATAAAAGAAATTTTAATCATTGTCGCTCCAGAAAGAGCTGGAGATTATTTAAATTTGTTGGGATCAGGCAAAGAATTTGGGGTAAAATTTACTTACGAAATCCAAGATAAACCTAGAGGCTTAGCTGAAGCCTTTATCATCGGTGAAAATTTTATTGATAAAGAAAATGTTGCCTTAGTCTTGGGGGATAATATTTTTGAAGATGATTTAAGCGAAGAGATAAAGTCTTTTAATGCCGGTGGTAAGATTTTTTTGAAAGAAGTCCCTGATCCTGAGCGCTTTGGCGTGGCTGAAATAAATGACGCCGGCCAAGTTGTTTCTATCGAGGAAAAACCAACTCAACCTAAATCAAACTTAGCCATTACCGGACTATACGTTTTTGATTCAAGAGTAGTGTCAGTCGCTAAGAACGTGAAGCCGAGCGAAAGAGGCGAACTTGAAATAACCGAAGTCCAAAAATGGTATTTGAATAATAGCGAGTTATCTTATGGGAAGATTATGGGGGAATGGATTGATGCCGGCACTTTTGATTCTCTTTTAAGAGCGCAAATTTTTGCTAAAGAAAAAATGCAAGCTAAAATGGTTATTTAATAAATTTAAGATGTATGAAGCATCAAATTAAATTAGCAGTCGGTTTTATAGTTTACGGCCAATCTGATTATAAATATTTGCCTGAATTTTTGCCGAGCCTAACTGCCGCCCTTAGGCAGGCTGGGGTTGATGATTTAATTATCGCTTTTGACAATTTTCCTAAAGATCAAGCTAATTCTAATTGGATTAAACATCATTTCCCGGATGTTCAAATAATGTCAGCCGGGCACAACCTTGGTTTTGGAGCCGCTTACAATAAAATGTTTGCTGAAGCTTTTAGTTGGGGAGCTGATTATTTTTTAGTTACCAATACTGATATTTTTTGGGCAGCTAAAGCGATTGCAGAGCTGTTGGCGGCAGTTGAACTTGATGACAGTCTCGGCTCAGTTTCCCCTAAGGTTTATCAGTGGGATTATGCTTCGGATAAACCTACCAAAATTATTGATACTTGCGGCATTGTTAAATTGCCTGGTCTAAGGTTTGTTGATGCTAATCAGCGAAAATTTGACAAGGGGATAGATAGCGCCGATATTATCGGGCCGTCTGGTTGCGCCGGTCTTTATCGGATGGATGCCTTGGCTCAAGTTAAGGTTGGCAGAGAAATTTTTGACGAAGATTTTTTTATGTATAAGGAAGATTGCGACTTAGCAATGCGTCTTTTTTTATCCGGTTGGAAAACTGAATTTATTCCTTTAGCTAACGCTTGGCACGACAGAACAGCTGGGGGCAGAGGCTTATCTTTTTGGAATACTTGGTTAGCTTATAAAAAACAAAATAACTCTATTAAAAAATGGTCTTTTAGAGGTCAATTGATTCTGTATTGGAAGTATTGGAGAAAAGAGAGCTTTAAAAGCCAAGTTATTTTATGTTTTCATTTATTGTTAAGGCTTGGTTTCGCTTTTGTCTTTTCTAAAAATTTATGGAGCGAATTTAAAGAATTTTGGCGCATTAGGGCCAGAATTAAATTGGTTTAGTTTATGGACTTTAGCATCATTATTGTTTCTTGGAATGTCAAGGACAAGCTTAGAGAAAATTTAAAAAGATTGATAACTTCAAAGGATGTTTCCTTTGAAGTTATTGTAGTTGATAATAATTCTTATGATGGTACGTCCGAAATGGTTGAACAGGAATTTAAAACAGTTAAATTGATTAAAAATAAAGATAATTATGGTTTTGCTAAAGCCAATAATATTGCTTTAAGACAAGCCGAAGGCGATTATCTCTTACTTCTTAATCCTGATATGTTGGTGGAAGAAAGCACCTTAAGCAATTTATTAACTTGGCTTAAAAATAACGAACAGGCTGATGTCGTTGGCTGTAAGCTGGTTGATGAACATGGTCTGATAGTTAAACACGTGCGCAGCTTTCCGGGTGTTTTTGATCAAGCAGCGATTGCTTTGAAGTTGCCGCATATTTTTAAAAATATTTTAGATAAATATTTAAGAATTGATTTTGATTATAGCCGCTCAAGCAGAGTTGACTCTATTCGCGGATCATTTTTTTGCATCAGGCGCAAAACTTATAAAATTTTAGGCGGATTAGACGAGCGTTATTTTGTTTGGTTTGAAGAAGTGGACTATTGCCGTCAAGCTAAGCAAAACGGGCTCGAGGTCTGGTATACTCCGGCAACCCAATGCATTGATTTGGTCGGACAGTCATTTAAGCAATTGAAGGGTGGCAAAAAACAAAAATATTTTAAAGAATCAATGCTAAAATATTTTTTAAAATGGCATAGCCAGATAGCCGTGTTAACTATTTATCTCGCTTGGTTGATTGGAGGTGTTATTTATAACATTGGCTTGATGTTTTCAATAAAATCTAAAAATAATACCTAATTTATTTGCCTTTAACTCACAGATTAAATAAACAGCCGCTTAATTAGATTGAGTGGCTGTTTATTTAATCTGGATTATAAGATGTCAATTAATGGAATAATTTTTTGTTGTAGTGAATCGTAAAATCTTCTTCATTTGGCTTATTGGCCTTATTGCGATAATGAACGATGCCTAAATAGCCAATGACAAATATTATTCCAATAAAAAAGGAATAAATATAACCAAAATTAATGGTTTTGATCCACTGATCAGCCGTAATGTCGACACCTAAGACAGCAATTATTTGGCCGTCCTTTTGGTTTTTAATTGGCACGAAAGCAGAAACAAAAGTTCCCCATCTGTCAGTGTAAGGGCCAGCAATGGACATGTTACCAACTAAAAAAGTATTTCGTAACTCTGGCGGGGCATCGTTATATTCTTCTCCTGGTATAGTTAAGTCAGAGCTACTAAAGGTTCCAGTCGGTTGAGTGTCGGAAGAAAACAGTATTTTCCCATTAACTTGCTTCATCAAATAGATAAAGCGGATATTTTCAGTGGCATTACAAAGCTCAGTCATTCTTTTTTTTGTTTCAATATATTCCGGCCTATTTAAATCCTTAATGTCTGCTTTTAATTTATCGACTAAATTTTTTTCTGGATCAATGGCATAAACCATTGTTTGAGCTAACTGAGAAAATTCCGATCTTTCTTTTTTGTCAGCCATTCGACCTAAAAAAATAGCCGCCGTCAGGCTGATAGCAATAATAAGACAAGAAACAAAAATATGCGTACCCCAGCTAACGCCAAAATTATTGATATTATTTTTTTTGATTGAAGGTAGAATTTTATTGAGCATATTATTGGCTAATGAGCTTATCTTTATTTTGGCGCAATATTTTTCTCTCTATTTTTTTATTAATATAAACAATAATAAAATAGATTAAAATAATAACAAAGCCGATGCTTATCGATAAAATATTTCTGAAATTTATATCCACCAGCCATTCGTTGATATCAACATCAACTCCGACTACCGCAATGGTTTTACCGGTTTCACTGTCTATAATTGGAATTAGGGAAGATATGAACGTACCCCATTCATCTGTCTCCGGACCGACAGTTGCAGCTTTGCCGGTTTTAAAAACATTTTCCACTGAACCGGTATTATCATTATATATTTCTCCCGGATTGCTCGTAGTCATTCCTTGACTAGAAAAACGATGCGGTTCACTATCTAAATAAAAGAATAGTTCACCGTTTTTCCTACCGAAGATATAGATGTATCTAACGTGTTCGTTAATGTCGCCAATAGCGGTAAATTTTTCTTTAATTATATTGTAATCAGGATTATTAAAATCATCTGAGGTGCCCTTTAAGTTGGCAATCATTTCTTCACTAACGGTCATAGATATTATTTTCCCCAACAAAGACAATTCTCTTCTTTCCTGAGTGTCAATATTTATGCCACTAAAAAATGATATTGTCAGACTTAGACCAACAATAAAAATTGAGAATATGGCGTGCCAATACCACTCTAGTTTAAAAATCGAGGAAGATAGTTTGGGTGACATAGTAATTCTTTTTTTCTTTATTATAACATATTTTTTTTAAAATAGTTATTATTTGGCTTGACTTAATTTTTTATTTAAAATAAGCTATTATGTTAATAAGAGTTTATGAAAACAGCTTTAATAGTCAGTCCTAATTGGCGTGATTACGCCTCAAAGTATTTGGAAGAATTTTTAGCTTCTATTGTTTCGCAAAGTGTTTTGCCAGACAAGATTTTTTTAATTGATAATGAATCAAGTGAAGAGAGTTTTTCTTTTTTAAAAGTTAAGGCCGAATTTTTTTTAAGCGATAAGCTTGATTGGGAAATTATTGTCAATCATGAAAACCTTGGCTTTGCTGGTGGAAACAATGTTGCTTTGAAAAAGTGTTTGGCTGAAAAATTTGATTATGCTTTGCTGTTTAATATGGATGGTTTTTTGGATAAAGACGCTGTTAAGCTATTGGTTCAAAAAATTAATGCCAACGATAGCTTAGGGGCAGTCCAAGCCAGAATTATGCTTTGGCCTGACCAGGAATTGATTAATAGCCTTGGCAACAGCACTCATTTTTTAGGTTTTGGTTTTTGCGATGCTTATAAAAAAAGATGGCAAGAGACTGATTTAGTTAAGTTGGATAATAAGGAAATTTTTTATCCATCAGGCGCGGCTGTTATAGTTAGATTGAGCTTGTTATCTAAGATTGGTTTGTTTGATGAAAAATATTGGATGTATAACGAAGATCAGGATTTGGGTTGGAGAATTTGGTTGAGCGGTTTTAAAGTGGTTTTGGCGCCCGAAGCGGTTTTTTATCATAAGTATGAGTTTAGCCGTTCCATTAAGAAGTATTATTGGATGGATAGGAATAGGCTTATTTCTATCTTTATCCATTATAAATTAGCGACTTTATTATTAATTTTACCCAGCTTAATTTTGATGGAATTTGGCCAGTTGTTGTTTGCTTGGCGTGGCGCTTGGCTAAAAGAAAAGTTAAGAGTTTATGGTTGGTTTTTTTCTGTTAATAATTTAAAGTATTTAGTCGAAGCCAGAAAAAAATCTTTAAACCTAAGAGTTATTCCTGATAAAGACTTGCTTCAACTGATTAGTGGAACGATTTCTTATCAGGAAATTGATAGTTTGGCGCTTAGAGTGGCTAATTTATTCTTTAACGCTTATTGGAAAATTGTCAGCCAATTAATTGTTTGGTAGATTAAATATATGGATTTAAGTATTATAATTGTTAATTACAGGAGCAAAGCCTTTACTTTAAATTGTTTAAAGTCTTTGGCTGAAGCTGATTGGAACGGTCTTGATAAAGAGATTATCGTAGTTGATAACAACTCAGAAGATAATTCGGCTGAAATCATTCGTTGGCAATTTCCAGAAATAAAATTAATTGAAAGTCCTATTAACCTCGGTATGGGGGCGGGCAATAATTTAGGTTTTAAAAATTCTTCGGGGCGTTACTTGGTTGTTATGAATCCTGATACGATTGCCTTTAAAGATGTTTTTCAAAAATTAGTGGTGTTCATGGATGAAAATCCAAGAGTAGGCATTGTTGGTCCCAAACAATATAATCCTGATCATAGTGTGCAAGACTCTTGCTATCGTTGGCATGGGCCGTTAACACCGCTTTATCGCCGAACCGGCTTAGGCAAAACTGGCTTTGGCCAGAAAGATGTTAGCCGCTTCATGATGACTGATTTTAATAAGAATGAACCTTTGGATGTCGATTGGCTTTTGGGATCTTTCTTGATGATTAGGCGAGAAGCCTTGGAAGAAGTTGGGGGCTTTGATGAAAGATTTTTTCTTTATTTTGAAGATACTGATATTTGTCGCCGTTTTCACGCTAAAGGTTGGCGAGTAGTTTATTACCCAGAGGCGGAAATAATCCATAATCATAATCGAGCCAGCGCTAAGACTAAGTGGTATCGTTTTTTTAATTCCAAAAGCGCTCGGATGCACATAATTTCTTGGTTGAAATATATTTTTAAATGGAGACACCTTTAATTTTTTAGAAATAATTTAATTAATTATATGAACAAAGAGGTTAAAACAGCTATTTTCCCGGTAGCGGGATTTGGTACAAGATTTTTGCCAGCAACTAAGGCTCAGCCAAAAGAAATGTTGCCCGTAGTTGATAAGCCGGCTATCCAATATTTAGCTGAAGATGCGGTCTCGGCTGGAATTGAACAGATTATTTTTGTGACTGGCCGCGGCAAAAGAGCGATTGAAGATCATTTTGATTATTCCTTTGAGTTAGACAGAAATTTAGTCGAAAAGAATAAGATGTCTTTAGTTGAGGAAGTAAGACGTATTTCTAATTTAGCTAATTTTAGCTATGTCAGACAGCCGATGCCTTTAGGTGATGGTCACGCTGTTAGTTGCGCCGCTCATTTAATTGGCGATAATCCGGTTTTGGTTATGTTTGGTGATACGTTGTATGACTCTGAGATTAGCCCAGCCAAACAAGTTGTTGATGCTTATCAAAAGTATGGCAAAACTATCGTTGGCTTAGCGCGCGTGCCTAAAGAAAAGGTAAGCGAATTTGGTGTTATCGATGGCCACCAAATAGATGGTGTTACTTATCAGATAACTAATTTTGTTGAAAAGCCGGCTATTGATGAAGCGCCATCAGATTTGGTCGCGGTCGGTGTTTACGTTATTACCCGAGAAGTTATTGACGTCTTAAATAATATGGATAAAGGGGAGTCTGGTGAAATAAGATTAGCTGATGCCTTTGGTCAAATGCTTAAAAATGGTTCCGAAGTTATCGGCTTAGAGCTTTCTGGCGATTGGCTTGATACCGGCAATAAATTAGGCTGGCTTAAAGCTAATATACAGCTGGCGCTGAAGAATTCAGAAGTAGGTGAAGACTTAAAACAATATATAGATTCATTAAAATAGGCCTTGAGCCTATTTTTTTTTAAACATAACTTTAATCGCAGCGTTTGTTTTGGGTTATGTTTTTTTATGTTATAATTCTTTATATAAGAATTAATAAATATTATGCTAAAAAAATTTCAGCAAATTTTAATTATAGTTGTCGGTCTGTTAGTTTTTAATGAAGCCAGAGCGGAAGCTAATGTTGGTTTTGTGCCAAGCGGGTCAACTGTAACTAATCCTTTTCAGTCGATTGTTAAAATTAAAACCTATACGATAACTTCTGGCGGAGCTTTATTGTTGGAAGGTTTTGGTTCCGGCGTAGTGATTAGTAATGATGGAAAAATTTTGACCAATCATCACGTGGTAACAGTGGAGGACTATGATAATAAAAAAAAGGATAGTATTTATGAAATTTGTTTTACTCTTAAATCAGACCAACGGCCAGAGTGTTGGTGGGGCGCTAGTTTAATTGCTTCTGACAAGAGCTTAGACTTAGCTTTATTGTCTATCAAAAAAATAGCCAATGTTAAAAATCCAGAGATTTCTTTTATCCCTTTAAAACTATCATCAGTTCAAGCTCAATCTGGTGATAGCATAAAGGCCATTGGTTATCCGGCGATTGGTGGTAAAACCATTACCTTTACTCAAGGCGTGATTTCCGGAGTTGAAACAGAGGGCAATAAGCGTTGGCTAAAGACAGACGCCGTTACTTCATTCGGCAGTTCAGGCGGTGCAGCTTTAAATACCAACAATGAAATTATTGGTATTACTAGCGCCGGCAAAAGCGACAGTATGGCCACTATAGGTTATTTGATAGATGCCTCAATTATTAATACTTGGTTGGAGAATAATTTAAGTAAACAGGCGCTTGTCAATAATAAATACGATAATCAATTAAGTGATTTTATTAAGAAGGAAAATGGTTTAAAAGTTTGGAATAAATTTATCAACTATAGGCCAGATTTTCAATTTACTCGTCCAAACGACTGGTTGTTTGATTTTGCTGATGAAACTAGTCTTGAAGTCAGCCGGGAGGGTGATGAGGATAGCGGTTCTTGTAGTGTTCAAATAGAGCGAGCAGCTTTTTCTGAGGAATTAACCGATAAAGATTACAAAACTCTTGGAGAGTCACTTACTTATGGTGATGATGCGTTAGTTGTTTTTAAGAACCAAGAAGTTATTAAAATGGGTAACACTAAGTTTCTTAGATTGGACGTATCTTATTTCGACATTATAAGTATAAATCAGTATATTACTCAGGTCGGTAATTCGCTTTTAGCTTTTACTTGCGACAGTGGCAAAGAAGAAAAAGATAAAAATGTGATTGCGGGAATGTTGAAGTCATTTGTGGTGGGCGTTAATAAGATTAGTGTTTCCAAGGAATTGAAATTTAAGGATCCAAATATAAATATTAAGGTTGGCTCAGATTTTTCTTTATTAGCCAGTCAGAACAGAGAAGCGCCTTTTTCTATTTTTAAAAATGGTTCTCGACTTTTTAGTATGGATGTTAGTTTGTCTTATTTTGAAAATGGGCAGAAGCAAAAGAGTAATAAAGATATAGTTAAAAATAGTATAGATTCAGCTAAAAAACTTGATGATGGTAAAGATAATAAAGTGAAAGTGATTGAGTCTAACGATAATTATAAAATTAACGCCGAAATGAACAATCTGGTTAAAATAGTTATTTTTTCTAAGAATAGCAAGAAGGCAAAAGGACATTGCCAGGTTGATTATCGCAAGATAATAAACAAAAATTACGCCATTAGTTTTAGTTGGGAAGAATATTTATCAGAAAAAGATTGTAAAAATAAAAGTAAAGATTTTGAAAAAGCTTTAGCTGGAATTTCCTTCAAATAAAAGTAATTAATAATAAAACAAGGTCACAAACCTTGTTTTATTATTAATTATAGAAGTTAGTCAATTATTTTTAAGCTATATATTTTATAATTATCTTTATCTGATTGTTTACCGACAAAATAAAGCATTTTTCCATCCGGTGATGTTTCCGTTACCTTTAAAGAAAACATATTTATAAGCTCAATTTGGCTGTGAGAATCTCGGTTATCTAATTCGAAAGAATAAACTGTTTTATTGGTGCTATATAAAATATAGTTATCATCATTTGACCACGCAGTATAAATAATCGGCTGGCTGGTTCTGGTTAGAAGATTTTCCGTATCATCGTTTCGGCTCCATATTTTTAAATCAAAGTCTCCGGCAATGAGCATTTTTTTATCTTTCAGCCAAGCGCCAAGCTGATAGTTTTCTATTTTTTTAATTTTAAATTCGTTAGAGAATAATCTTGGCTCTTCAATCAAGTAAGCAATTTTATTTTTTTCATCCTTAATATTAATCCAAGTATTATCTTGATTGATAAAGGAATAATCTGAAATAGCCGGCAAATCAACGGATGAACTGGTCTTTTTGTCTTTGATGTCGCTAATAATCAGGCTGGTTTTGTTGCTTTGTTTGTTTTTAGCCAGCAGATAAAAGCGATTATTCTTAATCAGGACATCACTAATAGCGAGGTCTTGGCCAACGATTATTTTTTCCTCAGCCGCGCTTTCTTTACTTATATTTTTTATGTAAAAGATATTTTGATCCCAGTAGTAAATGTTATTATCATAATCGCTTGATAATGAAAATTGTTCTTTTTTGATAGCAGACGGTAGTTTTTTAATTTTAAAATCAGAATTGATTTCAATTAAATTATTGCCGGCAATTAATAAAGAATCATTGTTTCCCCATAATAATTTTTTACTATCGTTAGTCGCATCAAAGTCAATTTGTTTTACGGCCTGGGTTTTTAAATCGATAATAACAACACTGCTTTCGGTTAATATGGCCATTCTTTTTTTGTCTAAGGATAGCGCAACACTGATAATGTTTTGGTTATTGATTTGATATAATTCTTTGGGGCTTTCTTGGGGGAATAGCCGGACATTTTCAAGATAAGTCGTTTCACCTGGATTGATAAAGAGTTTCTTTTCCCAATTGTGGTAACCGTTCAGTTTGATTGCAACGGTATATTCACCTGGAGTAAGTCCTGAAATCTTGACTGGCGAGGTGGCAAAATTATTTTTTGTGCTCGGATTTATTTTTTCTAAGAACGATTGGTATGGCTTGCCGTTTAATAATATTTGCGCGCCGCGAGGAGTGGTTTTGATGTCGAACATACCCGACTTTTGCAGTCTTAAGCCGTTACTTAGGGTGTAGCCGAAAGAATAGATTAAGGTTACGGCAGATATACTGACAAAGAGTAAAATAAAAACAATTAAAAGTATCAGCCTGATTTTTTTATCCATATAGTTTTAATCAGCTCGTTCAATGTCGGCGCCAATTGATTTTAAACGAGCAGCTAAATTTTCGTAGCCTCGGTCTATTTGGTAAATATTATCTATCTCGGTTTTTCCATCGGCTATTAAACCGGCAATTACCATGGCCATACCAGCTCTCAGGTCGGGTGAAGTCAAATGACGGCCATGTAATTTGGTCGGGCCATTAACAACGATGCGATGAGGATCACACATAATAATGTTAGCGTTCATTTGGGTTAACATGTCGGTAAAGAGCAAACGGCGATCATAAATAGTTTCATGGATCAGGCTTGAACCATTGGCTTGTGTCATTAAAATGGTGTAAGGGGATTGCAAGTCGGTTGGGAAACCAGGGTATTCATGAGTTTTTATACTGTAAGGTTTTAAGCTATCAGTTGGTTTAATAATTAAAAAATTATCGCCTTGTTCAAAAGGCACTCCGATGTGCTTAAAGATATTTAATAAAGATTCTAAATGTTTAGGTTCACAGTCGGTGATAGTTAGCTCTGAATTGGAAGCGGCTGCCATGATGGCGAAAGTGCCAGCTTCAATCCGGTCAGGAATAACAGCGCAAACACTGGCAGAAATTTTTTCTACTCCCTCAATAATTATAACAGGTGAGCCATGGCCGCTAATTTTAGCGCCGACTGAATTTAAGTATTCAGCTAAAGCAAAGATTTCTGGTTCCATGGCGCAGTTTTTAAGAATGGTTTTACCTTGCGCCAGAACAGCTGTCATCATTAAAGCTTCAGTGCCAGTAACGCTCATAACCGGAAAAAAATATTCAGCGCCAGTTAATTTATCAGCTTTTAAAACATAATTAGTGTCTTCAGCAGAAAGCTTAGCGCCCATAGCTTGAAAACCTTCCAGAAAAATATCAATCGGTCTGGTGCCGGCGCCAATAACACAGCCGCCCGGATGAGGAAATTTAACTTCGCCAAAACGCGCTAACAGCGGGCCGACAAACATAATTGAGGCTCTGAGTTTATTGGCAAAAACTTGATCAAGTTGGGTTTTATTAATACCAGCAGTATTAATTTTGCAAATTGACCCATTACGATTGATTTCAGCGCCCAGGTCTTTAAGTAATTCCAGAGAACGGTCAATGTCTTCAATATTAGGCAAATTGGTAATAGTCATTTCAGCGCTTGATAATAAGGTGGCAGGAATTATCTTTAAAGCAGCGTTTTTAGCTCCTTTTACTGAGATTTTCCCAGATAATGGCTTATTTCCATGGATAATGTATTTAGGCATATTTTAATGGTTATTTTTTAATAAATATAGCTAAAAATAACTATTTTTTCAAGTGCCATTGACAAATTAGCATAAATATGCTATACTTTTACATTACTTTTAAAATTGTTCCTATTAATTCGGGAAAGAAAACAAAGGGATAGCATGTTAATCGTTAACTGGTTACGACTCGTTTACGCCTGCGGCTATTTCTATCAAGGTTGAGGTTTATATCTATATAGATCTATATAACCAATCACCTTACTCTCTCTTTTCCGTATTAATACGAATAATTCGTAAAACTGTTATTTAAAAATATATTAGGAGTTTATCATGTACCCGTTAATAATTGCACTCGCAATATTAGTAATAATATTGGCCGTTCTTTACTTTCGTAAAGAATTTGTCCTTCTAAAAGAATTCAAGCTGACGGTTCCTGATGATTATCAGTACGAAACCCAGCTCACCAACTTCGCCGATAATCATCGAAAAGATTTGGCTTATTATAACTATTTTATTACCGACAGCAATTTTTCTAAAGTCAGTAATAATTTAATACCAGGAAAAACCTACCTGGTTAAGCTATGGATTCGTAAAAAAAGATTTTTTTCCAAAATGATTTCTTTTGAAAAATGTCTGGCCTGGTTAAAAAAGAATAATGTCATTCTAACCGGAGCCCAAGGTCTTTCTCTTGTTTATCAAGAGAAAAAAGAAGAATTGCCTATTGATAAATGGACAGTATCTTTTGACGAAAAAGAAAATCTCTTATACGCCGGTGGCAATCATGGGGTGCCGAGCATCGAGCGCCGCTCGCTTGGTGGTTATGAATTCGGCCTCGGTTACTTCGGGCTCGATTGGAGTGGCCCTGATTGTTTGATGGGCTTCTGCGACTGTTAGTTTTTAGAAACTTAGTCACTTAGTCAAAGCTAATCTTTTGAGCCTTAAATTTTTTTTGAGCATTTGTAAATATTTACGAATGCTCTATTTTTTTGCTTATATTGTCATTCCGATTCGCCCGGAGCGGAGAGGAATCGCTCTTTATGTAGTGATGAGCCCTAGCCATTTTTTGTTGGTTTTTTAGTTGATTGCATTAAGAGGGATCTCTCCTTCTTACAGTCGTCGAGATGACAACAGTAGGTGTGAAATTAAGTCCTTTAATACTTTGTATTTTAGGACTTTTTTGTTATTAATTTTCTTGGACGATAGTTTTTAAAAATGGTATAATGACAAAAAATTTATATGCCAACACCAAAAATAAATAATAAGTTTATCCAAACTGCGTCAATCAAGAACATTGACGATATTTTTGTCCAATTAGAATCATCTGCTACCGGTTTGAATATCTTAAAGGTTAATGAATTGTTAAAACGAGACGGCCTTAATGAAATCGGCGGCAGAAAAAAGATGTCGACTGTTAAAAATTTTTTGCTAAGACTTAGAAGTCCATTAATCTTAACTCTTTTTACTATCGGCACAATCTCTTTATTTCTTAATGATTTACGTTCAGCTATCGTGGTTTATGCCATGATTCTATTAAGCGTAGCGATTGACTTTGTTCAAGAACATAAATCTGAAAAAACAGTTGAAAAATTAAAGAGCCAAGTAGTTACTAAAGTGGAAGTAATCCGAGACGGCAAAAAGATTAGTCTTGAAGCCAAACATTTAGTAGCTGGTGATGTTATTTGTCTTTCGGTCGGTTCAATCGTTCCGGCTGATGCTCGAATTATAGAATCAGATGATTTTTTTACTAATGAGTCATCATTGACCGGCGAAGCTTTCCCGGTCGCCAAACATCGCGACACACTTAGTAAATTGCCAGCCGATATTTCCGATTATGACAATATTATTTTTACCGGAACTGATGTCGTTTCCGGCTATGCTACCGCTATCGTTCTGGCGACTGGAGAACGGACAGTCTTTGGTCGCATTGCCGCCAAATTAGCCGAACCGTCCTCTGAAACAGAATTTGAAAAAGGTGTTAAAAGTTTTGGCAATTTAATCATTAAGGTTATCTTGTCATTAGTTTTTTTGATTTTTTTTGTTAATACTATTATCGCTAAGCATGATTTTTTAAGTTCCGTAATGTTTGCTTTAGCTTTAGCTGTCGGCTTGACGCCAGAGCTTTTGCCGATGATTATGTCTATCACTTTAGCTCGTGGTTCGGTTGATATGTCTAAAAAGGGCGTTATCGTTAAGCGGCTAAATTCAATTCATGATTTTGGAGGTATGAGCGTTCTATGCACCGATAAGACAGGCACCTTGACGGAAAATAAGATTAAGATGGTCAAGCACATCGATATTGATGGAAATAATTCGACTAAAATTTTGGACTACGTTTATCTTAATAGTTATTATCAGGCCGGCTTAGCTAACCCGCTTGATGAAGCTGTTTTAAGAATAAAAGAAAAGATAAAAGTTTCCGGTTGGAATAAGCTTGATGAAATACCGTTTGATTTTTCTCGACGACGACTATCAATAATCTTGGAATCAGTCAAAACAGAAGAGATGCTTATGATTTCCAAAGGAGCTCCGGAAGAAATGTTTACCGTAGCCTCTTTTTATGAAGACAATGGAGAGGTTAAAAAATTTGATAAAAAGTATCGTAACCAAGCCTTAAAGAAATATCATGAGCTATCAGCTGATGGTTTTAGGGTATTAACTTTGGCTTATAAAAAAGTTTCTGAAAAGAAAAGAGAGTATCCTGTTCAAGAAGAATGTGATTTGATTTTGTTAGGTTTTGTGGCTTTTCTTGATCCAGCTAAGAAGGGCGCTAAAGCAGCAATTGATTTATTAGAAGCAAGGGGTATAGAAATAAAGATTATTACTGGTGATAACGATTTAGTAACCAAGAAAATTTGCCATGATGTCGGCGTAGATATTAAGGGTATTTTAACCGGGCCAGAAGTTGATGCTATGACGGACGAAGATCTAAAAAGTAAGGTAATGGATGTTACTATCTTTTCCCGTATTTCACCGGAAGGCAAAGCCAGGATAGTTAGCGCCATTCGGGAAAATAAAGTTTGCGTCGGCTATATGGGAGATGGCATTAATGATGCTTTACCCTTAAAAGCGGCCGATGTCGGCATTTCGGTCAATAATGCGGTTGATGTGGCTAAAGAAGCGGCCGATTTGATTTTGTTGACCAAAGATTTAAAAGTTTTAGCATTAGGAGTAGAAGAAGGCCGGCGAACTTTCGGCAACACCATGAAATATATTTTAATGGGTCTTTCGTCTAATTTTGGTAATATGTTTTCGGTTGCCGCTGCTTCATTCTGTTTACCTTTTTTGCCGATGTTGCCGATTCAGATTTTACTTAATAATTTTTTGTATGACTTTTCTCAAATAACCATTCCGCTTGATAATGTTGATGAAGAATATATCAAGAAACCGAAACGTTGGGATGTTAATTTTATTAAAAAATATATGGTCTTATTTGGGCCATTGAGTTCTGTTTTTGACATTACGACCTTTGTGGTAATGATTAAATTATTTCATGCTAATGCTTCCAATTTCCAAACGGCTTGGTTTTTAGAATCATTTGCCACTCAGACTTTGGTCATCTTTTTTATCCGCACCAGAAAAATTCCTTTTATCGAGTCACGGCCGTCTAAGTATTTAGCCGCTTCAATTTTGTTTTTTTGCGTTATCGCCATGATAATTCCTTTTAGTCCTTTGGCTGCTTATTTTGGCTTTACTAAGCCGACTTTGGGCGTAATGGCGGCTATTTGGTTTATCGTTTTGGTTTATTTGCTGTTAGTCCAAACTGTTAAGAAAGGAATTTACAAGAAGTATTTTGTTTAAAGCAAACCTTGATTTTTATTTTTAAAGATAATAACATACTATAATAGATAAATAAAATAATAAATTAGAAAAACTATGAACAAAAAAATTGTTGCTTTAGCTGTTTCCTCCGTGATTATTTTTGGCAGTAACGGAGTCTTGGCGACTGACAAAGCATCCACTAAACAGGCTGTTAAACCTGTAAGTAAAGTTGTTAGTCCAGTCGACAGAATGTTTAATTTGATGTATGGGACAGACTCCTATACCTATGATTTTAAAATGCCCATGGTAACTAAGGTTGTTCCTCAAGGCGAAACAAAGGAAACAAAGGTTGAAATTAACATCACTATGAATGGAGCTGTGGTTGGTCAGAAAAATCCTAAGACCATGAAGCAGGATATTAAAGTCAACTATCAAATAAAGAACGAAGATCTTAAGACTGCTATCGGAACAAATAAAATTAATTTGGGTTTAGACATGAAAACCGTTGGCGAGGATTATTTTTTTAATTTAAAAGAATATCCGGATTTAGTTAACGTCATAGTGGATTTATCAAAAATTAAAGGACAGTGGATTAAATTAACTTCAGACGACTTGGCTAATTTTATTAAGATGTTACCTGAGGATGGTAATAATAATGATTTGTTGATGTCGAGTTTGAATATGGAGAAGCAAGCAGAAAAGCAAAAAGAGATTGTTAATTTAATGAAGAAACATAAAGTCATTGTCGTTGGAAAAAAATTATCTAATGGTAAGGTTGGTAAGACTGTAGTTGATCGTTGGAATTTTTCTTTAAATAAATTGGGTATGGCTAAGTTTATGATTGATATGAATAAACTATATGGCACCCCAATGACTAAAGCGGAAATCGAAGACATGAATAATGGTTTAAGGAGCTTTAATTTCAAGACCGGAGAGTTAGCTATCGGTAGAAATAATGAAGTTTTGGTATTAAAATTAACTGGAGTTAATAATGATATTGACGGAGATAAACAGACTAAAGATTCTTTGACGATGAATTTTGATTGGACTATGCGCGATTTTAACAGTAAAAAAATCAAAGTCTCTACACCGATCAAAGCTATTTCTGTTAATGAGGTTAGTAATTTAGTCAAGTTGAATATTGACGCTAATACTCTTGAAGAATCAGCTAAATAAGGTTCCCTTAAATAAAATCAAAAACTCAGGTTTGTCGCCTGAGTTTTTTAATAAGTTTATTTAGTAAATTTGCAAGTTTTACTACTGCAACTAATGCCACCTTTTTTGTTTTCGATCAATAACGCTTCGCAATCTGGACATTTTTCTCCAGTTGGTTTACCCCAATAAGCATTCTTACAGTCTGGATAATTAGAGCAGGCGTAAAAAATTCCGAAACGACTTTTTTTAGGTGTTATCTCGCCTTTTTCACAGGCCGGACATTTAATACCGGTGCCAACGATATTTTTTTGACCTTCTTGAATATTCTTGATGTTTTTACATTTTGGATAAGCGCTGCAAGCTAAAAAAGCGCCGAAGCGTCCGGTTTTAATCATCATAGGATGATCGCATTTTGAACATCTTTCACCTTTATATTTTTCATTCAAAGCTTTTAATTCCTCAGTTTCTTCCGGACTAGCCTTTTTTTCACCGATTTGGCGAGTGTTTTTACAAGCAGGAAAATTTGAGCAAGCTAAAAATTTGCCAAAACGGCCGATTTTAATAACCATCGGGCTTTCGCATTTATCGCAAAGCTCTTGTGTTCTTTCTTCTGGCATAATGTCAGCTTTATTTAATTCTTTAGTTTTATCCTCAATGTTTTGATGAAACGGTTCGTAGAATTTAGCGATAACTGGTTGCCAAGAAATTTTGCCATCAGCGATTTTGTCGAATTTTTTTTCCATTTTAGCAGTAAATTCCAAGTTAACAATATCAGGAAAATGTTCGACCAATAAGTCGTTGACAATAAAGGCAATGTCGGTTGGTTTCAAACGCTTGTCTTCAGCTCTTTCAATATAGTTTCTATTTTCTAAAGTAGCAATAGTCGGGGCATAAGTAGAAGGACGGCCGATTTCATTTTTTTCCAGTTCTTTGACTAAGGTGGCGTCAGAGTATCTGGCTGGCGGCTTGGTTGAATTGGCTTCTGTCTTGACTTCGACTAAAGTCAATTTTTCACCATCAGTTAAGACAGGCAATTCGCTTTCGCCAGTCGACTCAGAGTAAATTTTTAAAAAACCGTCGAATTTTAAAATTAAGCCCTGGGCAATCAATTCATATTGGCCAGCGGTGATTATCGCTTTGGAGCTGTCAAACAGCGCGTCAGGCATTTGACTGGCGATGGACCTGGACCAAATCAGTTCGTATAATTTTTTTTCATTAGCGTCTGTGCCTGTCTTTAATTTAGACGGTTCGCGAGTTGCTTCGGTTGGCCGGATAGCTTCGTGAGCTTCTTGAGCGCCTTTAGCTTTAGTCTTATAATGTTTCGGGCTGGAATATTCTTTGCCAAAGTTTTTAATTAAATATTTATCAGCTTCAGCTAAGAATTTCTCACTTAAATTAAGCGAATCGGTACGCATGTAAGTGATAAAACCTTTTTCGTAAAGCTTTTGGGCAACTACCATGGTCTGCTTAGCGCTCCAACCTAAACGGCGGTTAGCGGTTTGTTGTAAAGTGGAAGTCTTAAAAGGAGTCGGAGCTTTTTTGGTGGCGATTTTTGTTTCAACGGATTGGACAGTATGTTCTAGATTTTCCAATTCAGTTTTAATATTGTCAGCTTCCTCTTGACTCTTGATTGATAATTTATCCAAAGTTTCATTATTAATAGCAGCTAATTCGGCAGTAAATTCTTCTTTAGCTTTTAAAATTTCTTTGATTTTCCAATAGTCAATTGGCTGGAAAGCTTTGATTTCGCGTTCGCGTTCGACAATTAATTTTAAAGCGACTGATTGAACACGTCCAGCTGAAAGGCCTCTGGCTACTTTTTTCCAAAGTAAAGGCGAGAGTTCATAACCAACCAAACGATCCAAGACTCGACGAGCCTGTTGCGCGTTAAAAAGATTTTCATCCAGGTGACGGGGAGTTTCCAAAGCTTTTAAAATAGCATCTTTAGTTATTTCATGGAAAACAATGCGTTGAGCAGCTTGTGGTTTGATATTCAAAACTTCAGCCAAGTGCCAAGCAATAGCTTCTCCTTCGCGGTCTTCATCGGAAGCAAGAACGATTTCGTCAGCTTTTTTAGCGGCTTCTTTCAGAATAGTAACCGCTTTTCTGGCCTTAGTCGGGATAACATATTTAGGCTCGAAGTTTTTTTCAACATCAATACCCAAGGTTGATTTAGGTAAATCGCGGATATGACCAAAAGAAGACTCTATTTTATAGTCAGAGCCTAAGAATTTAGAAATAGTTTTTGCTTTAGTTGGTGACTCAACGATGATAAGCTTCATATTATTTAAGATGATAAATTCCCCCCAAAGAGGTGATTAAGCCATTAAGCTCCATAATAGTTAGAGCTGGCGTTATAACACAAATATCTAAGTTTAGCAATAGTCGTAACTCATCTGGCGTTTGCGGTAACTTTTTAATGGCTTCCAGAATAGCTTGTTCGGTGTCATCCAAAGAGTTTATTATTTCACTATTATCTGGTTTGAGTCGGTCCATTTTTAAGTTTTCTAATATGTCTAGTGGCTCAATAACTGGCTTAGCGCCATTTTTAATTAGTTCGTTTGGCCCAGCTGAATAACAAGAATTGATTGGGCCAGGTATAGCCATAACTTCGCGACCTTGTTCTAAACCTAAGCGGGCAGTAATCAAAGAGCCTGATTTTAGAGCCGCTTCAATAATTAAGACGCCCAAAGAAATACCGGAAACAATTCGGTTACGACGGGGAAAATTAGCGGGAAAAGCAATGCTTAATGGTGGAAATTCACTTAATAACAGCCCCCTTGCTTCTATTTGTTTAGCTAGATTAAGATTTCGTTGCGGATAAATTAAGGCTTGGTCTAAACCTGATCCTAAAACAGCAACAGTTTTACCAGCTGATTCCAAACAAGCTTGATGAGCTAAAGCATCAACACCGATGGCTAAGCCGCTAGTGATAATTAATCCGGCTTGAGACAAAGTCGGGATGATTAAATCAATCGCTTGTTTGGCATATTTAGTCGGCTTTCTGGAACCGACCACAGCTAAGCCTGGTTCAGAAGCTAATTTAATATCACCTTTGTAATAGAGTAATAATGGCGCGTCCTTAATGTTTTTAAGCAGTTTGGGATAATTTTTATCCGAAATAGTTAAAAAAGAGATATTTTCTTTAGTTAAAATATCTTCAAAAATATTTTTATTAAATTTGTTACGCCAGGCCAGAAAATGAAGAACGGCGTCTTGTTTTAATCCGGCTGCTTTTAGCGATAGCCCATCTGCTGAATATAAATTTTCCCAAGATTCAAAATAGCTGAAAAGCTTGGACAATGTAGCTGGACCAAAGTTTGAATAGTTGGATAGATAAGCTAAGAAGATGGAGTCCGACATAAAAAAAGTGCGCCCAGCTGGACTTGAACCAGCGACCCCCGCCTTATAAGGGCGGTGCTCTAACCAACTGAGCTATGGGCGCTTAAACTACTAATATAATATACGATTCTTTAAAATAGTAAAGAGCTAATAAAAAAAACCGCTATAACGCGGTTTATTTTGGTGGACGACACAGGATTCGAACCTGTGACCTCTACGATGTCAACGTAGCGCTCTAACCAACTGAGCTAGCCGTCCAATTATTTAGCACTAACTTCGCCACAGGCGGACAAGCGCTTAATAAACAAAAATTATCATAACATATTTCTTAAAAAATACAAGACTTATAAAAAATAATAATATTGGACTAAAATCAAATCCCTTGACACAAAGCTAAGTCGGCTTTAAAATAGGTTTGTTGGCAGTCTATATGCTCGACTGCTAACAGACAATTGTTAATTAAATTATTAGTATTTAATTGTGTTTTGTAAACTCAGTTAAATACTGAAAAAGAAAAAATATGAATTTAAAACCACTTTACATGAATGTGATTGTTAAGCCTTTGGCTGACGAAACTATCACTAAATTTGGTATCGTCATTCCAGACACGGTTTCTAAAGAAAAACCAGAAAAAGGAGAAGTTGTGGCTGTGGGTGAAGGTCGACTTTTGGACAATGGCCAAATTGCGCCATTAAAAGTTAAGGTTGGTGATAAAGTTATGTTTAAAAAATATTCACCAGAAGCGATTAAGCTTGATGATCAGGAATATTTGGTTATCAAAGAACAGGATATAATGTTGATTTTTGAATAATTAGATTAAGATTAATAAGCTAAAAATAAATATATGGCAAAACAGATTATTTTTGATGAAAAGGCTCGTTTAGCCTTAAAGCGTGGCGCTGATCAATTAGCTGCCGCTGTTAAAGTAACCATGGGTCCAAAGGGACGTAATGTGGTGATTGAAAAATCATACGGAGCGCCAGTTATTACTAAGGATGGTGTAACTGTTGCCAAGGAAATTGAATTAGAAGATAGGTTTGAAAATATCGGCGCCGAAATTATTAAAGAAGCAGCTTCTAAGACTAATGACGCCGCTGGAGACGGTACTACTACGGCTACTGTTTTGGCTGAAGCTATTATTAATGAAGGTATGAAGTTGGTCGCCGCTGGAGTTTCCCCGATTGAGATTCGTTCTGGTATTGAAAAAAAAGTTGCTGAAGTCGTTAAGAATCTCAAGGAAATGTCTAAGGTTATTTCTACTAAAGAAGAAATCGCTCAAGTCGCTTCTATCTCCGCGAATGATCCAGAAATTGGCTCTATCATTGCTGAGGCAATGGAATCAGTTGGTAAGGATGGCGTTATTACTGTCGAAGAGGGTCAATCTTTCGGAGTAGAAAAAGAAGTTGTTGAAGGCATGCAATTTGATAAGGGCTATGTCTCGCCTTATATGATTACTAATTCAGAATCAATGAAGGCTGAAATGAATGACCCATTTATTTTGATTACCGATAAAAAAATTAGCTCTATTCATGATGTCTTGCCGATTTTGGAAAAAGTTTTGCAGCTGGGCAAAAAGGACGTTGTTATTATTGCTGACGACATTGAGGGTGAAGCTTTAGCTACCTTCGTGGTTAATAAAATGCGTGGTATTTTTAATGTCTTAGGCATTAAAGCGCCTGGCTTTGGTGACAGACGCAAAGCTATGTTGGAAGACATTGCCGTGTTGACCGGTGGCAAAGTTATTTCTGAAGAAATCGGTTTAAAATTAGATACGGCAGAAGTATCTGATCTTGGCCATGCTCGTAAAGTAGTTTCTACTAAAGATACTACTATTATTGTTGACGGCGCCGGTGACCAAGCTAAAATCCAAACTCGCGTTGAACAGATTAAGAAAGAAAAAGAATTATCCGACTCTGATTATGATAAAGAAAAACTGCAAGAACGTTTGGCTAAATTGTCTGGCGGTGTAGCTGTTATTAAAGTTGGGGCTGCCACTGAAACTGAAATGAAAGAAAAGAAAGATCGCATTGAAGATGCCTTGAATGCTACTCGCGCAGCTGTTGAAGAAGGTGTGGTGGCTGGTGGTGGTTTAGCCTTAGCATTAGCTGGTAATTCTTTTGCTGAAATGTCCAATGATAAACACGAATCAGTCGGTTCACAGATTATTGCCGCTGCTTTAATTACTCCTATCAAACAGATTGCCGCTAATGCCGGTAAAGATGGATCTTTGGTGTTATATCAGATTATGAGCGAACACAAAGCTGGTAAAACCAACGTCGGTTATAATGCTGCTACTGGAGAATTTGTCGATATGTTTGCTGCTGGTATTATTGATCCGACTAAAGTTGTCCGCAGTGCTTTAGAAAACGCCGCTTCAGCCGCGATGATGTTTTTAACTACCGAAGCAGTTATTGCTGACAAACCAAAAGAAGGTTGTGCTTGCGATAGTCATGCCGGCGGTGGTATGGGCGGTATGAATCCAGGTATGATGGGTATGTAAAGATAAGTTTGATTAAATATTTTTAAATAAAAAATGCTTCGGCCCGCGCCAAGCATTTTTTATTTGACATTTTTAGTTTAAAATGATTTTATATTGTTAATAAAAAAATAGTTCATTTATAATTTTAAAGAGGTGTATCATGTCAATGATAAGCAAAACCGATCGTATAATTACCTGGGCGAACGCCATCACTGTCTCAGGAATAATTTTCGCCATTGCCGCTACTTGGTTAGCTTTTGAAAAACAGCTGGCTTGGTCATTTATTTGTTTGGTAGCCGGTTTTTTAACTGATTTTTTAGATGGCCAGGTTGCCAGAAGAATTGAGAAAAAAAGACCAGGTTACGGAGTTTCGGTTTTTGGCGCCAACTTAGATCCAATCCGAGACAAGATGTTGCTTCTGCCACTGTGGCCTATGTTTAATTTTTATAACAACGGCGAATTAACGGTATTATTCAGTCTTTGCATTGGTTTGATCTTTTTAGCTGAATTTATTTTGGCGCGCGCTTTTTCTTTTCTTTATTTTGAGGCCATCAAGGTTAATAATATAAAAAAGAAAATTCCTTACTTGAGCAAAGTTTTGACATTTTTGCAGGGGGTAGTTTTTGCTGTTTTATTAATCAAATTTTATCTAATTGGTTTGCAATCAGTAGAATTTTGCAGCGCGATTGTCGCGATTATGATTATATCGATAACTCGCGTCTCCATGTATTTCATTTTATATTTAAAAAATAAGCCAAGTGATCTACCTAATGCTAGCACCTTGTTTAAGACCTTGTTGTTTTTATTCTTTTTTTGTAAAAATAATCAGGTTTAATCTTATTGCCTAAGGTTAGTTTTTTTAAGCGTCTTCACAAATGAGACGCTTTTTGTTATAATTTTTGGAAAACTTATATTTTATGGATGGATTTATAAAATATCCCTTGTGGGCTATTGGTGGTTTTATTATTTTAACTTTGTTATTTTCTGGCGGTTTGAATATCTCTATTTCTTCTGTTATGGCGTCAGACTCTGCTTCTGTAAAAGGACTTACTACTATTCAGAAAGAAGCTTCGGCTATTTATAAAAGTGGGAATGATTTAAATGGTTTTTTAATGTTTAATAAAGTTAAGAAGGATTTAGCCGCCCAAAAGAAAGGCATGAAGATATATATTGATAGTTTGGTTAAAAATGGTGAAAAAATCACTGTCAATGAAAAATATGCTATGAATAATTTTATTGTTTACGGCACACCTTCAACCTCTATCTACATCCAAGATCAGCGTTTTTTGATGATTAAAAAATATAAAGAATATAATGATTCTTTGCCTAAAACAGAAGATAATTGGAATTTGCTTTTAAAATCTATCGCAGTGCGTTAAAATATATCATATAAGAAAGTTAATTTATAAAGAATATGGAAAATTTTGATTTGTTGATTTTGGGCTCAGGGCCGGCCGGCTTGACGGCTGCGCTTTATGCTCTGCGCTATAATTTAACAGTCGGCATAATCGGAGGTATTCCAGGCGGCCTAATGATGGAATCTCATAAGATTTGCAATTGGCCGGGTGAAAATGAAGTTGTCGGTTATGAGTTAGCTAATAAGATGAAAGAGCAAGTAAAACAACAAGGCGCAAAATTTATTTTTGATTTTGTAGAAGAAATTTTGCCGGACAATGAGGCGTGGATAGTCAAAACTAAAGCCGGTAAAGAATTTAAAAGCAAATTCGTTATTTATGCCTTAGGCACTCAGCATAAGCATCTTGGCTTAGCCGCTGAAGATAAATTTATCGGTAAAGGGGTTGCTTATTGCGCTACCTGCGACGCCATGTTTTATAAAGGCAAGATTACTGCCGTAATTGGTGGCGGCAATAGCGCTATGACAGCCGCGCTTTATTTGGCTGATATCTGCCCTAAGGTTTATCTAATTAATAAACGAGCTGATTTAAAGGGGGATATTGTCTGGCTCAATAAAGTTAAAGAAAAAGAGAATATTGTTTATATCCCAAATAATAATGTTATTGATTTAACTGGTGAAGAAAAATTAGAAAAAATTATTTTGCAGACTGAATTTTTGGGCCAAACTGAGATAAATGTAGATGGATTATTTATTGAGATTGGTTTAGAACCCAACACAGTTTTGTTTAAGACTATTGGCGGGGAGTTGGATGAAAAAAATCATATCAAGGTTGCTCAAGATATGAGCACTAATTTAAAAAATATTTTTGCAGCCGGTGATGTCACTAACGGTTCTAATAACTTCAGACAAGTTTTAACGGCAGCTGCTGAAGGGGCGATTGCGGCTGACAGTGTTTTTAAAGAATTTTCTAAGAGATAAAAATTAAAGTATCAAATAAAAAAACATGACTATGCTTTATAGACCATGTTTTTTATGTTTATGCCTAATGATTAAATATTGCCCAATTCAGTCTCTATGATTTTAACAGCTGTTTCAATCTTGATGTGGCTAGGCAAATTGAATTCAGCTAACTGTCTTGAACCCCTGGGCGAGAAATTTTTACTTAATTCCAGAGCGTCAATATTTTTAATTGACCACAGTATGCCTCTGGTGGACTGGCTGTTGCTGATAAAGACCACTGTAATCAGTGTTTCTGGTATAGACACAATTAATTCGTCAACTAAAGAGGTTAAATTATCCATTGAACCTTCAGCTGCTTCATAATTATCCTCTGAAATAACTGACCAAACTAATTTTTTATCAGCTGAGGATGACAGCTTACCTAAGATAAATCCCCAAAGTTTCAAGAGTTTGATAGTGTGTTTACGGTATAATTCATTAACAATTAATTCACGGTCAGCTCCAAGTCCGATTAACTCGGCAGCTATATTAAGCGTGTCTGGACTGACGCTGGCGCTTTTAAAGTTTTTGGTTTTAGCTATCAAGCCGGCCAATAAGTTGGAAGCAGCGGTTTCATTTATTTTAAATTCCGGAATATTTTTAAATAAACTATAGATGATTTCAGCGGTCGAAGCTGCTTTAAGATTAATAATGTTTATTTCGCCGTAGTTTTCATTAGCAGAGTCTCGATCAATATTGATAATCGGCGTACGGTAAAATAAATTAGGGTGTTCAGTTGTTATTTGGCCGAGTGACAATAAATCGGGGGCGCCAATAGTGAAGATTAAATCATAAGGATAACCAGTTTGCTCTAATTTGATTTGGTTTTCTTGCAACCAACCAGAGTTTAAACTGATGACAAAGTTTAATTGGTTATCAACGTGTTCATAGCGGACCTTATTCAAATCAGCATTGACAGTATTGACGGATACAGTGAATTCCGGTCGACGGCTGACTTCATTTTTCATTTCCGAAAAGTTACTTAAAAAAGAAAAGTTTTTGCCTAATTCAGAATTTTTAACTATTAGTTCGGCATTTACGCCAGCTTTAGATAAGATTGACAATAAACCTAAACCAGCGCCAATGACGTCGCCACTGCGATGTTGGTTGATGAAAATGGCTATATTTTTAGATTTTGATAGTATTTCTTGCAATTGTTCTGTTATCTCAAGCATAAATTTAAAATTATTCAATTTAGTTTACCTTAAAGCGTCTCTTTTGTAAACAAAAAATTTTAGTCAGATATTAGGTAAAAAATAAAATCTAAAAGTTAATATTTATATTATTAACTTTTGTTTTTTTTATAGGCTTGTTATAATAAAAAATAAAGTTACATAAAATTTTAATACTCAAAAAATTAATAATAACAATATGATCACAAATCCAAAAGTTTTTAAGGCTTATGATATCAGAGGCATCTATGGCACTGATTTTGATGAAGAATTGGCTTATCGTCTGGGTTTAGCCTTTGCTAAGATGCGAGCCGACGAGTTAGGTCGCCCCGGCCCGAAATTAGTCGCTGCCCGTGATATGCGTTTATCCAGTCCTAAATTACAGGAGTCTTTGATTAAAGGTATGATTGACGGAGGAGCTCAAGTAGTTGATATCGGCTTAGCCAGCACCCCGACTTTTTATTTTGCTGTGGCTGAATATAATTATGATGGCGGCATCCAAGTTTCCGCTTCACATAATCCAAAGGAATATAATGGTTTTAAAATGGTGCGTGAACGCGCTTTGCCAGTCGGGGAAGGTACAGGTATGGAAGATTTGAAAGAATTGGTCATGTCGGAAAATCTTAAGGAATATCCAGTGAAAGAATCAGTTATTAAGCGTGAAGAGGTGGTGAGTGATCAAGTGGCGCATGATTTGCAATTTGTCGATGTATCCAATTTGAAACCTTTTAAGATTGTCATTGATCCAGCCAATGCCATGGGCGCCCAGTATTTTGAGGAATTATTTATCCACTTGCCAGGCCAAGTCGTTAAGATGAATTGGGAATTAGATGGAACTTTCCCAGCGCATGAAGCCGATCCTTTCAAGCCGGAAAATATTGCTGGTTTAGAAAAAAGAGTTGTAGACGAAAAAGCTGATTTTGGCATTTCCACCGATGGTGATGCCGATCGTATATTTTTTGTTGATAATGAGGGTAAAGCGGTTGAGCCAGGTATTATCCGAGCTGTTTTAGCTAAAATATTTTTAGAAGAAAAACCAGCTGCTACTATCGCTTACGACATTAGACCGGGCCGAATTACTCTCGATACTATTTTGAAGCATGGCGGCAATCCAATTGTAACTCGCGTGGGACACTCTTTGATTAAAGCTCAGGCAGTGCGCGAGGGCGCTTATTTTGCCGGGGAGTCGAGCGGCCATTTCTTTTTAAATATGGAAGAGGGTTGTTATGAAGTGCCGATGATTGTGGCTTTAAAGATAATGATTGAATTATCGAAATCAGGTAAAACTTTTGCCGAATATATCGCCCCGTATAAAAAATATTTCCATTCTGGCGAAATTAATTCCACCGTGACTGATGCCAAAGCTAAAATACAAGCTATCAAAGAAAGATATAAAGATGGTCAAATAAACGAACTTGATGGCATCACAATTGAATATCCTGATTTTTGGTTAAACGTCCGAGCGTCTAACACTGAACCCTTATTGCGTCTGAATTTAGAAGCTAGGACTAAGGAGCTTATGGAAACTAAGCGGGACGAAATTTTGGCTTTAATTAGACAATAACGGCATTGACTTTTTTGAATAATACATAAATAACAATTTTTTAACCGCAGATTCATCATAAGTCTGCGGTTTTTTATTTTATCAAATTTTAATTGTTGAGTAGATTGCCAAAAAATTGTATAATATAACTGTTCCAATTAATAATGTTTTAATTTTGAATCAAAATTTAATAAATTATAACCAAGTTTACTTAAAAGCGCTTGAGTTATGCAAATAAATTGAGTCAAACAATGCAATAAATGATAATAAAAAGACCAAAAAGTTGGTTTTTTTTACTTGGTTGACTTTTTTTACTTAATAATGTTAAATAATTTAAACTCATTTAATTTATATAATTGCTTTAAATATTGTATTTTTAGCAGCTTAATTTTTTTAAAAAATATGAAGAAATGGAAATTTTTTCATCGATCATTAATTTTGATGTTTGTTGCTTTTATATTTTTGACCGGTGGAGCAGCTTTGGTTTTGGCAGAAGATGGAGAGCAAGACACTCAAGCCCCTTATGTCACCAGGGTAGTGACTACTAATGAAGCTTGTAAATATTATAAAATTGGCGATACTTTGAATATTGACGTTGTTTTTAACGAGCCAGTATTTTTGGATGAAACTAAAGCAGTTGAAGATAATTATGCTTTTTGGCTCGGTTCAGCGCCTGGATGGGTTTTAAGTTTTTGTACTGAAAATTGCCCAGACAATGCCGGCATGGCTACTTATAGCGGAGGTTCTGGTACCGATACTTTACATTTCCGTTATGTAATTAATGAATATGATCGTGCTGATAAATTAGCTTATAATTACAATGGCACCGAATCTGGTGGCGGTATGAGCTCTTTGTCTATTGTGCCTGACAATATTAAAGATGCTGCTGGTAATGTTAGTTTAAATACGCTTCCAGCTGATAATGATAATGATGGAGAAGTTGACAATCAGATTGTGTCAATAACTCGAGGAGAAGGAGCGCCTTCTTTAGAAGAATGTAATTATATTGGTGTTGATGGAGATAGGCCAAATATTGATTATATATCTCCAACCCCGGCCAATAATGCCACTACTACCTCTAGCAATGCTATTTTTCAAATCAAATCTAATGAATATATAACCGAAGCTTGGGTTGTTTTTGATAATAGCCAGAGGCACGCTATGAATATCCGTGTTTTAGAAGGACTTGATTATCAGGATTATGTTGACGTCGAAGATAGTCAATCGGTTGTTGCTTCAAGCTCCGTTTCTTTAACTGACGGCATTTATAATTATTATATTGAAGTTAAGGATCAAGATGGCAATATTGCTACTTCTACTACTAGGACGATGACTGTCGATACCAATCCTTATGTCACTAAGGTGGTAACTACTAACGAAGCTTGCCGATATTATAAAATCGGCGATGTTTTAAACTTTGACGTTGTTTTTAGCGAGCCAGTTTATATTGCGGAAGATATAAACACTGACAATTTTGCTTTTTGGATTGGTTCAGCTCCAGGTTTAAATCTATGTAATGCTATCGATGGAAACTGCGCTGAAACTTCTGGTAAGGCTATTTATACCGGCGGCGCAGGCACTAATACCTTGCATTTTAGTTATATCATTAATGAAAATGATTATTCTGATATCCTCGCCTATAATTATAATGGCACAGAGTCGGGTAGAGAAATGAGCTCTTTGGCTATTAACCCTGAATATATTAAAGATGCTAATGGTAATATCAGTTCAAATATATTGCCAGCCGATATTAATAATGACGGTGAACTTGATAATCAAATTGCTTCAGTTACCCCAATGGAAGGAGTTTCTTTAGAAAATTGTAGCCATGTCGGTATTGATGCTATTAAACCGAAACTTAATTATATCAATCCAACTCCGAATGATAATGCCACTGTTACCTCAACTAAAACTGTTATTCAAATTAAGTCAGACAAATCCATTAAAACTGCTTGGGTTGTTTTAGTTAACAACCAAAAGTATGCTATGGATATTCGTAATTTAGAAGGATTAGACTATCAAGAATATCCTGATGTTGGAGAAATGGATGTTGTAGTTGCTTCAAGTTCTCTTTCTTTAGCCGATGGCACTTACAGCTATCATATTGAAGCTCAAGACTACTCAGATAATATTACTACTTCTACTACTAATAGGACAATAACTGTTAAGACTACTAGCTCAAGTGGTGGATCGGGTTCGGGTGGTGGTTCTGGCTCAGGCTCTGGTGGCGGTGGATCAAGTACGACTTTTTGCTCGACCGTCGTTTACAGTGATTGGAGTCAGTGCGTTAATGATTTGCAGAAACGGACTATTGTTAGCAGCACACCAACTGGCTGTACTTTAACTACAGCCCAATCAGCTGAAGCGCTCTCGAGAGCTTGCACTATTACCAAGGCGCTAAAAACTGCCGAAGTTAACACCGACCTAAAAGTTTTAGGTGTTAAGATTGGTTCCGGTTCCAATGGACAATTAGATCAGATTTCTATTGATACAGCCGCGATTTGGTCAGCTAACATTAATACGATTTTAGATAATTCCAAATCATTACGTAATCAAGGCGCTGAAAAAATAAATACCGACAAATATTTAGCTGGCTTGATTCGTGATCAAAAAAAATTAAGCGCTGATGATACTAATCGTTTAAAGTATTTCATTACCTACGGAACTTTGTTGACCAAAGGCTTGGGCGCTGGCGAAAGAGCCGGTGTCTTGGGTTCTTATAAAGCTGCTTTCGGAAAATTGCCAACCAAAGAAAATGAATGGAAAGATGCTATTAAGATTTCTGTTGGTCGTTGGCCAACCGGAAGAAATGTTAAAAAAGAGGCTTTAGCTTTGGTTGAATTTAAGAAAATTTATAAACGAGACGCTAATATGAAAAATCGTAACGACAACGCAGCTGTTACGATTATGACTTACGGTTTGCTGCCTGCTAAAAGAAATAAAGTCAGCGAGCTTAATGCCACTAAAACTTTTAAGACAATCTACAAACATAATCCGGCCACTGCAACCGATTGGAATATAATTAGAGCGATTGCTTATGGCGGTGTTAAAAAATAGTATTTGCTTATCAAAAGTATTATATTTAAAATAGGGTTAATTTAGCCCTATTTTTTATTATTTTCAAATTTAAGATAGAACTATTTGTCTTAAATAAGCCTTTTGAACAGGGTGTTGACATCTTTCTTGAAAAAATAAGGATATTCGTGTTAAAATAAAAGGACATGGGAGCTCAAAGCTGACTTTACCTGTTTTACTATATTTTTATTTATTATTTAATTAATATTTTATGCCAGAAATTAGACCGGAAGTTGAAACATTTGCCAAGATAAAAGTTATTGGCGTTGGCGGCTCTGGTGGTAGCGCAATTAATCGAATGATCGATTGTGGCATTAAAGGCGTTGATTTTATCGCAGCCAATACTGATGTTCAGGCTTTGCATTATAATAAAGCGGCCAAAAAAATTCATATCGGCAAAACCATTACCAGGGGACTTGGCGCCGGCATGAATCCCGAACTGGGTCGTCAAGCAGCTGAAGAAGCGCAAAATGAAATACGTGAAGTTTTGAAAGATGCCAATATGGTTTTTATTACCTGTGGCATGGGTGGAGGTACTGGTACTGGTGCCAGTCCCTTAGTCGCGCAGATTGCTAGAGAGTTAGGCGCCTTGACTGTAGCTGTGGTTACCAAGCCATTTTCTTTTGAAGGTAAACAAAGAATGAATGTGGCCGAAAGGGGTTTGGCGGAATTGTCGGACAAAGTTGATGCTATTATTGTTATCCATAATGAGAAAATTTTGCAGATGGTTGATAAGCGTACAGGAATTTTAGACGCCTTTATGCAAGTTGATGATATCTTAAGACAGGGCGTTCAAGGTATTTCCGATATTGTTAGCGTTCCAGCTATGATTAACGTTGATTTTAATGATATTAAGGCAATTATGGCCGAGGCTGGCTCAGCGTTAATGGGCATTGGTAAGGCTTCAGGTGACAATAGAGCGGTTGATGCCGCTAAAATGGCAATTAGTTCACCTTTGTTAGAAATGTCTATTGAAGGGGCTAAGGGCGTGTTGTTTACTATTTTTGGCGGTAAGGATTTATCAATGCTTGATGTCCAAGAAGCTGCTAAAGTTATTACTTCAAGCGTTGATGATGAGGCTAAGATTATTTTTGGCGCTGGTATTGATGAAAGCTTAAGAGATGAAGTTAAAATTACAGTCGTAGCTACTGGCTTTGATTCTATGCGCACAGTTCCTAATCGTGCCGCTAATCAAGCGGAAGAACATCGTTATACGCCAAGTGTTTTTATCGAAGAAAAACAAGTTGAAGCTAAAAAAGAATTTGAAGTTAGACCCAAGATTAATCCGATTGCTCAAGCTCAGACAGAACCAGCTAAGAAAAAGCCAGTGATTTTTGCTGAAGAAGAACCAGTCGATGAAGATGAACTCGGCATCCCAGCATTTATCCGGAAAAAAATGATGTAGCCCTATCAGGAATCCTAGGGCTATAAACAAATCATATATTTATTAAAAAGAATTATTGTAAAAGGTAATTCTTTTTAATAAGCAAGTTAGGAAACAATAATTTTTTGTGGTAATATTAATTATATGATTTTAAATATTTTTATTTTAGCCCTGTCTTTAGTTGTTATTATCAAGGGAGCAACTTTAGCTACTAAATATGCCGCTCGTTTAGCGGAAAGTTTTCATTTATCAAAATATGCCGTCGGTTTTTTTATCATCGCTATTATTTCTATCTTACCGGAAACCTTTATTGCGATTAATTCAGCCATCGAAGGAGTACCTGCGTTTGGTTTAGGCATCTTGTTTGGTTCCAATGTAGCTGATTTAACTTTAGTCTTTACCATAACTTTGTTTTTTGTAGGTCGAGGGTTAAAGGTGGAAAATAAGATTTTAAAAAATCGTAAGATTTATCCGTTAATGCTTTTGTTACCATTGGTTTTAGGTTTGGATGGTTTTTATGGTCGGATTGATGGTTTGGTTCTTGTTATTGTAGGCGGACTGTTTTATTACACCACTTTAAGAGGAGGAGTAGAAATTAAACTTATTGGCAAGAAAGAAAATCGTTTTAAAGATCTGCTGGGCTTACTCGCAGGAATGATTTTTCTTTTAGCTGGTTCACATT
Organism: Patescibacteria group bacterium; assembly: GCA_028704945.1. Lineage (GTDB taxonomy): Bacteria > Patescibacteriota > Patescibacteriia > Patescibacteriales > Patescibacteriaceae > 1-14-0-10-37-14. Next base: position 120,442 of record JAQWEL010000002.1, read on the forward strand.
TTACCATTAGTTCAACTTCAGCCTTGGCAATTAATTTCGGAGTAAATCCAATTTTTATTGGTATGTTAATCGTAAGCGTTGGTGCGACTATGCCAGAGTTATCTTTTTCGATTAAATCAATTAAGAAAAAAGATGATTCATTAGCAATCGGCGATGTTTTGGGAACTGTCCTGGCTGATGCTACTATTGTAGTTGGTGCTATTGCTCTAATATCTCCTTTTTATTTTTCACGTACCATAATTTTTGTTTCTGGTATTTTTATGCTTTTAGCTTCGATACTGTTATATCATTTTATGTATACAGGACGTGTCTTATCACGAAAGGAAGCTATTTACCTCTTTTTGTTTTGGCTTATCTTTATTCTGACTGAATTTTTTATTAATAAAGTTTTTTATAGTTTTTGAAAATAATAAAAAAAGTCTCAATTTTAAAAGAGATTTTTTTATTATTTAGTAATCCACAGGCTATGGTTAACAATGTAAAAAATTTTAGTGGATAAGTCTTTTTTTTGTTTAATTTAAAGCTCATTGACCATGTTTTTTAATAAGAGTATAATACAACTATTAAACACAATATGTTGTGTCTTGACAAAAGATTGTATACTATATATTGTATTTCATTTTAAATTTTTTGCTTAAGTTAGAGAATATTTTATGCGTTGCCCAGTTTGCCAATATCCAGATACTAAAGTTATCGACTCTCGCGTAGTTAATGATGGTTTGTCGATTAGACGCCGCCGTGAATGCTTAAAGTGCGAGTTTCGTTTTTCTACTTATGAAGAAATGGAAATTTTAGATTTAGCAGTCATTAAACGAGATGGAACTAAAGAAAATTATTCCAGGGATAAGATAGTTCAGGGGTTAAGAAAAGCTTTAGAGAAAAGACCAGTGGAAGAAAATGATTTCCGGAAATTAATAAATTTGATTGAATTGGATTTACAGACTTTAAAAAAACAAGAAATTTTGTCCGATGCTATCGGCGATATAGTTATGGAAAGATTGAAAGAATTTGACCAAGTTGCTTATATCAGATTCGCCAGCGTTTATAAATCGTTTGATGATGCTGAAACTTTTCAAAAAGAAATTAAAAATTTAATTAAAAAATAATCAGTCTTGAGTTTAAACCAATGAGGTTTTGCAGTAATGCAAACGCTCTCCCGCTCATCGGTTTAAGGCTGAAGGCAATCAAAACCCATGCAACCGGAAACTATTAAAGAAATCCGTAAGCGTTCGGGCGATATTGTTGCTTTTGAGGATGCTAAAATATCGAACGCTATCTACAAGGCAGCCAAGGCTGTCGGTATTGATGATAGTGATTTAGCGGAAAAATTGACTAACGAAGTCGTCGATCTTTTAAACAAAAAATTTCATGCCGCCAGTATTCCGGCCGTGGAAGAAATACAAGATTTAGTGGAAGAGGTGCTAATTAAAAATCGTTACACCAAAATTGCCAAAGCTTATATTCTTTATCGTGATCAGCACAGACAAATCAGAGAAATGGATTACGGAGAAAAATTAATGGAAGATTATCTTGGTCAAGCTGATTGGCGTTTGAAGGAAAATTCTAACATGAGTTTTTCTGTCCAAGGTTTGAATAACTATGTCGCCAGCGCTGTTAGCGCCCGTTATTGGCTTAATAAGCTTTATCCAGAAGCAATCAGACGAGCTCATACTGAGGGCGATTTTCATATTCATGATCTTGGTTTATTAGCTCCATACTGTTGCGGCTGGGATTTGAAGGATTTATTGTCGCGAGGTTTTGGCGGGGTCAGCGAAAAAATTTGGTCCAAACCGCCCAAACATCTTAGACCAGCTTTGGGACAGATTGTTAACTTTTTATACACTATGCAAGGCGAAGCCGCCGGCGCGCAGGCTTTTGCTAATTTTGATACTTATTTAGCGCCGTTTATCCGTTACGATAATTTGAGCTTTACCGATGTTAAGCAAGCGCTTCAGGAATTCGTTTTTAATTTGAATGTTCCAACTCGTGTTGGTTTTCAAACGCCATTTACCAACATTACTTTAGACGTTACTCCTTCCAAAATGATTGGTGAGGAACATGTTATTATCGGCGGTAAGCCAACCAAAGATTACTATGCTGATTTTCAAGCCGAAATGGATATGTTTAATGAGGCTTTTGCTGAAGTAATGATTGAAGGTGACGGTCGCGGACGGATGTTCCCATTCCCGATACCGACTTATTCGATTGACAAGGACTTTGATTGGAATAGAAAGAGTTTGGATAAGATGTGGGAAATGACTGCTAAATTCGGCGTGCCTTATTTTTCGAATTTCGTTAATTCAGATATGAGTCGAGATGATGCTAGGTCAATGTGTTGCCGTTTGCGTTTGGATAATAGGGAATTAAGAAAGAGGGGCGGCGGTTTATTTGGCGCTAATCCTTTGACCGGTTCGCTCGGAGTAGTTACGATTAATTTAGCCAGACTTGGTTATTTAGCCCAAAATAAAGAAGATTTTGTTGAGCGTCTATTAGCGTTGATGGATTTAGCTAAGGAAAGTTTAGAGATAAAAAGAGAAGTTTTGGAGAAATTTTCTGATAACGGACTCTATCCTTATAGCGCTTATTATTTGGATGGTATTAAAGCAAGATTCGGAACATACTGGCAAAATCATTTTAATACCATTGGCATTAATGGCATGAATGAAGCTTTACTGAATTTATTAGGCAACGATTTAACTACACAGGAAGGACAATCTTTCGCTTTGGAAATTTTAGATGTTATGCGTGATCGCTTAATGGATTACCAAAACGAAACTAATAATTTGTATAATTTAGAAGCCAGTCCGGCCGAAGGAGCTACTTACCGTTTTGCTAAGAAAGACAAAGAGCTTTATCCCGAAATTATTGCCGCTAATGAAGATGCTGTCCGTGAGCAAGGAGCTGATCCGTATTACACTAATTCCACTCATTTGCCTGTCGGTTTTACTAATGATATTTTTTCTGCTCTTGACCTGCAAGATAAACTTCAAACTAAATATACTGGCGGTACAGTTTTACATGGTTTTATCGGGGAAAGATTAGAAACAGCCGAAACTGCTAAAAAATTAGTTAAGAAAATTGTTGAAAATTATCATTTGCCTTACTTTACCATCACACCAACTTTTTCCATTTGTCCTAAACATGGTTATTTGTCCGGTGAGCATCAATATTGCCCAAAGTGTGATGAGGAAATCGGCTATGTGGATATCGAGAGCGAACGTGACAAAAATTGTTCAGAATGTTAATAATTATTTAATATATTTAAAGGAGGTTAATTCATAAGTCCTCCCATATGCTTATGAGCCCAATAACAACAAAAAGGCAAGAATGTATTGTTTATTCCCGTGTTGTCGGCTGGTATACGCCAGTTCAGAATTGGAATAAAGGGAAAAAATCAGAATACGGCGATCGCAATACTTATGAAATTTGTTCTTCTTGCGAAGAATAGATACTTTGGTGTATGATTATAGGTGGAATACAAAAGTTAAGCCTTTTAGATTATCCAGATACTTTGTCCGCCATAATCTTTACTAAGGGATGTAATTTTAGATGTCCCTTTTGCTACAACCCCATGTTTGTCTTGCCCGGCTGGTTCGAGGCAAGAGATATAGAGCATAGAGATCATTCTCAGATTTTTGAGAGCGATCTCTTTGCATTTTTAGAAGAGCGTCAAGGTAAGCTTGAAGGAGTAGTTATTACTGGTGGAGAGCCGACACTGCATCAAGATTTGCCTGAGTTTATTAGAAAAATAAAACAATTAGGTTATTTGATTAAATTGGATACTAATGGCACTAACCCAGAAATGTTAAGCTACTTGCTGGACAATGATTTAATAAATTATGTAGCTATGGATATCAAAGCCCCGCATGATAAATATGATAAAGTTGTCGGGGTCGGGGTCAATTTGGAAAATATTAAAAAAAGCGTTAAAATAATTAAAGAATCTGGAATCGGTTATGAATTTAGAACGACCGTCGTGGCTGGTCTGCTGACGGCAGATGATATTTTAAAGATAGCCGAAGAAATCAAGGGGGCTAAAAAATGGTATTTACAAAAATTTATAGCTGACGCCGATTTACTGAACAAAGATTTAAAATCAACTAAAAATTATACTAATAGTGAGTTAAAGCTGATAACCGAGAAAGCTAAGGAAATTGCCGGTTTTTGCCAATTGAGAGGTATTAATTAAAATATATGGCAAGAGAACTCAAGTCAAAAAATAAACTGGTGGCCAAAAGCCAAAAAGTTGACACAGTTTCATTAATAGAGCAAAATATTGCTTTAACTGAAGAAGTCTATCAATTGACTAAAAAAGTCCATAATTCGATTGTTTTCAGCCGGATTGTGGCTATTATTCAGTTAGTTTTGTTTATTGCCCCTTTGATTATGGCTTTTATTTACCTGCCGCCAATGTTTAAAGAATTTTTAGGAGAATATAAGTCGCTTGTTAATCAATCAAACAATTCTTTAAATGTGTTGAAATAAATTATGATCCCAGCTTATATTGAAGAAATTATCAGCCGCTTGAATGCTCAAGGTTTTGAAGCGTATGTTGTCGGTGGCAGCGTACGTGATTTATTAATGGGTAAAACACCTAAAGATTGGGATATAACCACCAACGCCAGACCAGAAAATATTTTGGAAATTTTTCCTGACTCAGTTTATGAAAATTCTTTTGGAACAGTAATTGTTAAAAAAAAGAATGAGGCTGGCCAGACGACTGAAATCGCCGAAGTTACTACCTACCGTTCCGAATCAAATTATTCAGACCATCGCCGTCCAGACACGGTTGTTTTTGAAGATAGGCTTGAAGCTGATTTATCACGTCGAGATTTTACAGTTAATGCCATGGCGTTAACGCCGGTAACTGACAGCGGTGGAATGCAGCTCGGAGAAGGGGAATCGATAATTGAGCTTGACGGAGAAGCTTACAAGATTATTGATTTTTACGGCGGGCAGAAAGATATCCATAAGCGAGTTATTAGAGCAGTCGGCGAACCTAATATCCGTTTTAAAGAAGACGCGCTGAGAATGATGCGGGCGGTTAGATTCGCTTGCCAACTCGGTTTTGATATTGAGCCAAAAACTGAACGGGGAATTATTAAATTAGCCGGTTCACTAAAATTTATTGCTAATGAAAGAATCAAAGATGAGTTGATTAAAATTTTAGAAACCGACAAAAGAGCTTTTGGCTTTGACAAGCTTCATGATCTTAATTTGTTGAATTATATTATTCCAGAATTAGAAACTGGTTTTAATATGAAACAGAATCATCATCATATTTACACTGTTTTCGAGCATTCCTTGAGATCTTTGCAATGCGTGCCTTCAAAAGAATGGCAGGTCAGATTGGCTGCGCTATTACATGATGTTGGCAAGCCAGCGGCTAGAAAAATAATCGACGGCCAAACAACTTTTTACAATCATGAATATATCGGAGCTAAAATGACTAAAAAAATAATGTCTCGGCTTAAATTCCCAACGGCTGATATTGAACGGGTTGTTAACTTAGTCAGAAATCACATGTTTTATTACAATGTTGATGAAGTGACTGCGGCGAGTGTCAGACGTTTGATTGCTAAGACCGGTCGAGAAAATTTAAAAGATCTGATTGATTTACGGGTAGCTGATCGCTTAGGTTCAGGCACGCCCAAAGCCATGCCTTATAAGTTAAGGCATTTGCAATATATGTTTGAAAAAGTTCAAAATGATCCTGTTTCCGTTAAAATGCTTGCTATCAATGGTGATAATCTGATTAATGACTTGAAGTTAGAACCGAGTCCTAAATTCGGTTGTTTGCTTGACTGTTTATTAGCCGAAGTTTTAGACAATCCTGATTATAATACCAAGGATTATTTATTGAAGAGAGCAGAGGAATTGCTAAAAGAAGATTTGGAAACTTTGCGTACTAAAGCTAAGGGTGTTATTGAGGAAAAACAAGAAGATGAAGATCAATTAATTAAAAAACAATATAAAGTTTAAAAAAATATGGGAAAGATTCCAAATTTAGCAATTATTTTTATAGCAATTTGTCTTTTATCGGGCTGTAGTCTTAAAAATACTGATAATACTGGTGAAAATAAAGCTAATCAACTAAATGAGGAAAAGACTGTTGATCAAATTTTGAACAATAACGCCACTAATACAATTAATAATAACACTATGGAAAACAACTCCAGTAATTTAGCCCCAATTTTTGCCGCTAATCCGGCAGTGGCTACCACTACTGATGCCGAACTTTTAGCTAATTATTCTTTTGCTTTAATTAAAACAAACTTTGGTGACATTAAAGTTAAATTATATAAAGATGATTCACCTAAGACAGTAGTTAATTTCTATCGCTTGTCATTAGTTAAATTTTATGACGGCATTAAATTCCATCGCGTCATTAAAGATTTTATGATCCAAGGGGGCGACCCGAATTCAAGAGAGGCTGATTGGTCCAGACATGGCACTGGCGGCCCGGGCTATAGTTTTGAGGATGAAATCAATACTCATCCGTTAGTGGCAGGCAGTTTAGCTATGGCTAATTCTGGCCCTGATACGAACGGTTCCCAGTTCTTCATTGTCACTGCCGAAGCCACGCCTTGGTTAGATGGCAAACATACTAATTTTGGCGAGGTGGTTGAGGGTATGGATGTGGTTAAGAAAATTGAAGCCGTTGAGGTTAATCAAAACGATCATCCTTTAAAGGATGTTGTTATTAATAGTATTGATTTGTTAAAATAAAGATGCTTTAAAATATATTTAATAACAAGAAAATAATATTTCGTTCAAGTTTGCTTGCTGGACTGATGTCCAGCAAGCAAACTCAATCCACTCAACATTATTTCTTGTTATTAAAGATATAAATTTTCTAAAATAAAGAAAGATTTTATAGTAAGGGCCTGTAGCTCATTTGGTAGAGCGCTGCATTCGCATTGCAGAGGTGGTGAGTTCGAATCTCATCAGGTCCACAAAATTGAGTTAATTAACAATTCCGCTTCCGTCTCCGCCAGTCGGCGGATGGTGAAGGTGGATAATAAAAAAGTATGCTTATAATACGCTGGATTATTTCCGCTTTAACAATTGTTTTAGCCACCTATATAGTACCAGGAGTATTTATTGCTAGTTTTTGGTCGGCCCTGTGGGTGGCCGCTTTATTAGGTTTTGTCAACGTAACGATTAAACCATTATTGATTATTTTAACCCTGCCTTTAAACATTTTAACCCTGGGTCTATTCGCTTTGGTTATTAATGCTTTTATGATTATGTTAATTTCTGGTTTAGCTAAAGGATTTAGTGTTGATGGTTTTTGGCAAGCCTTGATTTTCGGAGTTGTTTTGGCTATACTCAATTTTGTTTTCAGTTTTGGTAAGGAATAATGGTTTCGGGCCATGGTATAGTGGTATTATGCACGATTCGTTCGCCCTTTTGTCGGGGCATGGTATAAAGGTATTACACACGATTCGGGTTCGTGTAATCCCGGTTCAATTCCGGGTGCCCCGACAAAGATGCGAACATTGGTTCGCCTGCCTGCCGGCAGGCAGGTGCGACCCCGGTCCAATTCCGGGTGGCCCGACAATTAAACCGTCTTTTGGGCGGTTTTTTGTTATATTAACAAAGTGTTGACAAAAGTAAATAAAAATGCTGATATATAAGCCATAAGTTAGCTCTTTTTATTTTTTTAATAAATTTTTGAGGTGTCGTCATGAAAAATTTAGCAACCGCCATAAGTAAAGAATTCGGGCTTGATTTAAAAGAAATTTCCGAAATCAAGACTGTCTTAAGCACAGAAAATCCGGTAGACTTTATTAAAATTAAAGAATTTACCCAAAAGCATTATGACTCTCTGGCTATCAATATTGATAACCTTGGAATCGGAAAAGGCGAGCTGTTTATTTATTTTACTGCTCAGCATGCGGAACCAAGACAAATTATCTTCGGGTCAATTCGCTTAGTTAAAGAAATGCCAAGTCGATATGTGCTTGCTATTGAAGAGTGTTAAGTTCGAAATAAACAAACAGTTTAAATTAAGTAAGAGGTGTGTCATGACAGAAATTGTCTACATTTGTCTAGGTTTATTATTGATTTTTATTGTAGTTCTTTACAATAAAAATCCTTCAGTTAAAGCGGCTAGAGCAAGAAAAAGGGCGGTAATAGAAAAAAGAAAAAGCGATTTGGTAAAAGAATTCTATGCACAGCGTTTAATTTTGTGTGTTGTGCGGCCGAAATGGGAAGGAGAATATCAAAAACCAGTAGCCTTTGATAGTTTTATGTCAGCTTTATTGAAAAAATTAACTGACGAGAAAGTCACGTTTGAATTATTGAAAAAAGAAGAATTTAAAGAAAGACTTTCCGATGACAGCGGGTGTGTCAAGAACAATCTTTTTTTATTTTGTAATTTTTCGATTACCAGGCGTGAATTACGTAATCCCGACCGCAGTGTTTATCGATTTTCTGACGACAGTCATGTAAAATGTTGTTTAAGAATGGTAAATAAAAAAGGAAAAATTAAGACTATTGCCAAACATCATTATAAAAGAGATTATTATGATGTTCATGGCTTAGCAGCGCTAATTTTTTCTGAGCTTATCTCAGATTTTTCAAAAACATAACGGATTAATAATTTTTTTATCCGTCTACAAGCGTCTTATTAGAGTAAGGCGCTTTTTATTTATAAATTAATTTAATTATTTTTAATGTGATACATGGCGATACCAGCGGCAATGGAAACGTTTAATGATTCTTTGTTGCCATACATCGGTATGTGAACAACGTGTTCACAAAGGGTTTGGGTTTCTATCGGAATACCATCAACTTCATTGCCAACAATTAAAGCAATATTGCCAGAGTAATTAATCGAATTGATTAATCGGCTTTGTTCGGTTTTTTCTAAGCCGATAATAGTAAAACCTTCTTGTTTTAACTGATTAATAAGTTCTGGTAGATTTTGTCGTGTTTCAAAGGGTACCCAAGTTTCAGCGCCCAGAGATACTTTATCTATTCTTGGATTCGGTGGAGCAGGTGTAAAACCAACTAAGAATATTTTATCCACGCCACAAGCATCAGCGGTGCGAAACATCGCGCCGACGTTAAAGCAGGAGCGGATATTAGGGAGAATTAGATAGAATTTTTTAAGCATAGTATAGATTTTTATTATTTTATTATCATAGCGATGTTTTGCTGATTGTCAATTTTTTAAAATAAAGATAAGATATAATAAAAATTACATCAAATATAGTTATGGCAACAGCTAAAGAAATTCAAAAAAGATTAAGACAAGTAGCTGACCCAGATAAAGCTAAAACATTAGCTGGTTTTTTCAAAACCGCCAAGGGACAGTACGGGGAGGGTGATAAATTTTTAGGTATTACCGCGCCCCAGCAACGCTTGATAGTTAAAGAATTTAAAGATTTGCCGATTGAAGAAATTAAGATTTTATTAGAAAGCCCTTGGCACGAAGATCGACTAACCGGGGTTTTGCTATTGGTCTATAAATTTGAACATAGCCAAAAAACTGAACAGAAAAAAATTTTTGATTTTTATTTAAAAGAACGAGCCGGAATTAATAATTGGGATTTAGTGGATTTATCGGCTGACAAGATTATTGGCGCTTGGCTTTATGACAATTTTGATCAAAAGTTGATTGATAAATTATCTTCTTCTGGAAATATTTGGGATAGACGAATTGCTGTTTTAGCTAGTTTTTATTTTATTAAAAATGGGCGTTCTGATTTGACTTTCGCTTTAGCTGAAAAATTATTGTACGATAAGCACGATTTAATTCAAAAAGCAGTTGGCTGGATGCTTAGAGAAGTAGGCAAGAGGATTTCTGAACAAGAGTTAGTGAATTTTTTGGAAAAATATGCTACAATAATGCCTAGGACAATGTTGCGTTATGCGATTGAAAGATTGTCAGAAAAGGATCGGCTGGCTTATTTGAAAAATAGTACCAAATTAAATAATTAATTATTAATTTAAACATATGAGCTACATCATTGATTTGGAAGCCAAAACTTTGAAAAATAATAATTTTCGTGAAGTTTTGTTTACCACCAAGAATGCGCAATTAGTAGTGATGAATTTAAATCCAGGTGAAGAAATAGGAGAAGAGATTCATGAGCTTGATCAATTTATCAGGTTTGAAGCCGGCACAGGCAAAGTTGTCTTGGATGGCGTTGAAAACGAGGTGTCTGACGGTTGGGCAACGGTTATTACAGCTGGCACTAAGCACAATGTTATCAACTCTGGCATTAATCCGATGAAGTTGTATACAATTTATACACCGCCAGAGCACAAGGACGGGACTATCCATGTTACCAAAGTCGATGCCTTGGCTGATCATAATGATCACTATATTGTTGGATAATTATAATTTTTAAAAACAGGTTGATTATTTAACCTGTTTTTAAACTGTATTTTTGTCTAAAATTTTGCTACAATAAATAATATGTTAGATATAACTATTATTGCCATTGGCAAGATAAAAGAAAAATCAATTGCCTCAGCTAGTGCCGAGTATATTAAGCGTTTGGCGCCTTATGCTAAGCTTAATTTAGTGGAATTAAAGCCCGAGCCGTTTAATGAATCAACTAGAAGCAAGGCTAAGACCGAAGAGTCAAGACGGATTATTGAATGTTTGTCTAAATATAAAAATTCAACCGTTTGGCTTTTGACGGAAAAGGGCAAAGAATTTGATTCTTTTGGTTTTGCTGAATTTTTACAGAAAGAAACTAGACCAATCGTTTTTGTAGTGGCGGGTAGTTTGGGTTGGAGTGATTCAATTGTTAAAAATCATAAAAATCACTTGTCATTGTCTAAACTGACTATGCCTCACGAGCTGGCTCGTTTGGTTTTTTTTGAACAGCTTTATCGAGCTGTTACTATTAATCTCGGGAAAACTTATCACTATTGAAAATATGTTTAAAAAAATTATCAATTTGACGGCAGTCGTAATAATTCTGTTAGCGCCGCTAGGCAGTTCGGCGATTTCTGAAATGAATAGATTGAGTGGACGGTTTTTGCTCCAGTCTGGCGGTAAAGTTCAGTCGCTTTGGTACGTTTATCCTAAAGACAAACATCGTTATTTTATTGCTAATAATGATGAGGCTGCTAAAGTTATTTATGCTTTAGGAACGGTTATAAATAATAAAACTTATCAAGCTTGGAAAAATAAAGCCCCCAAGAGTTACGCTGGACTGATTTTGACTGTTAGCGATGATAAGAACAAATCCTATTATGTAAATCCTGATAATTTTAAGTTGATTTTTCTTGGTGACAACAAAAATTTGTACACCAATATTAAAAAACAGGCTTTAGTGGTTAAACCGACTTCTTTAGCTGAAATACCGGCCGAGTTCAACTTGAAGAAATATATTGCTAATACCGCCAAAACAACCGCTCCGACGAATTTGAAAAATTTTGCTTGGAAGTATAAGGGTAAAAATTATTCACTTAATCTCAGTATGACTGCTGCTAAGTATAATGAATATCGTAATGCTCAGAAATTTTATAAATATCAAGGCGCCTTGCCAGCTAATTGGCACAATGATTATTATGCCATGTTCTTAAAACCCTTTGGTAGTGATAGGGCAATTAAGGATTTAGCTTTGGGCTTAAAAAAAATCGCTACTGATAATAAATTTGATAACGATAGTTTGATAGAATTAGCCGCCGCTTTCGTGCAAAGTATTCCCTATGATTCTGCTAAAGCTGCTAATAATTCTGCTAAACCCAACTATCCTTATGAAACGCTGTATAACAAGCTCGGTGTTTGCACTGATAAGTCATTATTGATGGTTGCTGTGCTAAGAGAGTTAGGTTACGGGGCAGCCTTGTTTGATTTTGAAAAAGTTAATCATGCCGCTGCCGCTGTGCAGTGCCAATCGGGCTATGATACAGCTAAGACTGGTTATTGTTATATCGAAACAACTAATTATTTTCCAATCGGCGTTACGCCTAAATCTTTTTCTTCAACCGGTATAGTATCGAATAAAAATTTTACTGATTTTAAGGGGCAATTTAATGATTTATTCAATATTACTAAATTGGGTCAGCTTGATATTTTTATTAAAACTTCCGGTAGTAAATATAATGGTATTGTAAATACGGTTAATAAAGTTAGTAAGATGCAATCGCTTGAGGGAATGATTAGCCAGGAAAAAAAAGACATTGATTCTTTAAGTAAAAGAGCGGCTGAGGCTAAAAATGAGCTTGACGGCGTTTATTTTGATATGTCTGCTAAAAGAGATAGCGGCGATATTAATGGTTATAATAATTTAGTGCCTAAATATAATGAATTGAGTAATCAATATAATCAAGCAGCGGCTAATTATAATTTTAAGATTAGTGAATATAATTCTGATATCGCTAGATATAATTATTTTGTAAGCGATTTTTACTCAGCTCAGTAAATATGTCTTTAACTGTTTTTTTTAAAATATAAAACAAGGCTTTTAAACCTTGTTTTAATATAAGATGACTTTTAATATTTTAATCATCGTGTCTGCGGCCGAATATTTTTGATAAAACATATAGCCCGCCAACAATAGCTAAGCCGCCGACGATTCCTTTTTTGACCTGGGTTTTTCTTTCGGCCGGTTGCTTTTTCCAAGTTTGCTTGGCTTTCTCAAAACAGTTTTTGCCTTCATCAGCCATTTTGTTCAAGCTTTCATTAAAATCAAAATGGCAATCTGTTTGGCAATCTTCACCACAGCAGTTATCATCGCAATTACAATTTTCATCACAAAAATCGTAATTTTCTTTTTTGGTAGACTTGTCAGATTTACGCATATAGGTTATATTATTTTTGTTTCTTTATTATATCACAATTTATTAATTTATACTATTACATTAATTATGAGGACAATTTATTTGATTCGCCATGGGCAATGTGTTGACAATGCCTTGAGAATTTTAAATGGACATAGAGATACCGAACTTACCGAACTTGGCAGAAAACAAGCTAAAGCAAGTGCTAAAAAGTTAAAAAATAAAAAAATAACCGTTATTTATTCCTCGCCGCTTAAAAGAGCGCTGGAGACAGCTGAGATTATTGCCGATGAAATTGGTGTTGATCTTATTAAATTAGATAAAGATTTAATTGAACGTGACTTTGGTAAATTAACTGGACAGTTGATTGCTGATATTCCGAATTTAGCTACCCAGACTTGTCCGATAAATGGCATCTGTTATTTTTTGGATGGGCCAGGCGTGGAAACTTTTCCTAAACTTTATTCGCGAGTTAAGCGAGCTTTAAAAAAAATATTAAAACAAAATTCTGATGGAAATATTGCCATCGTGACTCACGGTGATACTGGTATGATGTTGCAGGCTGCTTTTTATGACTGGGATTGGGAGCGAGGCATTAAATATCGTTTTTGGAAAAACGCTGAGATTTTTGAATTAAAAGAATATAAACATGATGATTAAAAAATAATTAAAAATAAAATTTATGAAAATTAGATCAATCGAATCAATTGAAATTTTGGATAGCCGTGGCAATCCTACTATAGAAACGACTGTCGTTTTAGAAGATGGTTCAACTGGCACCGCTGCTGTTCCGTCTGGCGCTTCAACTGGTAGTTATGAAGCCCACGAATTAAGAGATGGCGGGGAGCGTTATTTGGGAGCCGGAGTTTTACAAGCTATCGCCAACATCGATAAAATTGCTGAAGCTTTAGTCGGTTTTGATGCTGAAGATCAATCCGGTCTTGATAATAAAATGATTGAACTGGATGGCACTGAGAATAAATCGAGTTTAGGCGCTAATGCTATTTTGTCTGTTTCTTTGGCGGCCGCCGTAGCCAGCGCTAAAGCCGAAAATAAGCCATTGTTTGCTTATTTAGCTAAATTTAATCCTGATTTTGATGGTAAATATAAACTACCAATCCCGATGATGAATATTATGAATGGCGGCAAACACGCTAATTGGGCAACGGATATCCAAGAGTATATGGTTTTACCAGTTGGTGCTAAAACTGAAACCGAGGCTGTCTGTATGTGCGCTGAAGTGTATCAAAATTTAAAAAAAGTTTTAAAAGCCAAGGGTTATAATACTGCTGTCGGCGATGAAGGCGGTTTTGCTCCGGTTGTTAAGACTAATGACGAACCCTTTGAATTAATGATTGAAGCCATTGAAAAAGCTGGTTATAAGCCCGGCCAGGATGTTTATCTTGGTATTGATGCCGCAGCCACTGAATTTTATCATGATGGTAAATATGTTTTAAATAAAGAAGGCAAGACTTTGTCGGCTGATGAGCTGATTGAGTTTTACGCTGGCTTAGTTGAAAAGTTTCCGATTATTTCTATGGAAGATATTTTTGCTGAAGACGATTGGGAGACTTTTGCTAAATTTCATAATCGTTTTCCAAGTGTGCAATTAGTTGGTGATGATTTATATGTGACTAATATTAAGCGTTTAGAAAGAGGTATTAATGAAAGCACTACTAATTCAATTTTGATTAAATTAAATCAAATCGGCACTTTAACTGAAACTGTCAAGGCGGTGATGATGGCGAGAGCCAATAAAATGACCGCGGTAATCTCACATCGCAGCGGTGAAACTGAAGATACTTTTATCGCTGACCTCTCAGCGGCTTTAGGCACTGGTCAGATTAAGACTGGCGCCCCAGCTCGTAGTGAGCGCACCGCTAAATATAATCGTTTAATGAAGATTGAGAAGCAACTTGGTGGTTCAGCTGAATACAGCCAATGGCCATTTGAGATTAAATAAATAATTTTTAATAATAAAAAAGAAGCTCAAGCGAACCTCTTTTTTATTTACTCCAAAAAATTGTCATGATGGTTAAGGTAAGGTATAATAAATATAAACTAGAAAATCTTTTTGTTTTAGAATAATCCGCCCTGGTCAGAGAAAAGAGGAATCGCTTTTATATTTTTAAAAATATTATACCTCGTCTAAGGTTATTGGCGAGAAAAAATTATGAGCAAGACTAATAAAGGTTTTACCTTAATAGAATTATTGGTAGTAATAGTAATTATCGGTATCCTAGCAACTTTAACAACAGTGGCTCTAAGTACAGCTCGAGTTAAAGCGAGAGACGCGAAGCGTATCTCGGATATAAAACAAATGCAAACTGCTCTAGAGCTATATTATAATGAAGAGAATACCTATCCGCCTACTTCTGCCTTAGATGTCGGTAAAGCCTTAGTCGGAGCACAATCTGGTAAAACCTTTATGGGTAAGATACCAGCTGGACCTAATACTGGAGAAACCTATACCTATGCTCAGATAAATAGCGGCACTTCCTATGCCTTAGGCTATGTCTTAGAAAAACCAGTTAATGAATTGGCTGCTGGCGCAGCGATAGCTCTACCTGGGAGTATTAATAACCAATGCATGCCTAATTGTATTGGTAAGTATTGTGGTGATGGCGACGGTTGCGGTGGTAAATGCATAGCTATTCCTATTTTAACCTCTGGTTCTTTAACTTGTGATTTAAGTACTTATCAACTAAAGTGTGGTACAACGGTTGTTGCTGATTATACTAAGATTAATCAATGCTCTGTTAATACGGCTAGTTGTAGTGGTTCCACTTGTAGTGGAGTACAAGTTTGTATTAGTGGCACTTGCCAAGATCCTTGCGTAACTAACACTGATTGTGGCTCTTGCAAAAAATGTTCTTCTGGTTTTTGTGTTAATCAAGTAGCGGAAGATTTAAAAAGTGAATGCGGAACAAATATTTGTTATAATGATAGTTGTTGCACGCCAGCAGCTTGCGGTGGAGCAACTGGTCTTTGCTCCGGTCAAACAACTTGTGGAATAACTTGCAATACACCTTGTGACAGTTGTTGTAAAAGTGATAATTATTGTGGGACAGTGAGATCTTTTAATATTAGTGGTTGTAGTGCCTCTTGTATAAATAGCAATACTATAGGTAGGTCGGGCAGTTGTTTTTCTGGCGCGTGTAATTTTGGTACTGTAAACTACAGCTGTTTAGGTTGTCAGCTTAAAAGTACACAATTAAACTCTGGAACAAATGGATGTGGTAATTCGCTTAATAATTATAATTTTGTCTGCAATAATGAATGTAATTAGTTGAGCTTGGTTTAGTGTTTCGCTATTAAAATAATTTCAAAAAATATAAAACCGCTTTAAAATTTTAAAGCGGTTTTAAGTATAAGTAATTAAATAAATTTAATCAGCTGCCACCAAGCTTCAATATATTCTTGACGTCTATTCTGATATTTAAGATAATAGGCGTGCTCCCAAACGTCGATAGTTAAAAGCGGGGTGTGGCCTTTAGCTAAGGGACTGTCTTGATTAGCCGTTGCATAAATTTCCAGTTTATTATCGCTATTGCGCACCAACCAAGTCCAACCGCTACCAAAATGTTTTAGGGCGGTTTCACTAAATTTTGTTTTCATAGCTTCGACCGAACCAAAAGTTTCGATAATTTCTTTTTCTAAATTTTCGTCTTTAGTTAAAGCTGGATTCATAATCTGCCAAAAGAAATTATGGTTAACCACACCGCCACCATGATTTTTAATAGCGCTTTTATCAGCTTCGATAACTGGTAAAGAATCTAAATCTTTAATAATTTCTTCCGGAGTTTTGGTTTGCAAATCAGGATAATTTTCTAAAGCTTTGTTAAAATTATTAACATAAGTTTGATGATGTTTGGAGTGGTGTATTTCCATGGTTGCAGCATCAATTATCGGCTCTAACGCGTTATAGGCGTAAGATAGTTTTTGTAGCTCGTACATATTTTTAATTTTCCGCCAACAAGTGGATTATTTATTATGTTTAGTTTAACAAATATTTTTAATTCCTGCAAATTTAGTAGGAATTGCCAGATTATTATAAATTTGTTAAAATATATTTATAAAATATTATGTGGAAAGAAAAAAGTGTTAAAAGAGCAATGGCCTTATGCTTGGTTATTTTGATTACCGGCATTATTTTTTATGCTTTAAGAAAATACCTTAATGCTTTTTTAGGGGCGTTTATTTTGTTTGTTATTTTTAGGCCTATGCATGACTGGCTGGTTAATAAAATTAAATTTAACCGCAGTTTATCTGCCGCTTTAGTTATTCTTGTTTCGGTGGTCGTTTTTTTAATACCTTTGTCTTTATTAGTTTCAGTTATTTATCAAGAATTAGAAAATATTTTGCCGCAAATAATTTATTGGGCGGAACATAATATTTGGCTTAATCAGCTTTGGCAAACTGTCGGACAGACTGATGCTATTACCGCGCAGCTAACTAAGGCTGGTCCCGCGGCTAAGAATTTTTTCTTTGGCACTTTGTCGATGGTTTCCGTCCAAGCCATTACGGCAGTGATTATGTATTTTTTGTTTTATTTTTTACTAGTAACTGAAGACAAAAAATTAAAAAAATTTATTTATTCTATTGTACCTTTTTCTGACAGCAATACTATTCGTTTGGCGCATGAATTTAGAAAAATAACTTATGCCACCTTATTAACCAGCGGATTGATTGCTCTAATCCAGGGTAGTTTAGTAACGATTGGTTTTTTAGCTTTTAAAATTCCAGGCGCTTTTTTTTGGGGATTTGCCGCTACGTTATTAGCCTTTGTGCCATTTTTGGGCACCCCATCGGTTTGGGTGCCGGCCGTTATTTACTTATTGGTTAATGATCGTTTGTTGGCTGGATCAATATTCCTTGTTTGGGGCTTGTTTATTAGCACCATTGATAATTTTTTGAGGCCAGTTATTCAAAAACGAGTAGGACAAATCCATCCATTGCAATCTTTAATTGGCATTTTTGTTGGCTTTTCATTATTCGGCTTAATCGGCATAGTTTTGGGCCCGCTTTTGATTTCTTATTTTATCCTAACTGTGCAAATGTTTAAAGAAGAATATATACAATAAAATATAAACACTATGTATAAGCTCTTGTGTACTCATAAAAAGAATCCCATTAAACGTCGTATTTATATTGTCGGTTTTACTTTATTGGGCTGGCTGTTAGCTTTTTCCATCTATTCGTTTGGAGAGTATCTATGGCTTAATGCCTTGGTGGATAATTTTGATAAGTATTCTCATGGCTTAAGCTGGGATCAATGGTGGTTTATTCATTATTTGATTTTATTAGTTTTTTCTTTTGGTGGTATTATTTATGGTTTTTGGCAAGGGCATTATTGGTGGAACAAGGTTTATGATTGTTCAGGCAATATAAAGAAATAATGATTTTGGCTGTATTTTTTAATTTTTAAGTAAGTTTGTTACTATTGATAAAATCAAGTTTTAATGTTATATTAAAGCCTTGTTTTTAGTTATTAAAAACAAAGTAAGTTAGTTAACGCCAACAGTTTGGCACTAAAAATTATTAACCATTGCATTATGCAAAAAAGAGATTTGATTCTGTTTGTAAATAGCGCGCCGAGCGAGGCTATTAAGGCGGCTCATTTATTGAATGATAAATTGGGGCGTGAAATTCGTGTCGGTTTGGTACGTGATCTTAAAACGGTTGAACATAGAGAAAAACCCAACGGATTTGATGTAGTGATTGATATTGACCTTAGCAAGCCATTAAAGGCTAAAAAGATTTTAATGGAATATCGAGATGAAATTTTGGTAGTGACTTGCCGTAAAGATCAAAATATACCAACTTTTGCTAAAATTATTCCTCATATACCTTATGTTCGTACGCCAACTTCCGAGTCGTTAAAAGTGGCTGTCAATAAGATTGCTATGCGTGAGCATTTTGCCGCTTATGACAAGAAAATTAGTCCTAATCATGTTGTTATAACCAAGAATAACAAACAGACTATTAAAAAAATTGTTGAGGAAGTCGGTTTTCCCTTAGTTATAAAGCCAGCTAATTTAGCAGCTAGTCTTTTGGTAACTATCTGTTTTCATGAAGAAGAGCTTGAAGAATCGTTGACTAAGATTTTTAAAAAGATTAATAAAATTTATAAAGAAAACGGTAGAAAATCAGAACCAGAGATTTTAGTGGAGCAGTTTATGGAGGGAGAGATGTATTCAATTGATGCTTATGTTGATGGACGTGGGCAAATAACTTTTTTACCGATGTGTCATATTAAAACCGGACGAGCAATCGGTTTTGATGATTTTTTTGGTTATTTACAGACCACTCCGACCATGCTTTCTAAAGAAGAAATAGTTAGTGCCGAAAAAGTTGCCACTAAAGCTGTTTATGCTATTGGACTTCGAAGTTCCACGGCTCATATAGAATTAATGTATACACATGGTAAGTTTAAGATTATAGAGCTCGGTCCGCGGGTTGGTGGCTTTAGACACAAAATGTATGAAATGTCTTACGGCATTAATCATTCATTGAATGATATCTTAGTTCGTATTCCTCAAAAAATAGTTACTCCTAAAAAAGTGTTGGGTTATACCGCTGCTATGAAAATTTTTGCCAAAAAAGAGGGCAGGATTAAAAAGATAGCCGGAGTTAATAAAATTAAAAGCTTAGAATCATTTGTTTCTTTGAATCAAGGCAAAAAGGTGGGTGAAATGTGTAATTATGCTAAAAATGGAGGTAAAAGCGTTTTAAATATTTTTTTGCATAACAGTGAACGCTCTAGACTTTTAGCTGATATCAGACGAGTGGAAAAGACAATTGAAATTGTAACCAAGTAATCTTCAGGCGGGGGCTTGCTAAAGATTGTTTTGCTTGTTATGATTATATAAGGAAAATATATGGCCAAAAAAATATTAATTGCTGAAGATGAAACAACCTTATCTAAGGCGCTTCAGCTAAAATTATCTAATTTAGGTTTTGAAGTTACGGTAGCTAATGATGGCGCTGAAGCTTTGGATAATCTAAAGACAAAATCATTTGATTTAGTTTTGCTTGATTTAATGATGCCTAAGGTAGATGGTTTCGGCGTTTTAACAGAAAAGAAGAGTTGGAAAAACAAACCAATTGTATTTATTAATTCTAATTTAAGTCAAAAGATTGATATTGATAAGGCGCTTGAATTAGGCGCTGATGATTTTTTAGTTAAATCAGACATCTCCTTAAAGGACATTGTTGATAAAATAAATTCAAAATTATCTAAATAATTTGTTGATAGATAAAAAATTAGAACAAGCTGTCTACAAGATAAACAGCTTGTTCTTTTTTTTAAAAAAGTTTGTTATAATAATATTAACAATATGTTCTAAAATATTTAATTTGTTTTTATATTTTTAAATCCCCATTGCTTATGAAAAGATTTTTTTTACGTGTGCCTCGAGCAGCCGAAGTTTTTTCGGTATGCTTTTTGGCGCTTTTTTTATTACTGGCAGCTAAGCCAGTGTTAGCGGTGCCTGAATGCGGTCCTTTTAATGTTGATGATAATTCAGGTTCATGTCTAAGCGGTATAGCCTCAATGGCTTCATGGAATTCTAGTAATCGTCGCTGGTCTTGGACTTGCCAAGAGGGTAGGGACTCTGTTAATTGTTTTTCTTCGAATTGTGGCAACGGCGTACGTGATGATAGCGAAGAATGTGATGGGAATGATTTGCCGGGAGGGAGTAATCAATGCAGTGTTTATAATAGTAATTATGTCAGTGGAATTTTAACTTGTAGCGCTGACTGTCGACTTAATACCAGCGATTGCGCCACCGAAGTCAATCCCTGTGGCAATAATATTCTTGATGAGGCCAGAGGTGAACAATGCGATCTTGTTAATGGACGGCCTGTTTATGCAGATGGAATAACAAATTGCGAAACAGCTGGTCAAGGTTATGGAGAAATAAGTTGTGATAATTGTTCTGTAAACTACCGTCGTTGTGCTAAGTGTGGTAATACACGTGTTGAGACTTATGATATCCCTAACCCGTTGGGTGGATATTCGCCATTTGCAGAGCAATGCGATAATAGTAATTTAAATAATCAAACTTGTCAGCGGATAACCTTCCCTAATCTACCAGGTTATTCTTTTACTAATGGTAATTTAGCTTGTTATACCGACTATTTGCCGGGCGGACAGGTCAATCTTAGCGCTAAAAAATGCACTTTTGACACTAGTCGTTGCGAAGGGCCAGCAATTTGTGGCAATGGCAAGAAAGACGTTGATGAAGAATGCGATGGAGGTGATTTTGGCGGGCTAACTTGCTCTTCGCTTGGTTGTGATGTTAGCCGAACCGAAGCGTTAATTTGCGATAGCAATTGCCAGGTTGCCAGGGATGCTGATGGTTTCCCAACCGGTTGTAAACGGCCGTGTTTTGCCAGGGCAACATCAACATCGAGTTGTTTAGCAACTAATTGGAGTGACTGGGCTGACTTTCCGTTAACGGCAAACAGTTATTTTGCTAAACCTTGCGCTGCTTGTGGCTTGGCTAATGATAAGTGGTATGATGAAGACGAAAAGCCTAGTTCCGAATTATGCGGCGCTTTTGATGATGGCAATACTAATCCAATCGTTAGAGAGGTTCTTAGTTCTTCTGGACAACTTGACTATTGGGAATGGCGTTGCGGTGAAACGCAATGTTATGCTTATCCAAATCCTAAATGCAGAATTGATTTGACTAAACAAGGAGATCCGTGCGACCCGGAAGGACCAAACTCAATTTTTCTCACTAAAAGCGATTATTTTAATAAAGCTAATGAAAGAGGTGTTTTTGTTGAACAAAACGAAAGAAGATTTTGCGATATCGGTCTTCCAAGTTCCTACGCTTCTATAGAGTACCCTAATGCGCAAACTTATCCAGGATATTGTGGTTATGATTATAAAGCCCCGGATAATAGCGCTTGGAATCCTAACTACAACTCGGGCTGGACATGCAGCAAAACTAAAAAATATTCCAATACTAATGAAGATCGTTTAAAGACGGTTAATTGTTCTGTTGGTTGGGGAGATAATGGCGTTTGTGGTAATAAAAATAATGGAGAATACTATGTTCCAGCACCAACAGTGGCACAATCAACTTGCACTAACGATGCTTTCTTTGGCTTAAAAAGCGCTCCAGCCAATCCTGATTTATGTGGAACAGATTCAACGCCTATAATTGAAGGTTATAGTAGAGAGAGTGGTAAGATTGTTTTTAAATGGCAATGTGAATGGAGAAAGAATTTACCTAATTTTGGTCCAGGCAATTCTTTGAGAAAAGGCACCAAAGTAGATTGCAAAGCTTCTTTGAATGGAATTTGTGAATCTGATAGTGTTCGTAATAAACCGGTTTGTGGTAATGATATTTTTAAAAAATTTCCTGATTCAACTGGAAGTTTAAAACCAGGAGCCGAATTATGTTTTATTGGAACCTCGACTATACCTGGCTATAATAGTCAGACAGCTACTTGGGCTTGGAATTGTAATATAGGTACAAGCAGTTTGCCTTGCAGTGTAACCGAAAGAGCTACCTGTGGCTTAAAGGATTCAAGTGCTTTAATGACAGAAAGTCAAATCAGAGCAGCTACGCCATGCTTAAAAGGTAGGCTGAAAGATAACGTTATAAATAATTTTGATGATGAGTGGACTTGGCAATGCGAAGATCCTGAAGATGAGGGGATAATGGTCGATTGTTCTTTAAGTAAATGTGGTACGGCTAATGGTAAAAATTTAACCGACAATCTTTGGAATAATATTATCACTAATAATATACCTGGCCAGTTATGTGGTATTAGTGGCAGGGCCGTTAATATAAATGCAGAAACCAATAATCTTAAAAGAACTTGGCAATGTTCTTATCCTGGTTTAAGTGGGTCAAGGGATACGATTGTTGATTGTTATGCTAAACGAGTTTCTTGTGGAGAATATAATAACAGGACAGTGAGTCCTTATGATGTTGATCGATCAGCTCGATTAACAGCCACTAGTCTTTGTACTCGTGGCGATGTGGTTAATTTGCGAGAGACCGACAGAGATTTAAATGGTGACGGCGTAATTTCGCGCTACAATGATTATGTTAAGGGTGCTTGGAATTGGCAATGTCGTGGCTCTTATAATGGTCAGATAGATTTAGTGTCTTGTCAGGCTGAAAAAGCGATTTGCGGTGATGCCAACAATAAATCATTAACTAAAACTCAGTTTGATTATTTGAAAACAAGTGAGCCATTTCATCTCTGTGGTGGCAGTTTGACTGCTGGTAATTTTGTTGAAGATAGCCTTGGAAATTATGTTAATTGGGATTGTTTTGATAGTCTTGGGACTAAATTAGTTAATCGTTGTTATGCTACTTTTGCTGATTGCGGCCTAAGCGTGGATTGGGATCAAACATTGACTACTAATACAGTTTTAAATTTTAAAAATAGTTCGACGCAAAGAAATATGGTTTGCAGCCCAGGTACTAAAAGTATTAGCGGATTAGATATTATTTTAGGCAATAAGACGCTTAACTGGACTTGTGACGGTGATGATGTGGCGAGTAATGATTTAGCTACAAAAAATAATAAGAAAAAATGTTCTGTTAATCATTTACGTTGCGATCCTTTTTATTCGACTGGTTCAGCTACTGAAGTAGAAATGAGTAGAAATTGTTCTGAAGGTGGTACCATAAAACTCTGTAGTTTCGGTTGTGAAAATGAAGATGAATTTGTCTCTGATATTACTGGCAATCGCAGTCCCGGTTATTATACTTACCAAGAAGGGTATGGCAATGTATTTATGCGTTTTAACGTCAGGTCGGTCAATTTTAACTTCCCACCGAATGCTATTAATCCATTTTTTGATACTTTAAATAACCGTTGGAAATGGTATTGTAAAGACAGTTACAATGGTTTGTCCGAACCTTGTTATTTACCCAAAAGAAACAATTAAAAAAATATATGAATAGAAAAATAAATTTTTATTTCGCCGCCGCTTTTATTTGCCTTACTTTTGGGTTATTTATTTTTTGGCCCAATAATATTGTTTCGGCCGTGGACTGCAATAAACCAACCTTAATTCAACCAATAGTTGATACTAATTGGGGTTTTATTGATTTGCGTTGGAATGCCGGGTCAGGCGCTAAACGATACAAGCTTGAGGTTTATGAAAAAAATCCTGATGGCACTAAGGGCAGAAAAGTAAAAGAAGTCTATGTTGATGGGACAAGATACAGGATTACTGATAAAGATTTGTTAAATTGCGGTAATTTTATTTGGCAAGTTCAAGCCGAATGCTGTAGTGATCGCTGCGATGCTTGTGAGGGGGTAGTAGATATGACTAACATGACATCATATTGTCAAGGCTTAAAAGTCCTTTATGATCGAATTTCAACTAATGTCGCTAATGGTAAAGCTGATCCCAGTGCCGCTTGTTTTTGTCGCGACGAAGAATATCCAACCTTAATACTTGCCCAGTGGGGAGGTGACGGATACTCTGTTTTTAAATTTAAATATTCTGATGGAACTGAGAGTACTGATTATGATGCTAATAAAGTTGTTGTGGGTTGCTCTTGGGATTGCAAGGGAACATCTGGCTCGGCTAGTTTTGATAAAAAATGCGGGATTGATTATAAAGCTACGTGCGCTGAACAACCTAATGGCGCTCACACTGCTTTAATCGCTTCTACCACTACATTAAGCAGTAGATTATGCAAATTAAATGACGGAAAACAGGTTATTTATGGAGGTGAAGCTGATAAGCACGCTGTGCCTCAACCACCAATATCTTTGTTAACTGGCGAAAATGTTTGGCGTTGGAATTGTGATGCAGTTGGTATGGCCACAACGACTTATGATGATAATCATTGTATTGCTTGTCGGCGTGCTGAATGCGGATCAGCTTATAGCAAGCTGTATTCAAAGGGCAAGACACCAACACCCAACGAATTGTGCAATGCCAAAGCTGATAATTGGAAAACAGCTCAGGAAACTTGGTTGACGCCCAATGATAATGGTGTTTTAACGCCTAATGCGGATGGTTATTATGAATGGAATTGCGTTGGCACTCAAGAGTGTAATGATGCTAATGGTGAAAAAAATCAAAATTATATTCCTGATAAATATGATAAAGACGGCAAAGTGCTAAGTTGGAAACAGGTTGAGAAATGTTATGCCACAGCAGCTATTTGCGGTCTTGCTAATGAACAAACAGTTACAGCCGAGACCATCAAAAATGCTCAAGGACCTAATTCTACTAGCACTTTGAAAAATTTCTTTTGTCCGGCTTCGGGTCATTTAGTTTTGGGATCGCTCAAACATCAATTGTTGAGAGTTAACAACAGTTTGCAAGGAGAATATTATAGTGGTGGCTGGACATGGGAATGTCTTTTTCCTAAAAGTAAAGGCGCTATAGATTGTCGAGCTTATCAAGCCCACTGCCGTACAACTGACAAAATTAGTCCGAACACTTATTTAAAAAATAATTTAACAGAGAAAAATTACAATAAACAAATTATTGAATTAGGTAGACTGGAAGCATCTGAAAAGCAATTTTATTGCGGTAACGGCTATAGCTTATTTATTGATATAGCAAAAGATAATTTAATTACAGAACCAGATTCTGTAAAATTATCAAATGGTTTTTGGAAATGGATTTGTAAAGATAAATTTGGCGGAAAAGAAAATTGTTCCATCAATCAAACTAATTGCGCTAAGCCGCCGCATCAAGGAACTTATTGGGATTATGACGCTATGGCTAAAGCGGCTGTAAAAAATGGTTTTTGTCTGAACGGAGAAGTAAAAGGCTTGAAAACAGTTGTTGATTCTGTTACTGGCGAAACAAAATGGGTTTGGCAATGCGGTGATTTTTTTGGTGATATTGATGGCACGGTTGATTGCGAAGCTTATTCTGTAAAATGTTCTCAAAATATTAACAAACAAGTTTATTCAAGTTGGGAATCTTTTTGCCAAGGGATAGCTAAAGATCCTAATGTAACTAACTGTAACGGCATTTGTACCGGAATTGGCGATGTCAGAGATTGTATTAAGGTTTGCGCTGATGGACACATGGCCACCGTAACTAAAAAAGGCAACCAATGGCTTTGGAATTGCGGACCGAATAAATGTGAAGCCGATTATCTAACTTGCGCCACCAATGCTAATAAATATTATTTTATTGGTTGGGATGATTTTTATGGTGCTGTAGTTAGAAATTTTGGTCAAAATAAAGAAGGTATTGAGTTATGCGATATCAAGCCAGAAGATATAGAAGCTATTAATAACGGTAAAGAGATAAAAACTAATTTTAAATGTAAGGGGTTGTGTAATCAGCCGAATAATGAAGTTGAAGTAACTTTTGATGGAGAAAAAGGAATCTATCACTGGTCATGCGGTAAAGAGAATGATTGTTTTTCTTATTTAGCCGCTTGTGGTTCATTAAACGAAAATATTGTTAGTTATCAGGATATGAATAATATTACCAATGATGCTGTTGTGAGCAAACTATGTAAAAATTCAAGTAATAATGTCAATGTTTCTTGGTATAATGAATATCACAATTTAAACAATCTTTATCAGAAAGGCTATACACCATTTGGTAAAAATGAATTTAAGTCTTTGTTAGTCGGCGGGAATTGGCAAGACTTGCTTAACGTTAGTATACCAAGAGCTAATGCTACTTATAACTCTGTTATGTCTGATGTGTGTTTAGCTGACAATTCTGGTAATTTGAAATTTTGTGATTATGATAGCCCTTGGTATAAAGAGGGTTCTTGGATGTGGCAGTGTAATTATACTAATCCTGATGGGACAGAAGTTGTTTTTCCTGACAAGAATATTAATTTGAGATATTACGGAGTTGCTACTGGGAAAGATGATGAATTTTCAGTTATTAGATATTGCCAAACCGCAGAGAAAGGTGTCTGCCATAATTTTGGTACCAGCAGTGTCACTATTAAACTTTTAGAAACTCAGTCCGCTGATCTTAATCCGAAATTAAGAGGAGGACTTGATAGGGCTTTAAACATCGGAGGAAGATTGTGTGATTATGGTATAGTCAATAAAAGTGATTATAATATTGGCAATAAGCAGTTTGTAAAAGGTTTTTATTGCGATAAAGTTACTAAAAAATGTGAATATTCTTGCGATAATGGTTTAAAAAGAGGTAGTGGGGAAATGTGTAGTATTAGCTATAAGGGTTGTAAAATTCCGCCCACTGGAGGTAGTTTTACTAACGATGAATTCGCGCCATATTTAAATTTAGTTAACCCGGTTTGCGATAGCGGAGTCACAGCTTCCACCCCTGTTTTAAAAACTGATGGCTCTGGTTGGACTTGGGAGTGCGGTGGCGATAAATGTGAAGCTTTTAAGA
This sequence comes from Patescibacteria group bacterium, assembly GCA_028704945.1. Taxonomy (GTDB): domain Bacteria; phylum Patescibacteriota; class Patescibacteriia; order Patescibacteriales; family Patescibacteriaceae; genus 1-14-0-10-37-14. The sequence continues at coordinate 147,536 of JAQWEL010000002.1, forward strand.
GTAGCTGTGCTGAGCCACCACACGGAGGTCATTATCTTGATGCTGAATTTGCTCAATTTGCGCCAACAACTTTGTGCGTTGGTGGAATTACAGCCACGGCCATAACGGCTAAAACTGATGGATCGGGTTGGACCTGGAAATGCGGCAGTGATAATTGCCAAGCTTTCAAGAGTTGCGAACAAACTAGCGGTGTTGTTATTCATGGACCAGATGCCAAAAAATGTATTGGCAGCCCAATGAGCTTTTCAGCGGAAGTTTCCGGTTCTTGTTCTCCTAACAATATTCGTTATCAGTGGTTTTCAAATAATCCGGATAATAATACTGTTATAAAGGATTGGTCCAACGATGCTTCTATCACACTTAATACTGATCAGCTAAAACAGGTTGGCTCCACCTTGATTGGAGTTAAAGTAAAATGTCAAAATAATTGTGCTACTAGCACTATGCAAACATCCGGTAATTATGATTTTAGATATGATCCTACTAAGATTTTAACAATTACCAGCACTGCCAATTTGACTAATATTTGTCCAGCCAAAGTTAATTCAATAAATTTGACAGAAACTCATAGTGGAATACCAAGCCCATGCTCTGGCAGAAATACTACCATTTCTTGGAGCTATTCTGATGATAATAATACTTGGACTAGTTTAGATGGTTCGCTAATTTCTTCACCTTTTATTAATAATCGTTGGTATCGGGCAGAATATAATTGTGCTGATGAAGACTGCCACAATGCGCCAGTCTATGGTGCTAAGAAATTAACCTTAGCTGAAATAGTGAGTCCAGTTGTTAATATTGATGCCCCAGGATCTGTTTGCGCTGGCACGCTATTCAATGTAACTTCTACCGGTAATTGCTTGGATCCGAGATATAACTTATCGTTTAATTCAAATGCCACCATAGTTCCGGGTGTAACTGGAAAATGGCGAGTTTCTTTGCCTAATGGCGTTTCATCATCCATCGCAACCGTTACCATGGCTTGTAACAACAGTCTTGGTTGTTATGCTAACGGAGGCATAGTGACATCTACTAAAATTATAAATGTTCAGGGCAGTCAGACGATTTCCAGCGTTTCTATTGCCACTACCACTATTTGCTCATCTTCAGTGAGCGAATGGGAAGCTATGCCTGTGGGCACTTGTAACCCCAGTGATATAACTTATGATTGGAGAAAAATGATAGGTGCGTCGCCCAATGCCAACCTTGATGTCGCCTTAGGCACTAATAAGAAAATAAGCATTACCAACTCGTTTAATAATGGTGATAAGATTTATGTTAAAGCAAAATGTAATTCAATTTGCGTAACAGGAACGAACACTAAACAATCATCGTTGGCTACGATTTCATTCGTTCCTAATAGACAAATGGGTGTTAATCTGACCGTCAGCCCATCGTCTATTTGTTCTGGCTCAACCCAGAATATCAATCTTGTGGCTAATCAAACAGGTAGCTTTAATTGTCCAGCTAATCAACAAGTTTGGTCTTGGCGTTATAGTGTTGATAACGGAGCTACTTGGTCAGAATCAATAAATAATTTTGGATCAACTTATACTGACAATTTTGTTTCAGCTGCTAAATGGTACAGAGTTAAATTAAGTTGTTCTAATGAAGCTTGCGCACCTGATGTCGAGGATCTTAAGTCAGTTGCTATAAGCAATCCTCAACCTTCAAATTTGTCAATGATAGTTACACCTAATCCTGTTTGCGCTAATCAAGCAGTAACCATTAGAACGATTTCCAATTGCTCAATGAATATGCAGAATGATGTCATAATTACTGTTAATGGGGTATCAACAGCTTTAAATTATGGCCAAGCTCAGCCAGGCTTTGTAGCTAATGGCACAACCACTTTTGCTAACCCAGGTACTTATACTATTGGCGCTAGTTTACTGTGTCCAGGCTGTTATACTGCTAAAAGTACTTCTACAATATTAACTGTTTTAAACAGCACTAATTTATCAAGCGTTGACATAACGGGTAATAGTCAGCTTTGCGCAGGAAATTCAACTAATTTGACAGCTAATGTTGCCGGTAGCTGTTCTGATAGGACTTACAGTTGGTATAAGGATAATGTTTTGTTGGCAAATAGTAATAACGTTGTTTGGACCGCAAATAGCGCCGGGATTTATAAAGTCAAAGTTCATTGTAATGATAGTTGTTTTACTGGTAGTAATGACTTGGAAGCAAGCTTAACGGTTTCTTCAGTCGCCACCAGCACAGCTTCTGTAATAATTCCTACAAACACTGCTAATATTTGTTCTAATGTTTTAGACTTGACTTTGAGTAGTAATATTACTGGGACTTGTGAAAATCCAACCTATAGCTGGAAATATGCTAATGCCCAAGCTGGTCCATGGACTAATTTTTTGGGCGGGACAAACAACTCACAACTAATTAGTCCATTAAGCTCTTATGCTAATAAATGGATTAAATTGTCTGTTTCTTGCGGAGGAGCTTGCCCGTTTGTAATTAATTCCCCAGTTAAACAAATAACCTTGCAACCGCTTGCCAATCCTATCGTTTCTATTAATACTAACAAGAATCAATTCTGTACTAATGCGTTACCAACTTTGTCTGTTACCAGTTTAATCAATTGTATAAATCCAAGTTATGCTTGGAAACTTGATGGGACAGTGGTTGCCAGCTCAGCTACTTACATACCAAGCTCTTTGGCGGTTGGTGGTCATAATGTAACTTTGTCAGTCACTTGTCAGGCTTCAGGTTGCGCTACACTTAATACTACTACCTCAGCCCCTATAGCTTTGACCGCAGCCGATTGCGCTTGTGGTAGTGCTAATAATGGTAATTATGTTAGCTCCAGCTCTATTAGCAATGAATTAGCTTGTGCAGCTGGAGGAATTCCATCAAATGTTACGATTGTTGATGGCAAATGGCATTGGACTTGTAATTTTTATGGAACAAATATTGATTGTTCGGCTAATAGGACTGCTTGCGGTATATTAAACAATAATTATTATACTGAAACTAAGTGGAACACTAAAGCAATTAGTAATTTATGTGTTCATGGTAATCCGTTTAAAAGTAATGGCTTCTCGTCTATCGGAGTAATAGGCGATGTTGATAAGTTGGGGACAACACAACCAGGTTATTATGAATTGATGGATAAATGGAATTGGAAGTGCAAGGGTGACGACACTGGTAATGTCTTGGCTGACTGTAATGCTAAATTGGTTCAATGCGGTATTGCTTCGGCTGAACAAACGGTGAATAATAACCGGACTATAAAACCAGTTACGCCTGGCGGAGCTTATTATGGATCATTTGATAACACCACTTTTAATTCTTTTGTCGCTGGCGCTAATGGCGGTGAGGCTGGTCCAGGTAGAGCTTGCACTTATTCTCTTGCTCCAACTGGATCCAATATAGCTACCGTGGTCGGCACAGGTCTTAGCGGTTCATATAAGCGGAGGGGAGAATATTATTGGCAATGTTATGGCACTGAAGCAAACGATAGTACCGAGTGTCAAGCCAGAAGAGATTGCGGTTGGGCAGGGACTTATGCCACGATTGATTTCGCAACTGGTCAAAGTGATACCACTATGTGTTGGACAGCTGAAGACGTTTCTAATGGCTTGAATCAGACCGAATTATATTTTAATGATATAGTTAATTTGAGCGCTACTTCTTGGTTGCCGATTAAGTATAGACACGGTTCTAGTGTTGGTGTTAATTACGGATTGAATACTCAGGGTATTTGTCCAACCGGTTATATGTTGCCAAACAATACTAATTGGTCTACTTTAGAAAATAGCCTGAAAGTGCCAGCTACCACAGCTAATCTTTGTTCAAGTACTAGGATAAATGTTGACGGCGGGGCTAATGGCGCTGGCTGTGCGGGGTCAGGAGCAGCTAATAATACTGGTTATGCTACTGATGGATTAAGAAATCCGTATGGCTTTAATGCTAATTTTACTGACAAATATTGGGTTTATGGCACATCATATCCGGCTGGACCATTGTGCGCGACAGCCGCAGGTGATATAGTTTGTGGAGGAGCATCTGTTCCTGCTGGAGAGACTTATTGTGACCGTAGCCCATATTTAAGGCAATTTGGAGATGATAATAATGCTTACATTAAAGCTGACTATGATTATTGCGCTAATGAAGCAACCCATAAATTAAGATGTGTTAAGATTCCGACCAGTAAGTAGTCGCTATAAATAATTTAATCAAAAGCAGACTAAAACAGTCTGTTTTTGATTAGCAACTATTGCCAAAAAAAACATTTTGTATTATGATTTGCAAATAACAATAAAATAATATGATTAAAAAACAAACAAAAATAGTAGCCACAATTTCAAGTGAAAATTGTGCTATTGATTTCATTAAGAAGCTGCATCATGAGGGTGTTGATGTTGTTCGTTTGAATACTGCTCATCAAACACCAGAAGAATCAAGCTTAGTAGTTAAGAATGTCAGAGCCGCCTCAGAAAGACTGGCTATTTTAGTTGATACTAAAGGACCTGAGATGAGGACATTGCCTTTTGAAAATGGAAATTTAGTTATTAAAAAAGGAGACATTATTAAAGTGGCCGGAGCCAAGACAGGTTTTTCTTCGGAAAAATTATTATTGGTTAATTTTCACGGTTTAGTTGAAAAAACGCCTAAGGGAGCTATGATTTTGATAGATGATGGCGAGACGGCTTTATTGGTAACAGGTAAGAAAAATGATGCTTTATTGTGTGAAGTCCAAAATGATGGCGTTATTAAAGGCAAAAAGAGTATTAATATACCTGGTGTTGAATTAAATTTACCTTCATTAAGCGCTAAGGATAAATCTTTTATTAGTTGGGCTATTAAAGAAGACATTGATTTTATTGCTCATTCTTTTGTCAGGAATGATAAAGACGTTGTTGCTATCCAAAAAATGCTTGATGCTAAAAAAAGCCCAATAAAAATTATTGCCAAGATTGAAAATCAGGCTGGTGTTGATAATATTGATAAAATATTAAACCACGCTTATGGTATTATGGTGGCCCGCGGTGATTTGGGTGTAGAAATTCCAATGGAGGAAGTGCCTTTTGTGCAAAAAATGTTGATTAAGAAATGCGTTGAGCGTCAGAAGCCTGTTATTACTGCTACACAAATGTTGCATACCATGATTGACAATCCTCGACCAACCAGAGCTGAAGTTTCTGATGTAACTAATGCTTTGTTGGATGGTACCGATGCCATCATGCTTTCTGGAGAAACGGCTTATGGTAAACATCCGATTAGCGCAGTCAAAACAATGTCAAAAATCGCTGGTAAAGTTGATCGAATGAAATCGTTGGTTTTTAATGCTTCAATTCGTGATGAAAACAAAGCTATTGATTATTTATCAAAATCAGCCGTTAAGGCTGCTGAAGAATTAGGAGTTGAGGAAATAATAGTTAGCGATTTGAGTAATTTTTCAGTTGAAGTTTTATCTTCCTATCGCCCAACTGTGCCTTTGTTTGTAAAATGTTCTGATAAAAAAAGAGTTAGAGAACTTTCTTTATCTTATGGCGTCAATGCTCATTATATTGAACCAGCTTGGTTTAAAGAAGATCTTTTAACTAAGGTTTTATCTGACTTAGTTAAAAAGCAAAGATTGTATCCCAAGGATATTATAGTTTATCTTTCTGGCGATGAGAAAAGTAAGTATACTTCTTGCAACATGGAGATTTGCGAAGTGGCTAAATATATTAAAAAATAGATACGATTAAAACCCTTGATGAAATATTTAAGGGTTTTTAAGTAGACTAAATTTATTTTTTTATGTTATAATGTTAAAAGATATATGCCAAAAAAAATAAAACCAAAATCGTTTAAAAACGGCGAAGATTTTTTATCTTTTTTAAATAGTCAATTCGGCCAGCACGATACTGACGGTGATGGCATCTGCGATGAGGTGGAAAAAATGATTGGCACTAATCCTAATAAGTTTGATACTGACGGTGATGGTGTCGGTGATGGTGATGAGATTAGAGCCGGCAGGAATCCTTTAGGTAGAGGCAGTTTTAAGGATTTTTTTGTGCCGCATGACGGTAATAATTGGCGTCCGCAAGCTATTCATCCTAAGCGGATAATGTTTTATGCCTCTACGGCTGTGGTGACTAAGGTTTTGGTAATCATGTTTGTTTTAGGATTGCCATCTATTGCTTGGCTGTCACCTGATGTTATTAGAAATTATGTTACAGAAATAATTAGCTTAACCAATCAAGAAAGAAAAAATGTATCAGTTGCTCCTTTAACGGAAAATATTCAGTTATCACAAGCTGCTTATGCCAAAGCAGAAGATATGTTGGTCCAATCATACTTTTCACACACTGGACCTGACGGTAGAAAATTGTCCGATTGGCTTAAGGACTATGGTTATCGCTATACTGTGGCCGGAGAAAATTTAGCCGTCGGCTTTAATAGCGCTAAAGAGGCAGTTGAAGCTTGGAAAGAAAGTAAGACGCATTATGCCAATATGATTGATCCTGATTTTAGCCAAATAGGGGTCGGCGTAGTTGTTGGTAATTTTGAAAATGAAAATACCATGTTAGCTGCGCAGTATTTCGGTTATCCTGATAAAATTATTACCGAAGTAAAACCAGAGAAGAAACCGCAAGCAATTTTGCCGCCAGCTAAAAATAAGGTTAATCGAATTTCCGTTTCGGTTAAAAATGATAAAAAAATAGTAAAGAATTTAGATAATGTTAAGCCAGTCATTGATAATTCTATTTTTGTAGATCAAGAAAAATCAATCATTGACTATAAAGTGTTGCCAGACAAAACAGCTATTATCAGAGCTGATATTTATACTTCGGGCGACATCAATCATATTAATATTAAAGCCGGCCAACATTTGATATCCTTAATCAAAGATGTAAATCAGGCTAATCGTTGGTTTGGCCAGGTTTTATTAGATAAAAAAGAAGCTTCAACTTTTTCAACCATTGCGCCCGCCAGCATAGCTTTAACCAATAATCAGGGTAAAACTTTTTTAGAAGATTTACCTTTTGCTAAGGTTGTTAACCAGCAGGTGTCCGGTATCAAGCAGTATGCCTGGGCTAAAGATGTTAGTACCGGGCCGGTCAAGGCGATTTTTACAGTCAGTAGTTTGTTCTATAAAACTTTATTTTTCGTCAATCTGTTAGCCTTGTTTTTTTCCTTGGTTGTTGGTTGGAACAAGTTGCACAAAAGAACTATCGCCGCAGCCAGTTTAACTTGTTTGCTTTTTGGTATATTAATCATAATTTAATAATATGTTTAAACATTTTAATAAGCCGATTATTTTTATCCTCGGTATCGCTGTTGGTATAGTTTTTATGGGTTTAATGGCTTTGAATTTGCCAATTATGAATAATCTTTATAATTCCGCCAAAAATAATAAAGCAGATAATGTTAAATCGCCTGAAGGCCAAAAAGTTTCTTTAAAAGGAATAGTTAAAGAAATAAAAGGTGATTATTTAATGATTAATAAAGAGGATCAAAGCGTTGTAAAAATTATGTTTAATGATTCGACTATTTTTTATTCAATTACTAAAAAAACCGATGAAGAGAAATATGGTGAACAAGCAAATGCCCTGAAAGCAATTAGTGACAGCTTCAATGGCCCTGGGCTTGATGATAGGAAGAGCAGCGAGTTGTTGAAGGAAAGATCAGTATTGCTTAATGAAGTAAAAAAAAGAAACGAGAAAAATATCAAAATTATTGATGAAAAATTAAGCAAAGCTGATCCGAATAACAAAGATTTAATTAATCAGCTAACTTTGGAAAAGAATCAAATAAATTCAGAAACCAAAATGCTTAAATCAAGTCCCGATGCTATTAAAGAGGGCAGCAGCGTCAATATTTTTAGTATAAACCAGGGAGAAAATTTGCTCGCGCAAACTATCCAAATTATTAATTAGCTATGGACATACTGTCAAATATTGAACAAAGCTTATCAGGGGAGCCTTCATACAGATTAAAACAAGCTCGGGCGGCATTTTTTAAAGAGCTTATTACTGATTGGGGACAGGCAAGCAGCTTGCCTGTTTTATTGCGAGAAAAATTATCAAAAGATTGTTCGATTTTAATAAAAACACATTCACGCCAATCAACCTCGTCTAATTCCTTTAAAGCGTTGATAGATTTTGGCGATGTTAAGATTGAAACTGTTCTGATTAAGCATCGAACAGGCCGCAACACTGTCTGTGTATCTTCTCAAGCTGGTTGTGTTTTAAATTGCGCTTTTTGCGCTACTGGACAGCAGGGTTTTAAAAGAAATTTAATGCCTGGCGAAATTGTCAGTCAGGTTGTTTATTGGGCTAGGGAATTAAAGGAAACTAAAGAAAGGGTGGAAAATGTTGTTTTTATGGGTATGGGTGAGCCTTTTTTAAACTATGATAATGTTATTGAAGCTATAAAAATTTTAAATGATGATAACGGGCTAAACATAGGCGCTAGACATATTTCAATTTCAACTGCCGGAATAGTCCCAGGTATTTTAAGATTAGCCGCTGAACCTTTACAGGTTAATTTAGCCATCTCTCTGCATGCGCCAGACAATGAATTAAGAAGTAAATTAATGCCGATTAACAAAAAATATAACATTGAAGCAGTGTTAAAAGCGGTTGAACAGTATGTTAACAGAACTAATCGGCGAGTAATGTTTGAATATTTATTATTGGAAGGAATTAATGATTCCTTGGCTCAAGCAAAACGCTTAGCTGTTATTGTAAATAAACCCTTATATTTAGTTAATTTATTGAGATATAACCCGACTGGTTCATTTGTAGAAACCAATCCAGCACAAGCCAAACGATTTCAATCAGCCTTAGAGGAGGCTGGCGTCAAGACAACTTTTCGACTTAGCTTTGGGACAGATATTTCAGCGGCTTGCGGTCAATTATCAAGCAGGACTTGGCAGAAGAAAAATGATAAATTATAATATTAAGGCACAAATAATTAAATTTATAATTAATTTTAATAACATGAAAAACAAACTTTTAGCTGTTTTTATAGCAGTAGCAGCAATTTTTATTTTTTCCGCTGGAATAATCAACGCGGCGACAACAACTAAAACTAAAAGCGTTAAAACAACGCAGACCAAAACGACAATTAAGAAAACAAAATTGACTGTCGCTCAAGCAGTAAAAGCGGCTGAAAAATTTGTTAGCGAAAATTACATGGACGGAGGCGCTGTTAAGGCTAAAAATTTAAGATATGCTAATGGGATTTATTATCTTGAAATAACAGTTACTGGGCAATCCGGATCGGTTAATTCGGCTATTTCAGATGATGGCAAATATTTTTTTGTTAATGTAGTTGATATTGATAAAGCTAATAAAGAAAGAGTTAAAGAACAGGCTGCTCTTGATAAAGCCAAGAAAGAAGCAGAAGCAGAAAAAGTTAAAAAAGAAGCCGCTGCCGTTAAGAGTGATAAGCCAATAGTAGAATTATTTATCATGAGTCATTGCCCTTACGGCACGCAGATTGAGAAAGGTATTATCCCGGTAGTTGAATTATTGGACAATAAGATTGATTTTCAATTAAAATTTGTTGATTATGCTATGCACGGTGAAAAAGAATTAAAAGAAGAAATGAATCAATATTGTATTAATAAAAATGAACCAGCTAAGCTCTTACCTTATTTGAAATGTTTTTTGGTTGCCGGTAACAGTGAAGAATGTTTAAAAACAGCTAATATTGATAGTGCTAAATTAAGTTCTTGTAATCAAGAAACTGAAGCTACTTATAAGATTTTAGCTAACAACGCCGCTGGTAAAACTCCAAATGGATCATATCCAGAATTCCCAATCTATAAATTAGACAATACTCGCTACGGGGTTCAAGGCTCGCCAACTTTAGTAATTAATGGACAACAGGTTGATGGCGGCCGCGATTCTAAGAGTTTATTAAAAGCAATTTGCGCTAAGTTCAATATTAAGCCAGCTGAATGTGATAAAGAATTATCAAGCGCTAGCCCTTCGGCCGGATTTGGTTATAGTGAAGCCGCTGCCGCCCAGACTTCTTCTTGTGGAAATTAATTGAAATATATTTAATAAAACAGGCTATAAATTGTAGCCTGTTTTATTTTTACCATTATCAAAAAATATGATATAATAATTCGATAAACTCACATTACGTAAGAAAAAAATATGATTGATAATGACCAATTAAAAGATTTGCTTTTAAAAGAAAATTATCTTACGGCTTCAGATATCAAAGCGGCTGAAAAAATAGCTTCTTCATACAAAATGACCTTAGCCGATGCCTTGTTGTCTGAGGGCTTAATTACTAAAGATTTATTAGGCGCAGCTTTGGCTGAAAAGTTTGGTGTGCCTTACCTTGATTTAAAAAAAGAAAAAATAGTTCCGGAATATTTAGAAATGATTCCTGAGGCAGTTGCTAGAACTTTCCGTTTTGTGCCAGTTGATAAAGTTGACGACAAGATTCGTATAGCCATGGTTGATCCGGCCGATCTATCAGCCATCCACTTGGCGGAAAAAAGATTAGGGGAGCGGATAGAAGGTTGTTTTACCTTAGAACAAGATTATGAAGACGCCCTGTCTTATTATGGGGGCAGTTTAGCCGATGAATTTTCTGAAATTATAAAATTACTAGGCGATGAAGATTTAAGTTTAGAAGACCGTGATGAAGCAACCATCAAGATTGTTGATTTGTTGTTAGAAAAAGGTTATTCAGCTAAAGCTTCTGACATTCATATTGAACCTGGCGTGGACAAGATTGTAGTTCGTTTCCGTATTGACGGCGTTATGCATAGAGTTTTAACAATGGATAAAACTTTAGCTGATTTGGTTATGACCAGAATTAAAGTAATGTCTAAGCTGAGGACTGACGAGCATCGCAGCGCCCAAGATGGAAAGTTAAAATTTGATTATAATGGCAAAGATATTGATGTTCGTGTCTCTATTGTTCCTATTACCGGAGGTGAAAATACGGTATTAAGGCTTTTGTCAGCCAAAACACATAACCTAAATCTGCCTAATGTCGGCTTAGGCGAAGCAAATTTTAAAAAAGTTAAACGCGCCATTGTGAAGCCGCACGGTATGATTTTGGTAACCGGACCGACCGGATCAGGTAAAACAACTACTTTATACGCGGTTTTAAATATTTTAAATAAAGAAGAGGTTCATATCGCCACGATTGAAGATCCGGTTGAATATGCTATCGATGGAATTAGCCAGATACAAGTTGATAATAAGACTAATTTAACTTTTGCGGCTGGTTTGCGTTCAATTTTGCGTCAAGACCCAGATATTATTATGATTGGAGAAATTAGGGATGCCGAAACCGCTAATATCGCTGTTAATTCTGCCTTAACCGGCCACTTAGTTTTATCCACTCTGCACACCAATGATTCGCCCACAGCTCTGCCCAGGCTTTTAGATATGGGGATAGAACCTTTTTTGATAGCCTCGACTGTTAATATGGTTATAGCTCAACGTTTAGTTAGAAAAAATTGTGAAAAATGCCGTGTTTCTTCAAAATTATCCGAAGACGAACTTTTGATAATTGAAAATGAACCAGCTATCCAAAAATGGTTAAAAAGCAAAAATTACAAAGATGCTAAAAAGATAAATGTGTTTAAAGGTAAAGGCTGCAGAATTTGTGATTACACTGGTTATCAAGGCAGAATCGGAATTTTTGAAGTTTTGGAAGTTGATAATAAAATTCGTAAGATGATTATGGATAAAAAAGATTCCAGTCTTATAATGGAAGAAGCCAGAAATAATGGTATGACTACTATGCTTGAAGACGGACTTGAAAAAGTCTTGGAAGGAGTAACTTCTATTGAAGAAGTTTTGAGAGTAACTAGAGATTAATATGGCAACGAAAGACAATAAAGAAAAAAAACCTAAACCTAAAGCAGGTCTTAATATGGAGCTGGGACGAGTAACTTTGTCGCAGAAGCTTATTTTTGCTAAAAATTTTGCCTTAATGCTTAAATCAGGTTTAACGGTTTCAGAGGCGTTGGAAGTTTTAATTAAGACTTTAGGTAGTGGAAGATTAAAAATAGTTTTGAATGAAATTTTGACATCAGTTCGTTCCGGCAGCTCCTTGTCGCAAGCTATGACACGTTATCCTAAAGTTTTTTCTGGATTTTTTATTGGTTCAGTTTACGCTGGAGAAAATTCAGGCAGATTAACTCAGAATTTTGAAGTTATTGCCGATGAATTGGGTAAAGAAAAAGAATTGATTAATAAAGTCAAAGGAGCATTAATTTATCCGATTGTAGTTTTTTCCGCCGCTATTATTTTGGGCATCGTCCTTTCTTTCGTGGTCTTACCTAAAATTATCCCAATGTTTGAAGGACTTAAGATGAAATTGCCAATAGCGACAGTAATATTAATTAAATTAGCTAAATTTTTAAAAGCATACGGCCAAGAAGCAGCTATTGGCTTGATTTTAGCTTTCTTTGGAACTTGGTTCGGTTTAACCAGAAAAAGGAGCCGTCCTTTTGCGCATGGTCTTATTTTAAGATTACCTATCTCTTCGAAAATAAGTCGCAACTTAAATGTCTCCCGCTTTTGCCGAACATTAGCTTCGATGTTATCAAGCGGCTTGAATATTATTGAATCACTTGAAGTTTCAGGCAACACTTTGTCGAATTGGCATTATCGTCGAGCAATAGAGCAAGTTAGACGCGGTGTTGATAAGGGAGGTAAAGTGTCTGACTATTTAGTCCAATATAATTTTTTATTCCCAGATATGATGATTAGGATGATTGCGGTTGGTGAGGAAACCGGTAAATTGGAAGAAACTTTATTTTATTTAGCTGATTCTTATGAGAGTGAAGTGGACGAAGCTGCCAAGAATTTATCGGCTACTATCGAACCAGCTTTACTGATTATTATCGGTTTGGCGGTTGGATTTTTAGCGTTATCAATAATCACGCCAGTTTATAATTTGACCGGCAGTCTCGCAAAATAATTTATGCGCAAAGCCTTTACTCTTACTGAAATATTAATTGTTTTAGCAATTTTGTCAGCTCTATTAGCTACGGGCTGGCCAATTTTAGCTGGTTATCAAAGATCGGCCGCTGTAAAAGAATATACTATCAAAGCTGTTTCTTTGATTAGACAGGCTGAGTTTGAGGCGGTCGCTGGCTTTTTGAATGTGCCACATGGTGTTAAATTGTTTACTAATAAAATGATAATTTTTGCTGGATCAAGTTATAGCTCGAGAAATACTGCTTTTGACAGAGAATTACCGCTTGATGAAGCTGTTGTTAGTTGGTCATTATCAGGCTCGGGTTCATCAAGCGAAGTTGTCTTTTCTAAAAGTCGCGCCGAACCATCTCGAAATGGAACTATCAAATTTACTTTTAAAGACGGTGTTATAAAAAATATTATCGTTTCTAATCTTGGCTTAATAGAAATACAATGAAGTTAATATCAAAAATTAAAAGAGCTTTTAGTTTAATTGAAGTTATTATAGCGATAACTATTTTTGCTTTAGTCGCTGCTGGATTGACGATGTTAGCGCTTGGTGGTTTTGATGGTTTTAATTCTTCAACCAAAAGAAGCGAAGCCGCTAATTTTTTAAATGAAGCGGTAGTTGGTAGCCAAGTTTTAGCACAGACCGATTGGTCATCTTTTATTTATAATTCTTCAGGTATTGAAAAAAATGGAGCTAATTGGGTTTTAAAAGGCGAAGGGACGTCTGATAGCCTAAATGGCATGTCCAGAATTTTAAAAATTGAAAATTTATGTCGTAATGAGCTTGGTTTATATCGCGATTGTTCGGGTTCGGCCGTTGATGCTCATGCTAAAAAAATAACAGCCGAGGTTGATTGGACGGATAATTTTGGTCGTGATAATAAATTAACTAAAATGTTTATTATTAGAGACTCTGGTCTTACGCCAGCGCCGGTTTGTTTACCTGTTTGTATTGATAAGTGTTCTGGCGAGTTAGATTCTTGCGGTAAGCCAACTTGTACTAATCCTATTGGCGGTCTGGCGATTGTTAGCGGCGTAACAGCCGTGGCTAATGGCTCAACTAAGATTGATGTAAGTTGGACAGCCACAAGTTCTTACTCTAATACAACATATAGATTAGAGTATAGTCGATCTGATGATGGTGTTATTTGGGGTGCTTTCTCGTCAGTGAGCGGCGCTTCTGCTTTAGCCACTACTACCTATACTCATACTGGAATAAGTGATGTTTATTATTATAAATACAGAGTTAGACCAACTATTTGTTCTTCAATAGCCGGCGCAATAAGTTCTGAGTCTAATTCGACTACTTGTCCTTATACGGTAGCTACGCCAGCAACTTTAACTTTAGCAACTAGCACGGGCCGAGTTTCGGCCAGTTGGTCGGCTGTTCCAGGTGCTGCTAATTATATTCTTTATGGGAATACTAATGGTTCAAATAAGCAGCTCTATTTCGGTTCCAATAGATCTTATGCAGATACTGGTTTAACTAATAACCAAACTTATTATTATTCTGTGGCAGCTGTGGTGTGCGGTGTTACTAGCACTAAATCTACACAAAAAAGCGCTAAACCTTTGTCAGCTTATGAGCCAGCTTGCATAGCTAGTACCCCCCTTGGTTCTGCTTGTGGTGGCGGTTGGCTGATTTGTAAACCAAATGATGGCAATTGCTCAGATAGTCCAACTAAATATGTAGTAGTAGCTCCGGCTGATATCAGTACAAATAAATGGATAAATGCCGTTACTGCTTGTAATAATTATTCTAATGACTCTAGTTATTACGGCTGGTCTTTGCCTAAACTGAGCATAGATCAATATAATAGTTCTGGTAACTTTGGAGTTAATAATGAAATCTGTCAAATGATGAAACGGTCCAATGTTTGTGTGGGGATGACTAATGCTACTGGTTGTAGCGGCGGCTGCTCATCGGGTACTCGGCCAGTTGTAGGTATCCAGTCAGGTCAGCCTTATTGGTCTTTAACACAAGTGGGGCCAGGAGCAGATAACTTTTATAGTTCTTATTGGACACAGTCTTCTTCGTTTGGTAGTCAGCAACAATTACCAGGAAGATGGCTTAATTACGTTCGTTGCGTGCGTCGATTTTAATGATTATGAAAATGGTTGTTAATGAAAAAAGAGGCTTTACTTTAATGGAATTAACGATTTATATCGCGATTATTGGCATAGCTTTATTTGCGATTATCGGTGTTGCCATTAATTTAAGCGACGCTTTTAACAAGGGTTCGGCTATAGCTGAGGTTGAATATTCAAGTCGATTTTTTGATTCGGTTATGTATAAAAAAATCGCTGAGTCAGGTGGTATAAATATAAGTGATTCAATTTTTTCTACTAATAGCCGCTTAAGTCTTTTGCCGGCATCCACTAGCTCAAATCCAGTTATTATATTTTACGATAGCTCTTCTAAAAGACTTAAAATAACGGAAAGCACAACTCAATTTTTGACACCCGCTTCAATTATAGTTAACGGTTTCACTTTATATAATAATGGATCATCAAGCGTTTCGATTATGCTTGATTTAAGTGTAGCCTCCTCTAACAATGTTTATTCATCATTTAACAAAACATATAATTATGCCTATTTTGTTGAAAAAACGCCGTAAGGGAGTGACAGCTTTAATTGTAGTTATGATTGTTTCAGCCGCTGGTTTGATTTTTGCTATTAGCTTAGCTTTTATCAGTCTTAATGAAGCGCAAACTTCTTTTGCTTGGGTTAAGGGTAGGGAGGTAGTATCTTTAGCTGAAGGTTGTCAAGATTGGGCAGTATCATCGTTGGCCGCAACTTCTAGCTATTCAGGCGAGTCCTTGTCTATTGGCGATGGTTTTTGTATAATAAACGTAACTGATGGGGCTAATCCGTCGATTAAGAATGTTTCGGTTAAGGCAAGCATCGGCGATTATTCAAGAGCGTTAACATTTGTTAGTCAAAATAATAATGAAAAAATAAAAGTTTTGAATTGGAAGTTATCTAATAGCTATTAAATTAATATGTTTCTTATTAATAAATCAGTGGTGGGTCTTGATATTGACGATCGGTCAATCGAGGTTGCTCATATAAAAAAGCAAGGTGATAATATTAAGATTTTGAGTTTGGGTAGAATGATTTTGGAACAAGGAATTGTTGATAATGGCAAGATTAAGCAAATGGCTCCGCTTATTTCCGCCATTAAAGAAGTAATGGCTAAAGCAAGGCCAGTTGGTATCAAAAATAATAATATCGTTTTGGGTCTTCCAGTCAATCAAGTTTATTCAGTTTTGGTTAAAATACCGACAGTTGTAGCAAACAAGGATATAGCCATTAGAGCCGAAGCTAAAAGAAATATACCGCTTGAAGATGATGATTTGTTTATTACTTATAAGTCTTTGCAAAAAACAGCTGATAATGAAGAAATTTTAATTACCGGAGCCAGTAAAGAAGTTGTTGCTCAGTGGCAAGAAGTGGCTAAAAGATTAAAAATAAATGATTCTAATTTAGACATAGAATTATATGCGTTATTCAGAGATTTGGACATAAAGGACAAGAGCCAACCAGCTTGTTTGGTTGATATCGGCGCTACTACTACCAACATCGTTATTTTTCATGATAATGATATTCAATATACTTGCAGTCTTAAATTTGCCGGAGATCGTTTTACTCAAGCGGTGGCCGATAAATATAAGATTGATTTCAATATTGCTGAGGTTAAGAAAATAAGGTTAGGGTTGAATCGCCAGCTTTTTCCGGTTATCGAAAATGAATTAGCAGAAATTGCCGATGAAATAAAAAGAGTTTTAGATTATTATCGCAATAAATCAGGTAAAACTATTAGCGAAGTTCTATTGGTGGGCGGCTCAAGCAAATTAAAAGGTTTAGTGCATTATTTAGAAGATAAGCTTGGTTTGCCAGTTAGATTTGGCAAGGCTGTTTCTGTTAGTGGAGATTATCCGGAATATGTGGGCGCAATCGGTTTTGCTTTAAGAAAAATTTTTCCGGAAAAATGGCAAGATGAACCAATAATTAAATATGAAAAAACAAATAATAGCTGGTTAACTAAACAAGAGCCAGAAGTTATTAAATCAAATACAATTATGTCTAAAAAAATGATAAATCCCAACGACGATTTTGGGCCGATTGTTTCTCGACGAAATCAAGAGAGAGGACAGTCAAGTGAAGATAAAAAAATAGCTTTTGAAAAAAAGGCTTTAATCTTGATTTTGATTTTTGGTTTGATTCTGGTTGGCGGCTCTTTTTGGTATCGAGAACAGGGCAAAAAACAAAAAAAACAGCAAGAACTAGCTAACGAAGCTGAAAATTCTTTAAATAATCAAGCGATTAATTTTAGAGTCGGACTTGTCCTATCTGGCGACAGTGGAATTAAGGCTAAGGTAGTAGAAGATAAGATTGAAACAGCTTCTGATTATTCAGAGGCAGAGTCGCTCTCTCGGCGTAATGTTGAAAGTAAGCTGGCACAAGGCGAGAGTATTTGGAAAGATCCGCTAAATGAAATTTTAGATAAAAAAACATTTAAATCGCCAGTAACCTTTAGATGGCTAGTTTATTCGGATAAAGATATACTCCAACAGTTGTTTGCGGATATTGATAAAAAAAATTCAGATGGTATCCAGTATTCTTTTAGTTCTTGGACAAAAGATAAATTAGAAAAGACGGATAGCGCAGATAAGCTTTACTTGAGCGGTGTTTTAAATTTAGCTTCAGCTAAAATATTGCCAGTTGATTCTTTAGGCGAAATTATTCCGATAGCGGCCACCTCATCCACTTCGACGACCCCGACAACAACCATAGAAAGCGACACCCAGATTGATAGCGCTAGTATACCAGACGCCAGTCAAACTAGTTCTAAAAAAGGAACAGTTAAACAAACGGAAACAGGTTGGTTGAATGTTAGACAAGGACCAAGCGCTAGTGACGAATTGATTACAAAGATAAATCCCGGAGAAGTTTATGATATCTTAGAAGAACAAACCCAGTGGGTTAAGATAAAATTAAAAGATGGAAATAGTGGTTGGGTAGCTATTAAATACTTAGAAATAAAGTAATTTGTGTAAATTTTAAAAAGTTGCTATAATTATAAAAAAGATTTAATTAAAAAATATGCCAAAAAGCATTAACAAAAAAGGTTTTACATTAATAGAGCTATTAATAGTCATTGCTATCATTTCTATTATCGCGGCAGTTGTTTTTGTCGCCCTTGATCCGTTAACTCGTTTTAGAGATTCACGCGACGCTAAACGTTGGGCTGACATTACGGCTGTCTTGAGTGCTGTTAAGATTGATCAAGTTGATAACGGCGGAGATTATTTATCAGCTGTTAAGAATCTATCGACTAATACAGTTTATATGATTACAGGGGAAGATTCTACTTCTTGTGGCGATGCTACTAATTGTAAAACCGATATTGCTAGCGACTCTAGTTGTGTTAATCTGTCGGAATTAGTCACTCAGGGTTATTTAGGCAGTGTGCCAGTCAGTCCCAATGGTGAAGGTAGCTGGGGGATAAAGAAAACTGGTTATACTATTGAAAAAAGCGCAACTGGTATTTTAACTGTTAGAGCGTGTGAAGGTGAAAATACTACTGAAATCAGAGCTTCAAGATAAGGTAAATTTAATTATGAAAACAGGTATTCAAGTATACCTGTTTTTAGTTTTATTTTTTTGCTATAATTAAGCTGTGATAATTCAATCAAACTATTTTTTGTTGGTATGAAAAACAGCTTAACGCAAATTGATACTTTGATTATTTCCGATCTGCATCTCGGTTTTAAGTTTTGTCGGGCAGAAAAATTGATTGAAGTTTTAAAAAATTATAATTATAAACGATTAATTTTAAATGGTGATATTTTTGATGATTTGAATTTTAATCGATTAAATAGCGAGCATTGGGATGTCTTATCTTATATTCGACACGCCAGCAAGACTAAAGAAGTTGTTTGGATTGTCGGTAATCATGATGGTCAAGCGCAGATTTTATCAAAATTGGTCGGGTTAAAAGTGCGTAATTATTATATTTGGCAAGAGAAGAATAAAAAATGTTTAGCCATTCATGGTCATCAATTTGATCGGCTGATATCTAAAAATCCTTTAATCAGTTATGTTGCCGGTTGGCTATACTATGGTATTAAATTCTTTGAGCACAACAATCAAGTGGTAACTGACTGGATTAGACATACTAATAGGAGCTGGTTGAGATTATCTGACGAGGTCTCTAAAAAAGCTATTTGGTTTGGACGATGGCATAAAGCTGATTTTGTTTTTTGTGGACATACTCATCAGGCGCTTGAATTAAAAAAGTCAGATATTTATTATTACAATTCCGGTTCTTGGGTTGATTCTCCTTCAACTTTGATAACTATTAAAGACGGAGAAATAAAATTAGTTAATTTTAAATAAAAAATAACTGCCGTAAAGCAGTTATTTTTTATTTAAATGATTTGGTATTACCTAAGTCTAAGGTTTAAATTAAGTTGTTTTTTGTAATCTTTTTTGCCAGTGAATATTTTGTAAGCATCCTCGACTGACTTGTTATAAATAGAGATAGCGGCGATAGCGTTAGCGAAATTAATCGCTTCTTCAAGTTTGTGCTGATGGATATTGCGCCCAGTAGCATTACCGCTGGCGCCAGCTTTTATCTGTTCAGCTAAAGTTTTTAAGAAGTTTTTTGGGTCGACCGCTGATCCGCCTGAAAAAATTACACCAGTTCTGCCAGCTGCCGAAATAATTTCTTTGATATTAATATCCTTGCTTTTAGCGCTTGGCTTGGGATAATTTAGTTTTACAAAGTCGGCTCCGAGCGAGGCAGCTAAACCAGCGCAACCAGCAATTAAATGAGAGTCGCGTTCATTCTTAACCGCCTTACCTCTTGGATAAATCCATAAAACAGTTAAGAGACCATGCTTGTGGGCGCTGGTTATGACCTGAGCAGCCTCTGATAACATTTTGGCTTCATATTTAGAACCAGGATAGATAGTGTAACCAATGCCGACAATTTTTAATTTGGAATATTTTTTTAAGTCAATTATCTGTTCAATCGTTGTTAGGGCAGCAGAATAAGGATCATCGTTTTCAACCGGCACTAAATCTGTTTTGGAATTCAGCTTGATAATATAAGGAATATTGCGATAGCTATCGGCATAATTGGCAATCAAACCTAATTGAGCGGCAAAAGCGCCGATATCGGATTTGGAAGCAATTTCAAACAAATGTTCAGGGTTGGCATCATCAGAATGTATGTCAGCGCCGTAAAAATCTTCATTAAGATGTTCTATTTTTTGGTCGCCAGCGAACAGCATTAAACGGCCAGTATTTTTGGTGGCTAAACGCCAATTATATAAATATTCACCTCGGTTAAAAGAGGGGACGGTTGAAGGGATATGTTTTTTCATATTTATTGATTAGAGGAATTTATATTTTTATTATAGCAGTTTTATCAGTATGACTCAAATTTAGTAATGTTCTTGTCTATATTATAAAAAGACTATATTATAAAAAAACATTGACCAACCCTTGTTTATGTTATAACATTTGATTAATTAATAAAAAGAAAAATATGAAAGTTGACCAAAAAAAATGTATTGGTTGCGGTGCTTGCGCTTCACTTTACCCGGATAATTTTAAAATAAATAAGGATGGTAAAGCGGAACCCATCGTTGGTTCGGATAATTCTGACGCTGCTGATGTCATCGGCATCTGCCCAGTTAGCGCTATTTCTAATGAATAATTGAAGTAATAAAATAAAACCCCAAAGCTTTGTGCTAAGGGGTTTGTTTTTTGGTTAAAATTGTAAAAATATTGTTTAGGAATTTCTCTGATGATTATCGGTTTTAATCTGTAATCATCTTTTGAATTGGATAGTTTTAGGTCTCGGCCAAAAGTATAGTCGCCGACACCAGGTAAATAGCCAATTGGAAAATAAGCGTTTTGTTCAACGTAACAATAACTGCTTTTATTTAAGCCATATCCCGGAGTACATTGGAGTCCGATAGCAATGTGATCATTATTTGAACCGGTTTGATTATAGAAAAAGAAAGCCGAGCCAATATCAAGTTTTTCTAACAGCGCCTTGGCCAGTAATGATTTTTCCATGCAAACTCCGCGCTGCTCAAATAAAGTCAGATAAGGATGAAAATAGCCAGTGTAGGAAAGGCGGTTTTGAAAATTAAGGTCAAAACTGATAGCATTTTGCACGAAGCTGAAAATCAATTCAATAAATCCATCTTGATCAAGCTTTAATTGGGCCTTAATCATTAATAATTCGTTAATTAATCGATCAAGCGTTTCATCACGCGGTAAAGTTTCCGGCACTTTCTGGTTTAAATAGTAGTCGTACTTAAGCTGGCTATTGTTAGGATATCTTTCTCGCGGTAATTGGCGATAGTAATCAATTAGGCTTTTTTTAAAGCTAAGTTTCGCCTTGACAGTAGTTTCTCTAAATGGCCACTCATAAATAATTTCTTGATTGTCAGATTTTTTGACGTAAGCCAAAGATTTTTGGAAAGTGTCTGGATTAGTTGGTCGCGGTAATTGAACCGGCCCATCAATTTTTGGCATCATTGGCTGAGTAAATGAACCATTGTTAGTGTTGCTGTTAGTCGGTTGATTGTTAGCGCTGTCGGCATTATTCGGATATTTGCTTAAGCCAACGATTTCAGGTGTCGGCGGCATAATTATTTCATTTGCTCGATTGGCAAAGGATTTATTACAAGCTACCAAGTAAGGTGCTAGAAGCAGTATAATTAGCAGAATGCGCCAATTATTTTTGCCAAAACAAAAGATTTTTTTCAAGTTAACCTCTATTTTAAATTGTTAATATACTAATTTATTTTTGTATATATATCATATTTTTGATGTTTTGTCAAGTATATTGACAAAATTTGGCTAATATTCAATAATAAATATATTATGAAAATTACTGAAGTTCAACAATTAAATATACCGAAAACAACTGGTTCTTATCAATTTTATAATAAACTTGGCCAAGTTATTTATGTTGGGAAAGCCATAAATCTCCATTCCCGCGTTTTGAGTTATTGGCGTAAAAGCTCAAATTTAACGCCAGCTAAGTTAAGAATGATAGAGGAAATAACTAAAATTGATTGGCTGGAAACCGAAACCGAAATTGAAGCCTTGCTCTTGGAAGCTAATTTAGTTAAAAAATATCAACCTTATTATAATGTTGATTTGCGTGATGATAAGCGTTTCACTTATATTAAGATTGATTTAGAGGCGGAAATTCCGACTGTTATGGCCACTAGGAAAATAGACAAAAGTGGCAGATATTTTGGGCCATTTGTCAGCTCAATGGCTGTAAAAGAAACTTTGAAGACTATTCGAAAAATTTGGCCTTATTGCACTAATAAAAAAATAACTACTAAGCCTTGCTTTTATTATCAATTGGGGCGCTGTGATGGAATTTGTGGCGGCATCGTTAGTAAGTCTGAGTATATTAAAGATGTTATTAAGCCAATCATTGCTTTTTTGGAAGGTAAAAAAGGCAAAATTATTAAAGACTTGGAGAAAGAATTAAAAAAAGCTAAATCCCTTGGCGATGAGCTTGAAGCTAACAAAATCCAATGGCGGATTATTAATATGCGCCAAGTTTTGGCTAATTCCAGAGTTTTAGAAGTTGGTGATAAATATATCAATGATGTTGAGGAATTGGCTAAAGTTTTAGGTTTGGCAAAAATTCCTGAAAGAATTGAGGGTTATGATTTATCAACCTTATTCGGTGGGGAGTCGGTCGGCTCCATGGTGGTTTTTGAAAATGGTGAAGCTGAAAAATCAGAGTATCGTAAATTTAAAATTCGTTCCGGTGCCGTCAGTGACGTGGAAATGTTGGAAGAAGTTTTGATTAGGCGTTTTGGCCATGATTGGCCTCAGCCGGATTTAATGATTATTGATGGTGGTAAAGCTCAGCTTAATGTAGCAAACAGGGTGTTAAAAAGATTAAAACAAGACGTATTAGTGATTGCTATTTCTAAAGGCGAGGGGCTGAGGTCGAGCGTCGCGCCTGATAAGATATTTTTTCCTGGTGAAAAAAAACCGCTCGAATTACCTTTGGCTTCGCCGGTTCTTCATTTAGTTAAGCGCGTTCGTGATGAAGCGCATCGTTTTGCAATCGGTTATCATCGCCAACTTCGTCGTCAGAAGTTTTGGCAATAATTTTTTACTTATGGTTGCAATAATGATTATAGCTTAGTGATTCGCTCAAGTTTACCCGCAGGACTAAAGTCCTGCAGGTAAACTCAATCCGCTCCATCACTAAGTTATAATCATTATCTAATTTTTAAAATATTTTAATTATTAGCTCCTTTAACATTTTTCGAAACAGTGGAGCGAGGAGTAATATGATGTTTTTTGTTGTAATCCATTTGCGTATTGCGACGACGTTCGGTTTCGCTAATCGCCTCTTTCATAGCTGGACTGATTTTGTCAGCATACATAATGACGTGGCCATGCTCATGGCGGGCGGCGCGGCCCATGGTTTGGATTAAAGTAGTCGTGGTTCTTAAGAAGCCGGACATATCGGCGTTTAAAATGGCCACTAAAGAAACTTCTGGTAAATCAAGGCCTTCACGCAGAAGATTGACACCGATTAAAACATCATATTTGCCCGATTTTAAATCATTTAAAATTTCTACTCTTTCAAACGTGCCGACTTCTGAATGGATATAAGCCGACTTCAAACCTTCTTCGTGCAAGAATTCAGCTAATTCTTCAGCCATGCGTTTGGTTAAGGTTACAGCTAAAGTCCGTTCATTATTCTTTACCCGATTTTTTATTTCTTGCATTAGATCACTGATTTGATTTTCAGTTGGTCTGATTTCGATATCGGGGTCTAATAAGCCAGTTGGTCTTATTAATTGTTCAGCTACTTGGCTGGATTTTTTTAGCTCATATTCGGCTGGCGTGGCACTGACATAAATCACTTGATTGACTTTACTGGTAAATTCTTTGAAATTAAGCGGACGATTATCAAAAGCCGATGGCAAACGCCAACCAAATTCGATTAAAGTCTGTTTGCGAGAATGATCACCGGCGAACATGCCTCTAATTTGAGGAACGGTTGCGTGCGATTCATCGATTAGCATTAAGAAATCATCAGGAAAATAATTTATTAAAACGTCAGGCGGTAAATCAGCTTCTCGCAAAGATAAATGTCTGGAGTAATTTTCAATACCATTACAATAGCCAAGCGATTCCAACATTTCAATGTCATAGTTGGTTTTTCTTTCTAAACGATAAGCTTCAACAAATTTTTCTGCCTTTTTTAATTCGTCTAATCTCTCGGCCAATTCAATTTTTATCCGAGCAATCGCTTCAGCCATTTTATCTTCTCTCATCATGAAATGTTTAGCTGGCATGATGGTTATTTTAGCCAATGATTCGCCTAAAGAATCGCGTAGATTCTCTAACCAGCCAACAGAGCCAGGTTTGATATAAAAACGATAAA
Source organism: Patescibacteria group bacterium (assembly GCA_028704945.1). GTDB lineage: Bacteria > Patescibacteriota > Patescibacteriia > Patescibacteriales > Patescibacteriaceae > 1-14-0-10-37-14. The sequence goes on from JAQWEL010000002.1 coordinate 171,921, forward strand.
TCTTGTCTATTTCATCACCGAAAAAAGTAAAACGGATGACTTCTTCGCCGGTAGCTAAGTGTAAATCAATGTTGTCGCCAATAACGCGAAAACTGCCACGCTTAAGGCTGACGTCGTCACGTTCATATTGAATTCTGATTAAATCTCTAAGCATAGTATTGCGCTTAATAGTTTGTTTGGCGGCGTAACGCAAAGATAATTCTTCGTAGTTTATTTTTTCGCCTAAGCCATAGATGCAGGAAACGGAAGCAACAATAATGCAGTCACGGCGATTGATAAGTGATTGAGTGGCAGCATGGCGTAAGCGATCTATCTCCTCGTTAATCTGAGCTTCTTTTTCAATATAAGTATCGGTTTGCGGAATATAAGCTTCTGGTTGATAATAATCATAATAGGATACAAAATAATGGACGGCATTATCAGGAAAGAAATTTTTAAATTCACTGGCTAATTGGGCGGCTAAAGTCTTGTTGTGGCTAATTATTAAAGTCGGTCTTTGCCAAGCTTCAATAATTTTGGCCATCGTAAAGGTTTTGCCAGAGCCAGTCACGCCTAAAAGCGTTTGGTCGCTGTAGCCTTGTTTAAGGCCATTAACCAAAGTTTCGATAGCTTGAGGCTGGTCGCCAGCCGGTTCAAACGGAGCAACAAGTTTAAAATCCATAATTATCTGTTTAATGACATAAGTATAAGCGATTTTTTGGATAAAAACAACCTGGCTTAAAATTTAATTTTTACTTGTTTTGTTTTTTTTATAGCCTTGTTATATAATAAATACATAATGAAATTAATTTAAAACAATATGAATGTAGCAATTAATGGCTTCGGCCGCATCGGGCGCTCGACTTTTAAGGCGCTTCTTAATAAACCAGGTATTAAAGTCGTGGCTATTAATGACTTGACTGATACCGCTACTTTGGCTAATTTATTGAAATTTGACAGTTGCTATGGCAAATACGAGCGAGAAGTCAAAGCTGTTAAGGATGGCTTAATAGTGGGCGGGGTTAAGTACCCTGTATCAGCCATTAAAGACCCGCAAATGCTTCCTTGGAAGGCTTTAAAGGTAGATGTGGTCATTGAGTCGACCGGTATCTTTACCGCTCGTGACAAGGCTACAGCGCACCTGACCGCTGGTGCTAAAAAGGTTATTATTACGGCGCCAGCCAAAGGTGGTGATGTTAAAACTTTTGTTATCGGTGTTAATGAAGATAAATTAAGCAAAAAGGAAGATATCATTTCCATGGCTTCTTGTACGACTAATTGTTTAGCGCCAGTTACTGAAGTTATAAAGAATACCTTTGGCATCAAAAAAGCTTTGATGAGTACGGTTCATGCTTATACTGCCGATCAGAATTTAGTTGACGGTCCGCACAAAGATTTACGACGTGGCCGAAGCGCTGCCATGAATATTGTGCCAACCACTACCGGTGCCGCTATTGCCGTAACTGAAACTTTGCCGGAATTAAAAGGCAAGTTTGATGGCATGGCTATCCGCGTCCCAGTCCCAACTGGTTCTTTGTCAGATATGACTTTTGTCTTGAATAAAAAAGTTACAGCCGAAGAAGTTAATAACGCCTTAATTAAGGCCTCTAAAACATCTCGTCTAAAGGGCATATTAACTACAACCACTGATCCAATCGTTTCGATTGATATCGTTGGCAATCCAGCTAGCGCTATTGTCGATTTAGGATTAACTAAGGTGGTTGACGGCGATTTTGTTAAAGTTATCGCTTGGTATGATAATGAGTGGGGTTATTCAAATCGTTTGGCTGATTTGTGTGAATATATTAATAAGAAAAAGTTGGTTTAATATCAAAGGTGTTTTAAACAGCACCTATTAGCTTTATGAAAAACGAAAATAATCGTTATCTCTACGTTACCGGAATAGCTACCGGCTTAATAATGGCGTTGTTGTCTATGGGCATAGCTTTTAAAATGGTAGGCTATGTTGAAAGGGGTGGCTCTTATTTGTCGGTTATCGCCATGGCCATAATTGTTGCTTTGATGTTTTGCGTCGCTATTACTTTTGCGGTTGAAAAAATAATTAAATAAAATATGATTTGGCACATAGTTATCGTTTTGCTTGGTTTAGCTTTGTTTGAAATCGTTTCCAGCGTAGATAATGCTGTTATTAATGCTCACATCTTAAAAACCATGCCGGAAAAATACCGGAAAATTTTTTTGGTTTGGGGTTTACTGTTTGCTGTATTTTTAGTCAGGGGACTATTACCATTTCTAATCGTTTGGATGGCTAATCCGGCTCTATCCATTATTGAAGTTTTTTCTTCGGCTTTTTCCCAGAGTTCGACCATAACAAACTCGCTTGAACATTCAAAACCACTGTTACTTTTAGGTGGCGGCATTTATTTATTTTTTGTTTTTTTGGCTTGGCTGTTTTTGGAAGAAAAAAAGTATGCTTTTTTGGCGGAAAATTTTATGCATAAGCAAGGTGTTTGGTTTTACGCCATTACTTCAGTCACGACTACAGTTATAGTTTATTTAGCTTTAAAAACTAATCCAATTTTAGCTTTAGCTGCCACCATCGGCGTAACTGCCTTTTTTATTACTGATGGTTTTAAGAAAAATGCTGAAGAAAAAGAAAAGGAATTATTAACTGGTAGCGGTATGAGCGCTTGGTCAAAAATATTGTATTTAGAAGTTTTAGATGCCAGTTTTTCAATTGACGGCGTAGTTGGAGCCTTCGCTTTTACCATGAGCGTCCCGCTGATTATTCTTGGTAATGGTTTAGGAGCGTTTATTGTTCGAGAATTTACTATTAAAGGAATTAATGTAATCTCTAAATTTGCTTATCTTAAAAATGGCGCCATGTATTCAATTGGCGTTTTAGGGGCGATTATGATTTTGGAAGCTTTTGGCGCACATTATCCTTTTTGGCTTTCTCCAGCAGTGACCTTTACGCTCTTATTACTTTTCTTATGGTTGTCGATGAATGAATGGAAGAAGGAGGTTGCTAAATAAAAAATATTATATAACCGATTTTAAGACATTAAATAATAATATATCGGCAACTATTTTCGTGTCGTATCTAACGATGCGGACACGAAAATTTTAATGCCTCTCTATCATTATTTAATGTCTTTTCAGGGATATTATATGAATGATTTAATAGATAAATTAGGGAAACTCCTCGCTAAAGTGCAAGAAGCGGGGAGATTACTTTGACCTTGATGACAAGGAACAAGAAGTAAAGAAATTAACCGAAGCGCAATCCGCTCCGGATTTTTGGCTTAATCCGAGCGAGGCCGGCCAGATTTCTAAAAAATTAGAAGATTTAAAAAAAGAAATAAGCGAGTGGCATAGTTTTGAAGCCGAGATTGCTGATAATTTAGAATTAGCTAAGGCCAATGAAAGCGAATTTTTAGAGCAATTGGAAGGTGATTATCAAAAATTGTTAGCTAAATACGAAAAAATGGAATTCGCTTTATTATTTAGCGGGGAGTATGATAGCGCTAATGTCTTTTTATCAATCCACGCCGGCACTGGCGGAGTCGATGCTCAAGATTGGGCTGAAATGTTGGAAAGAATGTATTTGCGTTTTGCTGAGAAAAATAATTGGACGACTGAAATTTTGGAACGCAATCTGGGTAATGAGGCTGGTATTAAGAACACCTTGATTAAAATTGTTGGACGCTATGCTTATGGTTATTTAAAATCAGAAGCTGGCGTGCATCGCTTAGTCCGAATTTCTCCTTTTGACGCCGAGTCTTTACGCCAAACTTCTTTTGCTTTAGTGGAAGTCTTGCCAGAGTTAGAAAATGATAATAAAATCGAGATTAAGCCTGAAGAGATTGAATTGGAATTCCACCGTAGTGGCGGTCCTGGTGGACAAAATGTGAATAAAGTCAGTTCGGCGGTGCGGATTAAGCATTTGCCAACCGGCATAGTGGTTAGTTGCCAGTCAGAACGTAGTCAATCTCAAAATCGTGAGGCTGCCATGAGTTTGTTAAAGGCTAAATTATTAGTTTTGCGTTTAGCTGAACAAGATTCTAGAACCGCTTTGATTAAAGGCGATGTGCAGAAAGCTGAATGGGGTAGACAGATTAGAAGCTATGTCTTACAACCATATCAAATGGTCAAAGATCACCGGACTGAATATGAAACCTCGGACACTGCTGGGGTTTTGGCCGGTGGTATTGATAAATTTATTGAAGCCTATTTAAAAACACAAGTTTAAGCTTATGAAAATTGATTGGCTTAAATCTCCCAGTAAGAGATTTATGTCATATTTGGCGGCTTGGCTTTTGGGTCTTTTACTCGCGCCAAGTTTACCAAATATTATTTATCAAGGAGGCTGGTATTTATTTTTAAGTGCCGGCTTTTTGTTTACCGGCGGATTGTTTTGGCGTCAGGCTAAGCGAGGTGTGATTTTATTTTGGCTGGCTTTTTTCATTTTGTCTTTATGGCGCTTTAACTTGGTTTTGCCGATTAATAATGATAATTGGGTTGCTTATTATAATGGTCAAAAAGTTTCTTTTACTGGTGTTATTAATGGTTTTCCGACTATTAATGATAATCGCCAAGAAGTCGTTATGACTAAAATTAATCTAAATAACAAGTTCGTGGCAGGTGATATAATCACTTGGTTGCCGCGTTATCCTGATTATAATCCGGGGGATCAGCTGAATTTAACTTGCAAATTAAGCGCGCCAAAGATTAAAGATGGTTTTCGTTACGATCAATATTTAGCTTCTAAAAGAATTTATAGTCTGTGCCAAAATCCTAAGGTAGAAATTCAAGCTAAGGGTGAAGGTTTTTTCTTTGAGCTTTATCGCTTGCAATCGTTTTTGTCTGATAAAATTAGGGCCGGCTTGGTTGATCCTGAGGCTGGTCTGGCCGAGGCGATGACTTTGGGACGGCAAGATAGTGTCAGCAAAGAGTGGCTTAATATTTATAGTTTATCAGGCATAATCCATATTATTTCCGTGTCTGGTTTCCACATGGCGGTTATTTTGTGGATTATGATGGCTATCTTGTTATTTTTAGGAATGAATCGGCGGCTTATTTTTTGGCTGGCCTCAAGTTTGATTATTTTTTATGTTTTGTTGGTTGGCGCGCCGGCTGCCGCTATTAGGTCGGCAGTTATGGCTATTTTAGCTTTGTCAGCCTTGCAGCTTGGCCAATGGGGCAAGCCTAGTAATCTTTTGTTTGCGGCTGCTTTTTTAATGACCGCCATCAATCCTTGGTTAGTGGCGGCTGATTTAAGTTTTCAATTGTCTTTTTTGTCTTTGGCCGGGTTAATTTGGTTAGCTGAGCCACTGTTTCTGATTTCAGAAAAGATTTTAAAAAGATTTAATTTGAATAATAAAATCTTAAAAAATTTGTTAATGATAATTTCAGCTACCTTAGCTGCTCAATTAGCAGTTTGGCCGATAGCCGTCAACGCTTTTGGTAGATTATCTTTAATTGGACTTTTGGCTAATGTGATTTTAGCGCCTCTATCATCAATTTGGTTAACAATGATTTTTGCTTCTCTGACTTTATCTTTTATTTTTGGACAATTATTTTGGTTGCCGACAGCTGTGGTGGGACGCTTGATAACTGGCGGAGCTAAATTTTTTGCTTTTTTACCTTTAGCTTCAGTTAGTTTTCCTAAATTTTCGGTTTGGTTGATTATATTTTATTATCTGGTTTCGTGGTTTGTTTTTATTAAAAAAAGACCAAAAAAGGTGACAAAATAAAAAACCTGTGTTATTTTAGTATTAAAGGTAAGTATGTTTTATTAAATTTGTTGATATAAAGAAACAATAGTTCGCTCAAGTTTTCGCGCCGGATTGAAGTCCGGCACAAAGGCTCAATCCGCCTGACTATTATTCTTTTTAATGTAATTAAGGAATTTATTTTTTAAGATAAAAAATTTATAAACAATAAATAATGTCTTAGCAAGATTTTCTGCGCCCACAACTAGCGTTATGGGGCGGAAAATACGCTTCACCATTATTTATTGTTTATAAATTTTAGTTACTAATTAAAATATTTATGTCGATCTCTAATCAGCCTCCAAAAGGCACAGCCGATTGGTTTCCAGAAGAATTTGCTGTCCGCAAATATATTTTTGATACTTGGCGCAAGGTTTGTTTGCGTTATGGTTATGAGGAATATTTAACTCCTTTAGTCGAATCAGCTGAAGTTTATCGCGCTAAATCAGGGGAGGATATCGGTGGCAAAGAATTGGTAACCTTTACTGATTTGGGCGGTCGAGAATTATCAATCCGTCCTGAAATGACCCCATCAGTTACTCGCATGATAACTCAAGTTTATGATAGCGCGCCTAAGCCGATCAGGTATTTTTCTATCGCTAATTTTATGCGCAATGAAAAACCGCAACGTGGCCGTAATCGGGAATTTTGGCAATTAAACGTGGATTTGTTTGGCGCTACCGGCGCCTTAGCTGATGTAGAGATTTTGTCTTTGGCTATGGATATTATGTTGGAATTCAATCCACCTAAAGATTCTTTTAAACTTTGCCTTAATCATCGTGAATTGATTAACGGCGCTTTGACGGCCGCTAATGTTTTACCAGAAAAGAAGGATGAAGTAGTTCGTTTGCTTGATAAATATGAAAAAATAGATTTCGCTGTTTTTAAAGAAGGTTTAGCTAAGTTCGATGTAGTCGAGGATGGCGTTGAAAAATTAGCTAAATTTTTGGAAGCCGTAAGTTTGGATGAGCTCTTAGTCGCCTTGCCAGAGTTAGCTGACAATAAAGGTTTGATAGAATTAAAAGTTGTTTCTAAATATTTAACCGAGCTGGGTTATAGGGATTGGTTAAGTTTTAAGCCAAGCGTAATCAGAGGCTTTGATTATTACGATGGTATCGTGTTTGAAATTTTTGATAATCATCCTGACAACAAAAGAGCTTTATTTGGCGGTGGTCGCTATAATGGCTTAGCTGGCATTTTTGGCGGCAAGACTTTTCCGGCTATTGGTTTTGCTCCTGGTGATGAAACTTTGCGTTTATTTTTAGAGTCTTGGGATATGGATAAAGAAATTAAAGACAAGCTTAGGTCCAAGATTTATTATTTCCCGTTATTGGCCAATGAATTAGAAAAGAAAGTTTTGTCTTTAACAAGTGAACTCAGGCAGGACGGTAAGGAAGTGATAATGGGCTTGGATACTACTAAAATAAATAAAGCCTTAGAATATGCCAATAAAAAGAAAGTCGCTTATACCATAATTTATGGTGAAGATGAGGCTGAAAAAAATATTTACAAAATTAAGGATATGGAGAGTGGTCAAGAAGAAATTGTTAAATTATAATATCAAATATAAAACAAGCTTTAACGAGCTTGTTTTATGTATTTAAGGGTTATAATTTGTTTTTTTAAAAACTTGTCGAGAAGGGGTAAAATAAGGTATAATAAATAAAAGAAGTTTTTATAATATCAGTCAGGTTTATTCCTCTTTTTCTTTTTTATAAATAGCCTTTTAAAATCAGCGCGAAATTTGGCAATTTCGTTAGCTAAAATAAACAGCTACTTCGCTAACTCCTCAAAAAATATTTATTGATTTTTTATAGGTATTTTTTCGTCAGACAGAGCTCAGCTATTATCTGATTTATTTTAGAACGAAATCGAAACAATTTCTTATGATTTTAAAAAGCTATCTTATGGTTAATTTTTTAAATGCGAATCTAATAAAATAAAATATTACCCATAGATAAGTTTTATGAATTATGAGAAATCGTTGCAATTCAGTAGTAAGACCAGGAGCGTAGCGACACATGTTTGAAGACAAAAATACATTATATATTAATTAATAATATTTTTGTCTGAGTTGTGGAGCAGCGACGCTAGTCTTACTAAACTGAATTGACAGATTTCGTGCTAATTCAGAAAGCTTATCTATACAAAGAAAGAAGTAATTACATTTTTAAATATAAAATTATTTTTTAAAAACTCTTTATGAAATTAAAAAACCTAAAAGGTTTTACTTTAATAGAACTATTAGTAGTAATAGTTATTATTGGTATCTTAGCGACTTTAACCACTGTAGGTCTGAGTACAGCTCGAGTTAAAGCGAGAGACGCGAAGCGTATCTCGGATATCAAACAAATGCAAACTGCTCTAGAACTATATTACAATGAAGAGAATACCTATCCGCCTACTTCTGCCTTAGATGTCGGTAAAGCCTTAGTAGGAACACAATCTGGTAAAACCTTTATGGGTAAGATTCCGGCTGGACCTAATACTGGAGAAACCTATACCTATGCTCAGATAAATAGCGGTACTTCCTATACCTTGAGTTATGTTTTAGAGAAACCAGTTAATGAATTTGGTGCTGGCTTAGCTATCGCTTTACCAGGCAGTATTAATAATCAGTGCACACCAGATTGTAGTGGCAAGAGTTGCGGCCCTAATGGTTGTGGCGGTATTTGTGGCACCGCCTGCACTGGATCTACCCCTGTTTGTAAAAGTGATTATACCGCTTGCGTTGGCTGCAATACTAACAGTGATTGTTCCGGAACACCTGCGACGCCATATTGCGTTGGTAATGCTTGTAGTGCCACCAGATCTACTCCTTGTTCCGATACGGCTAGCGCCGCCGTTGAATGTAATAGCTCCAGTGCTTACGGCTCTATTTGTGGTGGAGGATATTTAGTTTGTAAATCCGGTGATAATAATTGTGGCAATATTAACTTGGTGGCCGCACCCTCAGGTTGCAATGGTTCATCTGGTGCCGTCGGTACAGTTTGTACTTGTGCTACTGATGGTGCTACGGTGGTAAAAACTTGGAGCGACACTAATCCTGGAAGCGCTATCGGTTTGTTTGATGCTGTTTATGGTCTTAATAATTTTTCTGATGGTGCTGATAGCACAACAGCAACAGCTTTTTACACGGGCAACACCGCTAATTACGATGCTGCTAATTATTGTTTAAACCTAACGCTTAGTGTTGGTGGAGTTCCTTATAGTGACTGGTATTTGCCAGCAGCTAAAGAATTAGCTGCTATTATTAAGAGTAGCGAACATTTTTATAGTTATAGTAGTAAGTATACTAGTAATGCTTACTATGGTGAAAACACTACTAGCGCTACTTTGATAAATGCTAGCAGTAATTATAATGCCACACCTTTAATAAGCGCATTGATTGATTCTCGAGTAGCTGGTTTACAAAATGGTGCGCCTTATTGGTCATCAACTGAATATGCTGCTACAAGCGCCTGGCTTCAATATACTAATTCGGGCAGGCAATATAATGTCAATGATCGTTTTAAAGAGTCTACCGCTAATGTTCGCTGTGTCCGAAGATTCTAAAATTCAAATTAAATTATAATATAAAAACACGAGCTATTCTCGTGTTTTTATATTATCTTAAAATTCCGCAACAGCCAAACGGTCTTTATGGCAGTAATCTTTTAAAATTAGTGTCTTAGCGCCTAAAATATTTTTGATTTTATTCGCTTGATTTGGTTGAATTTCAGCCAAACAGACTATTTTTAATAATTTGTTTTTGTTTTTGACAGTTTTTATTTCCTTAGCTAAGCGGCGATATAAATCTAATCCATCAGCACCACCAGCCAAAGCTAAAGCCGGCTCAAAGGCCAAGCTTTTATTATCTGGTTTAGTTAATTTTTTTAAATAAGCTGTCGGCACATAAGGCAGGTTGGCACAGATAACAAGTTGTTCAACTCCTCGCAATAGCGTGTTCTGTTTTATTATTAAGGTTAATAAATCGCTTGAACGGAAGCTTATCAGTTTATCAACTTGATTGAGTTGGCTATTTTTTTTAGCTACTACCAAGGCTTTTTGAGAAATATCAAAGGCTAAATATTTAGCTTTATCTTTTAATTTATTAGCTAAAGAAATAATAATAGCCCCAGAACCAGTGCCGACATCAAGATAAAGGGTGTTTTTGGCGTAATTTTGTAAAGCGGTTTCTACTAACAGCTCGGTTTCTGGACGGGGAATAAGAGTATTTTTATTAACCTTAAATTTTAAACCCATGAATTCTTGTTCGCCGATTAAATAGGCGATCGGTTGGTTTAATAATCTTTTTTTAACTAAATTATTAAATTTTTTTTCCTCGACTTTAGTAAGTTGATAGTCGTTATGCGCTATTAGCCATGATCTAGGTTTAGCTAAAACAGCTGACATTAATAAATCAGCCTCTATATTTGGATTAGCTGTTTTTAGAGAGTTTATTCTTTTAGTAGCTAGTTTTATTAAAGTCGATATGTCCATTTTAATTTTATTGTTGCAAGATAATGATTATAGCTTAGTGATTCGCTCAAGTTTACCCGCAGGACTAAAGTCCTGCGGGTAAACTCAATCCGCTCCATCACTAAGCTATAATCATTATCTAATTTAAAAAATATTTATATTTAGTTTTTGAAAACACTGTAAAATCGTTACAATTCAGTCGTGAAATAAGGAGAGTCTTGCTACATGTTTGACGAAAAATTATTCTTTATTCGTTTAAAAATTAATAAATGATTTTGAGGAGTTGTAGCAAATTCGACGTTAATTTCACTAAACTGAATTGACAGATTTTTCTCGTGTTTGAAGAAAATAAGTATAAATATTTTTTATGCTGTCGTTATTTTAATTCTTGGCGCAAGGCTTCGATAATTGGATCAATATCGCCCTCTAAAATTTTATTGATGTTGTGCCAATTTTGATGGATGCGATGATCGGTAATACGATCTTGAGGAAAATTGTAAGTGCGAACTTTGTCTGAGCGGTCGCCAGAACCGACCTGAGATTGGCGGGTAGCTGATTCTTCAGCGCGGCGTTTTTCTTCAGAAATAGCCAATAAACGAGAACGCAAAACTTGCATAGCTTTTTCTTTATTTTGGTGTTGCGAGCGCGAGTCTTGGCAAGAAACAATCATGCCGGTTGGAATATAGAGAATGCGAATAGCGGAATAAGTTGTGTTGACACCTTGTCCGCCAGGACCAGAAGAGCAGAAAGTATCGATGCGGATATCAGCCGGATTTATTTGAATATCAACTTCTTCGGCTTCAGGCAGAACAGCGACGGTAGCAGCTGAAGTATGAATGCGGCCAGCTTTTTCAGTTTCTGGGACGCGTTGGACGCGATGAGTGCCAGCCTCATATTTTAAAAGGCCATAAGCGCCTTTGCCGTGCACTTCAAAAATTATTTCTTTGAATCCGCCCAGTCCGTTTTGGCTGGAATCGACTATTTCAACTTTAAAACCTTTGTTCTCAGCCCAACGGGCATACATGCGATAAAGATCGGCGGCAAATAAAGCTGATTCATCACCGCCAGTTCCGCCTCGAATTTCAATGATAGCATTTTTTTTGTCTAAGGGATTAGCTGGGTGCAATTCTTCATCGATATTTCTTTTTAGTTCTTCAGCTTTTTTTTCTAAAGCGGGCAACTCTTCGGCAGCCATAGCGGCGATATCGGCATCGTCTGAATTTTTAAGCTCAGTATTTTCAATAATTTGTTTTTCTATTTGCTCTAAGTTATCAATCAGGCTGACCACTTCTTTTAAATCCGAGTGTTCTTTACTAACTTCCATTAATTTTTTGGTATCACTAACCAAGCTGGGTTCAGACAACCGAGCTTCAACTTCTTTAAATTTTTGTTTTATTTCTTCGAAAGTCATAAAGATATTAGATGATAAGCTATAAGTTTATTTAATATTTTATAACAATAAAGATAATAGCTCAGCTGATTTTTGTGTCGTATCTAACGATGCGGACACGAAAAATCTAATGCTTTGTATTATTTTATTGTTATAAAATTAATGAATATAAAATAAAACGGCCGCTATTGGTTATTTTGATAATCGCACATCCGAAAAATCGGCGATTGCGTATCGAAAAAACCAATAACAGCCGTCCTGGCTACTTGCCGGCTTTGGTAGTGCGAGCTTGAGTGCGGGCAGCGCGTTTGGTTTTCTTGGAAACGGCTGACTTGGCAGCATTTGAGCTGGCAGAAACTTTGGCCTGGAATTTTTCCACGCGGCGAGCAGTGTCGACTAATTTCTGCTTTCCAGTATAGAAAGGATGGCAGGCTGAACATAATTCAGTCTTTAAGTCGGCATCAGTTGAACCGGTGACAAAACTGGCTCCACAGGCGCAAGTAACGGTCACTTTATCGTGATACTTCGGATGAATGTCCTTTTTCATAGTTTTTATTATTTATAACCGTGAAAACACAATAGCACGTAAATTCAGTTTTGGCAAGGTTTTTTGATTTAAAAAGTTATCTTTTTCTTCAACTATTGACTTTTTCTTTTAAATATGCTAAAATATAGTAAGTTTTTTAAAAAGTAAATAATTATAATATTTCCCAATATATAGGAGTTTTTCATGTTTAATCCTGATCAATTAGGACAACTTGTCCGTTTGCTGCTTGATGCAGAAAATAATGGCGTAAGTTTTGACGCTATTAAATCCGCTCTACAAAACATTCAACCTCAAACGGTTGAAGTTAAACCCGAACAATCTGCCGTGGCTATTACCGAATATACAGGAAAAGTTGATTACAGTTTGTCTATTAAAGAAGCTGTTAAAGCCGGTAATTATAACTGGGTAAACAAGTATATTACCGCAGATAATTATCCTGTTTTACCAGGAGAAGAAGGTCAAAAAGACCTTAAGTTCGTCTTAGTACACTATAACCGCGAAATGAGTTCCGATAACGCCATTGCCGAAATGAATAATAAATTAAGACCGGCCACAGCCAGAGAATTTTTTAGCTTTTGCGCTAAATATCCGGATTTGCAAAGACAATTCCCGATTACTGCTTTAGGGCAGCAATGGGTTAATATCGACGGCTTTCGCAAGGTGCTTTGTTCGGTCCGGTACGATTCTGACCGTGGTCTTGACCTTATTTCGTTTGGCTATGATTGGCCTGGCTATTACCGGTTTTTGTTTGTTTGCAAGTAAAGCCCTTACCCGCCCGCCTCTGAAGGGGATGCTTTGACCCTTAGCTCTTTCTTGCCCTTTCTTGTCCGCCTTGGGTGGAGACTCTTGGATTCTTTAAAACATTATTCCCTGTTCCAATTCTTTAAAAAAAGAAGGAGCAGGGTTTTTTATATCCCAAAAATATGTTTTTGTTTAATCTTGGCTAAAAATATAAAAAGGGCTAATATTTGACAAAAAAATAATAATATTATAATCTATTAGCACATGACACAGCTGTCGTGTTTTTATAATTAATAAAATCTCTAATGTTTAACACATTCCTTGTCTACCTAACTATACTTGGTAGATCCGTTAAACACGAGAGTTAAAGGAAAAATTTATGAATATTCCCAGTATTGAGGAATTGTTGAAGTCTGGTATGCACTTCGGTCACCGCACTTCCAAATGGCATCCTAAAATGGAGCCGTATATTTTTGGCGCCCGCAAAGGCATCTATATTATTGATTTGGAAAAATCACGTCAATATATGGAAAAAGCTTTAAATTTTTTAGCTGACACCACTGCTAAAGGCGGGAAAATCCTTTTAATCGGCACTAAGGCTCAGGTTAAGGGCTTGTTAAAAAAAGTTGGCGATGAAACTGGCATGCCTTATGTTAGCGAGCATTGGCTTGGCGGAACCATGACTAATTTTAATGTGGTCAAGAAATCTATCCGCAAATATCGTGATTTAACTGAAAAGAAGGCTGCCGGAAAATTGTCTAAATATACTAAGAAAGAGCAATTGATGTTTGATCGCGAAATTGCTAAAATGACCTTGTCTTTTGGTGGTTTAGTCGACTTAAATAATATTCCTGACGTTGTCTTCATTTGGGACATCAAAACTGAAAAAACAGCCTTAGCCGAAGCTAAGAAAAGGGGCGTTAAGATTGTGGCTGTCTGTGACACTAATGTTAACCCGACTGGCGTTGATTATATCATTCCTGCCAATGATGATGCTTCCAAGACCATTAAATTAGTAATGGAATTGATTAAACAAGCTATTATGGAAGGTAAAACTCGCCAAGAGGCTGGTAAAAATAAACCAGAAAAAAAAGATTAAAATTTTAAAACTTAAATATTTAAGAATCTTGTGTTCTTAAAGGCTTAAAAATATGGAACAGATTAAATTGCTTCGCGAAAAAACAGGCGCCGGCATGGTTGATTGTAAAAAAGCTTTAGATGAAGCTAATGGCGACTTGGAAAAAGCGATTGAAATTTTGCGCAAAAAAGGCATTGCTAAGGCCGCTAAGCGCGATGATCGTGAAACTAAAGAGGGCATGGTTAAGTTTGCTGTCAGCGATGATAGCAAAAAGGCGATTATAATCGAATTCGGTGCCGAAACTGATTTTGTGGTTAGGAACGAACAATTCCAAAAGTTTGCTGAAGATGTTGTTGCTTTAGCTAAGGTTAATTGGCCAACAGATTTAGAGGCTTTACTTAATATGACTATGGCTGATGGCAATAGCGTTAAGAGTAATTTAGATAATATGTCTGGTGTAATTGGAGAAAAATTATCTATCGGTAAAATGAATTTTATCGAAACTACTGGAATTATCGGTGCTTATCTTCATGCCAACAACAAATTGGGTGTCTTAGTCGCCTTATCTGGCAGTGATACTGATTTAGCCCGTGATATTGCTATGCAAGTCGCTGGCGCTAACCCAAAATATATTACTCCAGCTGAAGTCGAACAATCCGAAATCGATAAAGAAAAAGATGTTTACGCTGTCCAGCTTAAGGCTGAAGGCAAACCAGAGCAGATGATTGAAAAAATCATGGAAGGTAAATTAGCTAAATTTTACGAAGGAATCTGCTTGGTTAAACAAGAATATATCAAAGATGACAAATTGAAGGTAGAACAAGTCTTAAAGGGAGCCACGGTTGAAAAATTTGTCCGTTATTCACTTTAACTATTATTATTGCCAAATAATCATTACGGGCGTCTCTTAAATTGGGGACGCTCGAATGTTATAGGCAAGTTAACTATATGGCTTTTGTGCAATTGCAGTTTGCCCCTTGGGATAAAGTTATTTCCTTAGAAACCTCGCTCGAAGTCAGGCTTTATGACCGGGTGGTCGTTAAAATTGATAGCGGAGTTGATTTAGCGAAAATAATCGAAGTTTCAGCAACTCCTTATCCGGCTGAGACTTTAGACACGACTTGTGAAATATCCCGTTTGGCTGTACCAGAAGATTTTGTCCGTGATAAAGAAAATGAAAGCGACAAGGATACGGTTATGAATACAACCAATGAGCTCATTAAAAAAAATGAGTTGGATATGAAATTGATTGATGTTAGACGCTCATTGGATGGCAACCGTTTGACTTTCGGCTTCGTAGCTGAGGGTAGAGTTGATTTTAGACAGCTTGTTAAAGATTTATCCAAAACTTTTAGCCGCAATATTCGTCTTCAACAAATCGGTATTCGCGATGAAGCTAAAATGGTGGGCGATTGCGGTCGTTGCGGCCGTGAGCTATGTTGTCGTGAACATTTAACTAAATTTTCTTCAGTGACTGGCGAAATGGCTGAAGTCCAATCATTAAATTTGCGTGGCTCTGACCGTTTGTCAGGCGCTTGCGGACGTTTGATGTGTTGCTTGTCTTACGAAGCGGAGGGTTATAAGAAATTGATTGAAAAATTACCAGCCATCGGTTCTAAAATAACCATTGATGGTCGCAAGGGAATTATTGTCGGTCATCATGCTTTGAAGCAGACAATTGATGTCGAATTTGATGGTGATGGCGATGGCGGTAAGTATGTTTTGGAAGTAGATTTGAACAGTAATAAGGCTAAAGATAAGAAAAAATAAATTATTGACAAGACTTTTAGCTTTATGTATAATATTGTCATAAGGCTTGTTAGAGCCTGTAAGATTATTAATAAATTCTTCAGATTGTTCTTGGGGGACAATTTGTTAGATCAGCTACAAACGTATGGTAGAGAATTATCAGGATAAAGCTTTCTTGGAGATGCTTGTTAAATCAATCGTTAGCCACCCAGAAAATGTCGTGGTTGACAGAACTGTTGATGAAATGGGCGTTCTTTTGACTTTAAAACTCGATCCAAGTGATATGGGTTATGTCATTGGACGCAAAGGTCAGACTGCCCAAGCTATCCGCACCTTGTTGAAGATTATTGGCGCTAAAAATAATGCCAGAGTCAATTTGAAGATTTATGAACCAGAGGGCATGAGACAAAACAGAAGCAACGATAACAACGAAACTGTTGATATTGATACTTCAAGTATTGACGATTTGACTATCTAAAAAATACACTTTTTTAATAAAAAACCACACCCCAAGTGGTTTTTTATTTTGTTTAAACAAAATAGATAAAAAATAAAGCAAGTGTTATACTAATCAATATGTTAAAATTCAAAGTAATCACAATCTTTCCAAACATGATAACTGATTATGCTAATGAAGCTATTTTAAAGCGCGCCCAAGAGGCTAAAAAAATAGCAGTTGCTGCCTATGACTTAAGAGATTGGACTGACGACAATCATCGCAGTGTGGATGATAAGCCGTTTGGCGGTGGCGCTGGTATGGTGATGAAAATCGAGCCGCTTTATAAGGCTTTGAAAAAAGTAGCGGGCAAAAATAGTCATAAAATACTATTATCAGCCAAAGGTAAAACTTGGAATCAAACTTTAGCTAAAGATTATGCCACAAAATATAAAGAAATAGTCTTAGTTTGCGGACGTTATGAAGGGGTTGATGAACGGATTAATGAATTTATCGATGAAGAAATATCTATCGGCGATTATGTTTTGACTGGCGGGGAACTCGGTGCTTTAGTGATAATGGATTCAGTAACCAGATTAATACCAGGTGTCTTAGGCAATGCCACCAGTCTTGAATTTGAATCGCATAACCAACCAGGCTTATTAGAAAGCCCTCAATATACTCGGCCGGAAGTTTTTAAAATCGGTCAAAAAAGATTAGCGGTGCCAGAAGTTTTATTGTCAGGTAATCATAAATTGATTAATGACTGGCGTCAGAAAAATGAAAAGCAAATGATAAAAAAGAAGCAGTAAAAAACTGCTTCTTTTTAGTTGAAGAGCTTATTTAATTCTGATATAATGGAATAAAGAAATAAAATATGCATAAAAAAAAGAAATTTATCTGGATAATAGCCGGCGTTATTATCGTTTTGCTCATTATAGTTAGTTTTTTAATGAACAAAAAGCCAAAAATTGAATATACAACAGCTAAGGCAGTTAAGGCTAATTTAATTCAAACAGTTTCTGAAACAGGTTCGGTTAAGCCTTTGAATGAGCTCGAGCTTAATTTTTTAGGTAGTGGCCAAGTTGTTGAATTGAATGCCAAGGTTGGCGATCAAGTTAAAAAAGATCAAGTTTTAGCCGTAATTGATTATTCTGATTTATCCATTAAAAGCTTGGAGGCCGAAGCTCAGTTGGCTATGTATAATTCGCAGTTAGAAAAACTTTTAGCTGGCGCATCACCTGAAGATTTGGAGATAGCTCAGGCTACTTTTGATCAAGCTAAAACTAATTATGAAGCGAGTGTCAGAGAAATGAATAATATCCAAGCCTCGGTTGATGTTAGTTTGAGTCAAGCTGAAAAAACATTAAGCGACTTGAGCGATAATCCTAATATTGTGCCGTTGCAACAGTCTGTCGCCCAGGCTCAAACCGCTCTGGAAAATACCAAAAAAACCTTTGAACGATCGGTAGCCAACCAGTCTGATTCGTTGACAGTTTCTATGCGAAGCAAACTGTCGGTCTTAAATACCGCGCTTGATTCGATTGATAGGCTTATTAATGACGACGATTTAAGTCTTTATCTGGGCGCTCGAGATAGCAGCTATGTGAATAAGACTAAGAATTATTGGCAGACCGCTAAAGTTTCTTTGGCTGAAGCTGAAAAAGTAGTTAACACTATCAATGATTCGACTAATGCTAAAGAGGTGGCCAATGCTTATTCCAAAACCTCCAGCGCTGCCTCGGATACTTTTAGGGCTATAAATACTTGCTACAACATGTTAGAAAAAAGCGTTACCGGTGCAGGTTTCACTGTCAGCCAATTAGATGTTTTTAAGGCAAATATCAGTACTCAAATTTCTTCGGTTGGCTCAGCAGTTCAAACCTTGCAAGCCGGCAAGCAATCCTTAGATGATGCTTTGTTGTCTTATGATACTAATGTCGCTAATGCTCAGCATGCTTATGACCAAGCTAAATCTTCTTTGGAAGATGGTAAGGTTAGAGCTAATAATACTTTGTCCACCACTAAAACCAGTCGCGACCAGCAGCTTACTAGCGCAGCTGATCGAGTCGAAGCCGCTAAAAAAGCTTTACGTATTGCTGATGCCCAATTAAATAAAGTAAAAGCTGCCGCCAGAGTCGAAGATGTCAATTTAATTCGTGCTCAGATTCGCCAAGCCCAAGCTAGCGTCGCCTTGGTTAAAAATCAGATTGATCATAACAAAGATCGGAAGAGCA
>JAQWEL010000011.1 GCA_028704945.1 Patescibacteria group bacterium
AGGGTAATAATCCAACCTTAAAATTGATTAATAAAGAGGCCATTTCTTTGGGCACATTCCCAAAGGTGACATTGCCGGAAAAATGTGTTTTTTCAAACAAATCAGCTGTATTATATTGTGCCATTCCATTAGAATCGACTGCTGGAGCGATTTGGCCGGATGATTATTATATGGGATCTTTCAATCAAGAGGAGGCGCTCTATAAAATTGATTTGCAGACTATGGAGGCTACCCCATTAATTGATAAAGCTATTTTTGAGATTCAAGGAATTGATTTATCTAAAGATGAAACACAATTAATCTTTTTTGATAAAATTTCTAATAACTTATACGGATTTAAATTGTAGTGATTAATGTTTAATTTTGTAAAAATAATTAAAAAAGAATGGTTTTTAATCGCGTTGCTGTTAATCCTAGGAATAGCAACGCGGTTTTATCATTTTGGACAACCTAATCAGATTGTTTTTGATGAAATTTATTTTTCTAAATTTGTTACGGATTATTCAACGGGGGAATACTATTTTGATATTCATCCACCATTAGCAAAATTGTTGATGGCTGGTTGGGCTAAGGTGACTGGAGCCGAAGCTCCTATTGATTTTGATTTTAAGAATATAGGTAGGGAATATACCAATGATTTTTATAAATATTTACGTTTTATTGTGAGTGCTTTTGGCGCTTTCCTGCCGTTAATTATTTATCTTTTCACTAAAGAACTTTCTAAAAGTAAAATGGCTGCCTTTCTAGCTGGCTTATTTGTGGTTTTTGATAATGCTATTCTGACTCAATCGCGGCTTATTTTGATGGATGTATTTTTAATGGTTTTTGGATTTTTGGGTTTATGGCTTTTATTATTGGCTAGAAAAAAACAGGCATTTAGTAAATCTTGGTTGTGGCTTTCTGTGGCGGCAAGTCTTTCTTTGACTGCTGGATTTGCTGTGAAATGGACTGGCTTGGTTTTTATTGGTGTCGCTGGTTTTATTTTATTGATTGATTGGTTGAAGACAAAACGTGGAAAGGTTTTTTGGGGGCAGGCGATTATTTTATTGGGTGCGGGCTTTATCCTTTATTATTTAATTTTCGCCGTTCATTTTAGTTTTCTTCCTTATAGTGGCGAGGGTGATGCCTTCATGACTCCGTCTTTTCAAAAGACATTGATTGGTAGCAGGTATTATAATGATGTTGGCATGAAACCAGCTAGCACTTTTTCTAAATTTTTGGAATTAAATAAAGTAATGTATACGGCTAATGCTAATTTGAAGGCTACGCATTCTTATGGTTCTCAATGGTATACTTGGCCATTTCTTTTAAGGCCAATTTATTATTGGTTTGGAACGGGGGAGGGGGGGATTGCTTCAAGAATCTATTTTCAGGGTAATCCGTTTATTTGGTGGTCTGGGTTGGTGGTTTTTGTTTATTGGTTATTTTGGTTGATAGGGCAATTATTTAAAAAAATAAAAGATGTGGAGTTTTGGCCTGTTTTGTTATTGGTGGTGGGCTACGCGGGCAATATGTTGGCTTATGTTTTTGTGAATAGAGTGGCTTTTTTGTATCATTATTTCCCTTCTTTACTTTTTCTGATTATTGGTTTGGGTATTTTCCTGGCTAAATATTTTTCTGAATCTAAGCGGTTTATTATTGGTTTTATTTTAATAACAATAATTTTCTTTCAATTTTTTGCTCCTCTTTCTTATGGATTGCCTTTGACAGATGAGGCTTTTCAGGAGAGAATTTGGTTAAACTCTTGGCAATAATTGGTTCGGCTATTTGCCTTTTAGAAAAAATCGTTTATGATAAATATATCACGGCTAAGCCGTGAAATTTGATTAATTCCCGCCCATAGCTCAGTTGGTAGATCCGCCAGCTGGCGGACTTTTAAGAATAGTATGTTTTGTGTTTATGCTATTTATAACAGAGAGCTGGATAAGATATATATTGGTCAAACCGTTGATTTGGATCGGAGATTAAAGTATCATAATGGAGAACTAAAAAGTAAACCAAAATCTTTCACATATAAAAATAAAGGGGATTGGAAGTTGATTTATAAAGAAGAGGTATCGACGCGCAAAGATGCCATGATACGTGAGAAGCAATTAAAAAGTTACCAAGGAAGAGTGTTTATAAGAGGGAAAATAAATTAGTTAAAATATCCGCCCATAGCTCAGTTGGTAGAGCAACTGCCTTTTAAGCAGAGGGTCGTAGGTTCGAGTCCTACTGGGCGGACCCTATTAAAAATTCAAAAAAGTTTTTGCTTTGCGAATGATTAATTGGCAAATCGCCTGGCGGCTAACATTTTTTATTAAATAATATTTTTGTCGTAATTTTAAACAGAGCAAGCTGGGAGAATAAATATTATGATGGATAATAATCAATTAAGATCGAAGACGAGAAATCTATATGGGTTGGTCGCTATTATTATAATTGCTATAGTGGCTGGATTTTTCGCTTATGGCAAATTTAACTTTTTGCCTAATTGGATGAAAAATCCCTTTCGCTTGGGACTTGATTTAAGCGGAGGTACAAATTTAGTTTATCAAGTTGATGTTAGTCAAATCCCGGAAGCGGATAGATCTGCCGTGGTGAGTGGTTTGCGCGATGTTATTGAAAAAAGAGTAAATTTATTTGGAGTAAGCGAGCCGAGAGTAGAAACGGCAGAGGTTAATGGAAGCTATAGATTAATAGTAGAATTGGCTGGCGTTAAAGACATCAAAGAGGCAATCCAATTGATTGGAGAGACTCCGTTTTTGGAATTTAAAGAACAAAGAACTCAAGAGGAAACAAATTTAATTTTAGAAAAACAAAAGGCTAATGATGCTGCTTATTTGGCGGTAGATCCTTATTTTGTTCCTGCTGTGCCTGCTTTGACTGGACAATATTTGAAATCAGCGCAATTAGTTTTTGACAAGACAACATACGAACCTTATGTTGGTTTGCAATTTAATGATGAAGGAGCGGCAATCTTTGAAGAATTGACCGGAAAAAATATCAATAAAATTTTAGCTATTTATTTGGATGGACAACCAATTTCTTTACCAACGGTTGGAGGCACCATTTCTGGAGGGGAAGCGCAAATTACTGGTAGTTTCACTACTGATGAAGCAAAATTGTTAGTAGAGAGATTAAACGCCGGAGCTTTGCCAGCACCGATTACTCTTGTCTCTCAACAATCAATTGGAGCTAGCTTGGGAGAACATTCATTTAATGTGAGCATTAAAGCTGGAATTATCGGCTTGGCATTGGTAATTGTCTTCATGCTTGTCTACTATCATGTTTTTGGATTTTTCGCCAGTTTGTCCTTGTTAATTTATACCGCTTTGTCATTGGCAATATTCAAATTAATTCCCGTTACTTTAACTTTGTCTGGTATTGCTGGTTTTATTTTGTCTATCGGTATGGCTGTGGACGCTAATATTTTAATTTTTGAACGATCAAAAGAAGAAAGAAAAAGGGGATTGGATAAATTTCATGCTATTGAAGAAGGGTTTAAACGCGCTTGGCCTTCTATTAGAGATTCCAATATTTCTACGATTATTACTTGCTTAGTACTTTATAACTTCACTACTTCTATTGTTAAGGGTTTTGCTTTAACATTGTTGATTGGTGTTGTTGTGAGTATGTTTACAGCAATTACCGTGACTAGGTCGTTTTTAAGAGTTTTTATGACTAAAGAATCATGACTATAAATTTTGTAAAAATAAGAAAATACGCTTATATTTTTTCCGGTATTATTATTACCGCGTCTATTGTGGGAGTGTTTTTATTCGGATTAAAACCGGGAATGGATTTTGTGGGTGGCTCTTTGTTGGAGTTGAATATGGGCGATAGCCAAGCAACTCCTGAGCAAATTAATGAAATATTAAAAAGTTTAGATGTTAATGACGCGATAATTACTACTTCTGGAGAATCTGGTTTGGCAATTAGAGCTAAGGAAATCAGTGAAGAGAAGCATCAACAAATACTTTCTAAAGTCAAAGAATCTTTTTCTAGTATTGAGGAAAGTCGTTTTGAATCGGTGGGTCCTGCGATTGGACAAGAATTAAAAAAGAAATCTTTTTCCGGAGTTGCTTTCGTTATTCTTGGTATTGCCTTGTACTTAACTTGGGCTTTTCGCAAGGTTTCTAGACCGATGTCTTCTTGGAAATACGGAGTAGTCACTATTATGGCCTTACTTCATGATGTGATTATTCCAATAGGACTTTTTTCTTATCTTGGACATTTTTTGGGATGGGAAGTTGATTCTACTTTTATTACGGCTTTGTTGGTAATTTTAGGATTTTCTGTACATGATACTATTGTTGTTTTGGATAGAATTAGAGAAAGACTACGAACCCACCCCAATACAGAATTTAAAGATATTGTGAATCAGAGTATTAATGAAACTTTAGTACGTTCAATTAATACTTCATTAACTTTAGTTATCGTTTTAGTGTCTTTGTTGGTTTTTGGTCCGGTTTCATTGAAAGTTTTCGTAATGACTCTCTTAATTGGTACTGTTTTCGGCACTTATTCTTCCATTTTTGTGGCTAGTCCGCTTTTATTAGATTGGCATAATTTGATGGAGCGCAAAAAAATAAAAAAATAACGTAGTTTTTGAGAGCACAATTTGCTTATTAGCAAATTGTGCTTTTTTAATCTTATTATTTTTGATATAATATAAACATAAGGTCTATTTATTTAAATAAAATAAGCATGAAAAAAGTTTTGTTTTTTTCAACTTTAATAATTGGAATATTCGCGATGGTCGGTTTATGGCAGGATCAATCTTTGGCTGCCAATATTTCTTGTTCCACTTTTTTAACTCAATATGAATGTAACAATACTACTTATTGTTATTGGGAAGGAGTGGGGGAGGTTTGTGAGCCCAAGAAAGAACCAACACCAACTCCTACGCCAATAATTACGAATTCTATTACACAAGTGCCGACTTTTAATGTTAGTTTTAATAATTCCATAATCTCGGGAAGTTTTAATGCCGGAATTCAAATAGTTAATAAAGCTTGCTCTATTTTTTCTTTTACGGGTATAACATATAAAATTGATAATGGCGGCGCAAGTTCTCTTCCTCAGAGTTGTTGGACCAAGAAAGTGGCTGGATCTTGTGTCGGCGGCGGTGGCCCTAAGACGCGTGATCCAAACTATAGAGAATATGATCCCAATAATCCTTTTCCAGGAATAACTAAAGGAATCGTTGAAAAGTTTTTAAGTATTTTTAGATCTCCTTATAATTTGTTGGGTAATATATCAGAAGATCCCGGAGAAGGTGGCAGTGGTGGTAGTTCCGAAGCGTATTATTGTCCCCAATGCACTGCTAACCAATATCAATTTAACAGCGGTTGTTCTATAAATACCGCTAATCTTTCTTCCGGTTCGCACACTTTATATTTAATTTTTACAACTGATTCTCCGGTGAAATCTTCTTATACAAAAACATTTACTTTTTCTAAGGCGGTTACGCCCACTGTGTCTGCTGATTGCGATGTAACTCAAAATGGTCCTACTAATGGTAATAGCACTTGTATTGCTAAATATGGTCTTAGCAAGAGTTGTTGTCATAATAATATATGTGAAAAATGTGGCGGGGGAGTTGTTACTACGCCAACTCCGGCTCCAACCTCAACCCCAACTCCTACGCCGAGTGTTTTGGTGCAAGATTTGTCATCAGTTTTCTCTGCTCAAAATTCCACTAAAAACGGTAAGGAGGGAAGTAGAATTACAGCTAGTCCTGGCGATGTTATTAAATTTTCAATAAGAGTTACATCTACTGGTAAAAATGAAGTAAAAAATACTTTGGTTA
>JAQWEL010000003.1 GCA_028704945.1 Patescibacteria group bacterium
GTTTGCGATGCTTGCGGTGGTAAAGGTAAAAAAGCCAGTCAAAATTGCAGTATTTGTCGAGGTTCAGGTGTTAATAAAGAAAATGTTGAATCGAATATCAAGATTCCAGCCGGTATTAATAATGGAGAAACTATTAAATATTCTGGCCAAGGTGAAGCCGGCAAGAACGGTTCGGCGGCCGGGGATTTATACATTCATTTTAGAATTAAGCCAGATAAACGTTGGGAAAGAAATGGCTATGATTTGAAATCAAAGTTAGAAATAAGTTTTTCTGAAGCAGCTTTAGGCGCTAAAAAAGTCGTGGAAACAATCTATGGGCAAGAAACTATTAAAATAGCGGAAGGCACACAACCTAATTTAGTAATCAACTTAAAAGGCAAAGGCATTGAACGTCTTAAAGGTTCTGGCAAGGGTGATCATTTAGTTGAGATAGTTGTTAAAGTGCCTAATTCCCTTAATCGTTCACAAAAGAAAGCGATTGAAGAATTGCAGTCGATTGGTCTATAAAATTTATGAAAACCTTTAATATTTTTGTTATCGGCTGCCAAATGAATAAGTCTGACAGCGAACGTATTCGTGGTTATTTGGAATTGCACGGTTTAACTGAAATTGACAACCCTAATCAAGCGGATTTTGTTATTTTAGTTACTTGTGGAGTTAGACAATCGGCTGAAGATAGAATTTTTGGGCTTATTCCTAATTGGCGAGCTAATAATAAGAATTTAAAAATAGTTTTAACCGGTTGTTTAGCGTTGCGCGAAGATGTCAAAGACAAGTTAACAGGAAAAATAGATGTTTGGCTGCCTATTTACGATTTACCATTATTAGGAAATGCCTTGGGGCTAAAAAAGCAGCTTGATGATAATTATGATAGTTTGACCTATTTATCTTTTGAACCTCATTATAAGTCAAATTTTTCAGCTTTTTTGCCGATTGGTAATGGTTGTAATAATTTTTGTTCTTATTGTGTTGTGCCTTATGCTCGAGGCCGAGAAGTTTGTCGACCTTATCAAGACATACTATCTGAAGCTGAAAGTCTAATTAAAAAAGGCTTTAAAGAAATCATATTAATCGCTCAAAATGTTAATAGCTATAAATCGTCAAAAGATAATGGGGAAATAGTTGATTTCGCTGACTTAGTTAAGATGGTTGATCAGATTGAAGGTGATTGGTGGCTTCGGTTTTCCACCAGCCATCCTAAGGATATGTCAGAAAAATTAATCAAAACAATAGCTGATGGACGGCATACTTGCCAATATTTCCATTTTGCCGCTCAATCGGGCGATGATAAGATTTTGGAATTAATGAATAGGCGCTATACCGCAAAGCATTATTTAGATTTGGTTGACAAAATAAGACACTATTCTCCTGAAGCGATGATATCAACCGATATTATTGTCGGTTTTCCTGGCGAAACTGACAAGCAATTTAATAATTCTAAAAAATTAATGGAGGCAGCCAGATTTGACATGGTTTATATTTCCCAATATAGCCCTCGGCCAGGCACTGTTTCGGCTCGTTTGGAGGACGATGTGTCGAAAGAAATTAAACGCCACCGTGAAACAGAATTGAATGATATTTTAAGAAAGACAGCTTTAGAGAATAATCAAAAATATTTAGGTAGAATTGTTAAAGTCTTGGTTGATGAAGTTGAAAAAACTAAAGCTGACTTGTTGGAAGCCAGTGGCAAAAGCGCTGATTTTAAAAGTGTTAAATTTACAGTTGCTGACAAAGGTTTAATTGGACAATTTGTATTGGTTAAAATAACTAAAGTTAGAGAATTTGCTATCTATGGAGAATTTGAACAATAAAACTAAAATAGTAGTAATCTTAGGGCCAACTTCATCCGGGAAAACAGGTGTGGCAATAGAGTTGGCTCGTATTTTTAATGGCGAAGTTATTAGCGCTGACAGCCGGCAAGTTTATAAAGGTATGGATATCGGCACCGGCAAAGATCTTAAAGATTATGAAGCAACTGATAATGAGCCAGAAGTTAAGTATCATTTGATAGATGTGGCTAATCCAGAAGATCAATACGACTTAGCTCTTTATCAAAAAGCTGCTAAGCAGGCGATTGCTGATATTGTCAGTCGAGGTAAATTACCGATTATCGCCGGTGGTTCAGGTCTTTATTTGCAAGCCATAGTCGACGGTTATAGTTTGTCTGAGATTAAGCCAGACTTTAGCTTGCGCGAAGATTTAGAAACTAAAGATTTAACTGCCTTACAAGCTATCTTAAAAGAGAAGAATCTGGCTTTTTTTGAAAAAATAAATAATAGCGATTTAAACAATAAAAGACGTTTGATTCGCTATATCGAAGTTTTTTCTTTGAGTAATAATAAACTTCAGGAAAAAGTTTCGCCTAATTACCAGACTTTATTAATCGGTTTGCCTTGGGAGCGGGAAATTTTAAATCAACGTATTAGAACCAGACTTCTTGCCAGATTAAATGAAGGGATGGTGGCTGAGATTGAAGGTTTAAATGACAATGGAGTTAGTTGGCAGCGTTTAGAAAAATTTGGTTTGGAATATAAATGGGTTTCTCGCTATTTGCAAAATAAGATTGGTTATGAAGAAATGGTTGAAAAACTTTATAATGATATCTGTCGTTTTGCCAAAAGACAGATGACTTGGTTTCGACGTTGGGAAAAGCAAGGCGCTAAAATACATTGGATTAATGATATTAAAGAAATAGAAGGATTGGTTAAAGAGTTTTTAAAATAAATATAAAAAATACTCCAGATGGGAGTATTTTTTATATTACAAACCTGCTTTTAAGATATCAATTTCTTTTTTGAGTTCAATCATTTTAAGCTCTCGGCCAATCATTAGATTGTTCATTTTTATCAGTTCATTTGTCTTAATTTTTAAAGCTTCCTGTATATTAATATTAGTTACAACTGAATTTAATCTATCTAATAGAATAAGAAGCATTCGTTCATTGTCTATAGTAAAATCCTCGGGTGTTAATCTGTTTAATTGAACAATTGCCTCTACTCCAGTATCAGTTTTTATAGGTGCGCTCATTGAAGAAAAAATATGATAATGCGCGACGATGGGATGTATGCCCGCATCTATAGGTGTCTTAGAGTTGTGTTTTGATATTTTTTCGCTTGTTAAAGCTTTATCTATTAGGCTGCCTGATAAATCGCCAACTATTTTTTCTTTTTCAGAATATTTAATACCTATAGCAGAGATAACAAAATACTCTTTTTTGCTTTCCAGGTTATTATTTTGTCTAATTCCATAGATTAAACAAATTTCAGCGCCAAGTAGTTGACTAATTTTTTTAAGGAAGATTTGGTAAAGTTGATCTTTATCTTTTTCTTCAGTTAAAATTAAAATTGCTTGATATAAAAAAGAAATATTAGCTAAAGCTAACTCTAATTCTTTAGTATTGGTTTCATTATTAATTTTGTTTTCAACTGGTTGCTCTTTGTCTTCGTTAAGATTTTTTGAGTTTACCATATGTTTATGATTTATTTTGCAATAACATATAAAGCACAGGTTTTATTGTAAAAAGCAGGCGCCCCACCTTTTTCTATGCCGATTTCTCCTAGAGAGAAAAAGCCAATCATAGGTACGTTTTCGCCAATACTGCTAATATTAGATAGTTCATCGGCGGTATGATTTCCTAAAAATAAAAGACGTGAGACGCAATCAGCTATAAATATTAGAGCTGGTTGTTGCTCACCAAGATTGTCTTTAACTTGAGTAGCTGCTGTAGCCGAGGCCTCTAATAGCGTTTCCGGAGTACCTTTCATTATCCTTACTATGGAATTTTCCGGCACTTCAGAAACAAAGGTGATGGAATTATCAGTTGTAGAAGCTGAAAATGGATCACGAATAATATATTCACCACGGCTAGTCGGTAAGCCTAGAGGATGAGCTGAGGCGAAATTATAAAAATTATCAAAATTAAATGAAGCAACGTCTTGGTTTAAAGCCTCCATATAAATTTTTAGAGCAGGTGAGCCGTCAATTTCTTTAATAACCTTACCGTCAACTTTAGTGACAATCATATTGATACTGGTCGGTGTCCAGCCGTGTTTTAAAGAAATTGTTTGACTGGTGGTGGTAGTTAAGCAAGCAGCAACGACGGCATCTTGATAAATTTTACCGTTTAAAAATTGAAAAGATTTTTTGAAGTGCAAATTGTCAGAAGAACCACCACCGATAAAACGATAAGAAGCCCCTAAAATTTCATAAGCGCCATCAATAACATCAGAAACAATGCCCGTGGTTTTAGAGGCGTCGAGTAACATTAGAATTACATTTTGTGAATTATCTTCATCTTTGATTTGTTTGGATAGATTTATGGCTAAATTTCGACCAGCCTCTTTGCTTTGGCCGCTAATATTTTCAGATAGACTAAGAGCGATATTAAGAGTATCTGAACGCAAAACACTTACAGCCACGGCATCAGTAAAAGTTTTACCGTTAATAATAACGCTTGCGGCTGTACAGCCGATTAACGGAGTTTCGCCGACTACTGACTGTATACCCTTAATGACAGCAGCTTCGTCATATTGTTCTGTGGTGAAGACAGTAATTAATTTAATAGCTTCGTTACCAGCAGTTAATAAAGCTTTTTGAATAGCTTCAGCCCCGGCTGCTTGAGAATTTTTGGTGTTTTGGCTATAGCCAGCACCAGCTTGAATACTCATATTTTTAAATTTATTTAATTTGATTAACTATTTTACCAGTTAAACAGGCGTTAATGTTATCAATAGTCATTTCCGTGATGCGATCACAAGCTTCTTGACTATAAAAAGCGATGTGAGGCGTAAAGATAACATTATCTTTGGATAGTAAGATATGATTTTTTATTAAGCTGGCCATTTTTTGGTCATTTTCTTTGCGCCAAACTAAATGTTTTTCTTCTAAAACCAAATCTTCTTCTTCTAAAACATCGAGTCCGACACCGGCTAAGATTTTTTTGTCTAAAGCCTCTAAAAGAGCTTCTGTTTCAATTACTGAACCGCGCGCCGTATTGACTAAAATGGCGCCCTTTTTAATAAATTTGTAATTACTCTTATTTATCATGTGAAAAGTTTCCGGAATGGCTGGAACATGGATAGTAATAACATCAGATCTTTTTAAAAGTTCTTCTAAAGAAGAAGCATATTCAAAGTTTAGAGTTTGAGCTAAAAAATCATTTTTAAAGGCATCATAAGCTAAAACTTTCATGCCAAAACCTCGACCGATACGGACAGAGTGCATACCGATACGGCCAGCGCCGATAACTCCGAGCGTCTTGCCTTGCAAGTCAAAACC
Organism: Patescibacteria group bacterium; assembly: GCA_028704945.1. Lineage (GTDB taxonomy): Bacteria > Patescibacteriota > Patescibacteriia > Patescibacteriales > Patescibacteriaceae > 1-14-0-10-37-14. The sequence goes on from JAQWEL010000003.1 coordinate 5,278, forward strand.
TTTTAAGCCCTCAATCGTATAATCTTCCCGCATAGTTCTTAAGTATGATTTATGTATATTGCGAGACAGAGTCATTATTAAAGCAAAGGCATGCTCAGCGACAGTATTTTCTCCATAAGAGGGGACGTTAGTAACAATAACGTTTTTGTTTTTGGCAGTTTTCAAGTCAATGTGGTCAAAACCGGTCGAGCGTGTGGCAATCATTTTAAGTTTGCTGAATTTACCGATTATTTCGGCATTTACTTTGGATGAAACGAAAACAGAAATAATATCCGCATCCTTAACATCTTTTAAATCAGCTTCATGGATTGGTTCTTTGATGAATTTAAGAGTGTGTTTTTTCAACAGCTTAGAGAATAAAGCTTTTTCCCAAGGCTTGAAATCAAAAATAGCAATTTTCATAAATTGTTTAATTATTTGAGTTTATTAAGTATTTCCATTATTAAGGTCGGATTAGCTTTGCCGCCAGTAGCCGCCATAACTTTGCCGATAAAAAACTTAGCTAAAGCTTCTTTGCCTGATTTGAATTCATCAGCTTGAGCTTTATTATCAGCTAAGGTTTTTTTGATAATTTTTTCTAATTCAGCTTCATCGTTAAGTTGTTCCAAGCCTAGTTCTTTCATAATATCTGTCGGATCGCCGCCGAGAGTGAACATTTTTTCTAAGATGGTTTGGCCAGCCGAGGAATTAATTTGGTTTTTATAGACTAATTTAACCAACTCAGCCAAATTTTCAGCGGTTATTTTAATTTTTGCTTCAGTTAAGGTTAATTTGCTGGTATTTAGATTTTTACTGAATTCAGTAATCAGCCAATTAGCCGCTATCTTGGCTAAATGTTTACTTTGTCTTTCTGGATTATCACCCTCAGCCTCTATCCAGCTTTTTAATTCAGACACAATCTCTTCGTAGAAGTCAGCTAAGTCAATGTTTTCTATTAAAAATTCAATATCATTTTCCGGTAAACCATATTCTATTTGAAAGCGATAACTTTTTTCGAAAGGTAATTCAACTATTTGTGATCTGGTTTCTTCAATAAAATCATCGCTTAAATTAAGAGGTGGCAAATCTGGTTCTGGAAAATAGCGATAATCGGCTTGAGTTTCCTTAGTTCTTTGAGCCTTGGTTTCGTTTTTATTTTCATCCCAACCTCTAGTTTCATGTTTGATAGTTTTACCTGAATCTAACAGCTCGGTTTGTCTTTTAATTTCATATTCAATCGCTTTTTCGACTGAACGGAAAGAGTTAATATTTTTTATTTCCACTTTAGGATTTAAGATTTCGTTACCAGTTGCTTCTATTTTTCCATTAAGATATTGCCACGAGCCAGCTGTTTGAAGGCTAATATTAGCTTCACAACGCATTAAGCCTTTTTCCATATCCGCATCAGAAATGTCTAAATAGCGTAAAATCTGTCTGAAGCGTTGACAGAATAATTTAGCTTCTTGAGCTGATTTAATGACAGGTTCAGTTACCATTTCAATCAAAGGAATACCGGCGCGATTATAATCGATAGATGATTCTGCTTGGCCATGAGATAATTTACCCGTGTCTTCTTCTAAATGAAGTCTAGTGATATCAATTTCTCTGTCATTGCCCAACGACAAACTGCCGCCTTCGGCTAAAGGCAGATCATATTGTGATATTTGATAGCCTTTTGGCAAATCAGGGTAAAAATAATTTTTACGGTCAAATTTATTAAATTTATTGATGTTTGATTTTAAAGCTAAAGCTAATAAAACAGCAAAACGGATAGCTTGTTCGTTGATGGCTGGCAGAGTGCCTGGATGTCCCATACAAATAGGGCAAATATTTTTATTCGGTTTTTCTTCTGTTGGATTATTGGCGCAGAAACAAAACATCTTAGAAGCTGTTTTTAACTCAGTGTGAATTTCCAGACCGATGATAACTTTGTATTTAGACATATTTTATAAGTTTATTTAGTCATTTTAGCTTATAAAATAGAAAAATAAAAGCTTTTGGCTAATAATTGACAAATATTGAATTTAGGGCTAATTTTTATTTAAAATAAAGTCCTTTATAAAATAATAGGAGACTGGCTATGTGGTGGTTTTTAATCATTGGTGGCATTTTAATAATAATTTATGCAATTGCCAGTCGAAGAAAAAGCTTCTGGCCCAATAAAACATTAAACAAAATGTTTGATGCATTTTTTATTATCGGCTTAGTTTGCGTGCTTATTTGGTGGGTTGGCATTGTCTATGATTTTTTAGCCTGGTTGTCTGCTTGGTTTAGCGAGCTTTTGCAACAATTTACTATTAAGTTTACCAAATAAATTCTCCTTGAATTAAATAAAGAGATTAGACTGTTTAGGCCTAATCTTTTTTATATTATCGAATAAGAAGTTTTTATTGGGCTAGTAATTTTTTAACTAATTCATCGATTTGGCGATAAAGATCTTCAAAACTGCCGTTGTTATCAATAGTATAAGTAGCTTCAGCCATTACTAAAGGTATTTGTAGCTCAGCCTCCGCCTGTTCATCAGCTTCAAATTGGACCAAAGTCTTAGATTTGTCATCAGCATTCTGGCTTCTTTTAAGTAGACGTTCATAGCGGATTGATTGCATGGCCTCAACTTTGACCAAAACAAAACCACTTAACCCTTTAGCTTTTTCCAAGTCGCTAGGGCGGCGGATTCCATCTAAAACTATTATTTTGTTAGTATCTTCTTCAATGTCTTTAATGATGGTTTTGCTGATGAGATCTTGTCCAAAATTATGTCTTAAAATTTCAGATAATTTAGCCATGTTAGAGCGGATAATTTCGATATGCAGACGTTTTAAGACATCTCGCAATGGTCTGGAAAAACCATAGCTTGACGCATTGTAGTTGTTTTGCAAATATTCGGCAATCGTTCCTTTGCCGGCCACCATCGGTCCGGCCAAGCCGATAATAATTTTTTTATCCATACGTTTATTTTATAGCTGATCGCTTATTTTGATGGTTTAAAATATAATCCATCGCTTGTTTAACTTGATTATCCAATTCAGCTTGCTCGCCATTGTTGTCGATAATAAAATCGGCTCGACGCCCGACCTCGTGGATAGATACCTCTGTTAGGCGAGCTTCTTCGGCGATAAAGTCAGCCCAAGTCATTTTATCTTCACCTTCTTTTTCTTTACGCAGTTTAGTGCGTTCATAACGGATTTTCATATCAGCAGTAACATAGAACAAGTAAAAATTTCTGCCATAACGATCGATAAACGGTTTAATGTCATCGTGCATCCTGATGCCATCAGCAATAACGATGTCGGCTTCAGTTTCATTTTCAATATCTTGAATAAGCGAATCAATTACAACGGTCGCCCCAAATCCTTCTTTTAAAACTAAAGCTAATTTAATAAAGTTATCTCTGGTTAAAGGTAAGTGAAGGTCGGCTACTGTTCTTTTTAATATTTTAGAGGTGCCAAAATGTTTGGCTTGATAATTTTTTATGAGGTAGTCGGAGACTGTTCCTTTGCCAGCTCCTTTTTCGCCGATTAGGCCGATAACAATTTTTGGTGTCATAGATTAAAATAATAAAAGCCCTCTCTGGGGCTAGAATATCCTGTTTAAATATAGCAAATAATTTGTAGCTTGTCAAAAACCCCGAGTTTTTTAATGCCCGGGGTTTATAAGTTTATTCAACGATTTAATATCTTGAATAATACTTCTTTTTACTAATTGTTTTAAGGAAAAACTTGACTTTCTCTCCCGTTTCACCTGATAGAAGCGTGTAGTTTTTTTTGTTACGTTCTAGATTGATATTCGGATTTAAATTACCGACTAATTGGCCATCTTTCAACTGAGGAAGAATGCCGATATTACCGAATTGTGATAATGCATCAGTTTGCATGGCTGTGTTAGAAACTTCCACATACATATAATTATTATCAAAATATCGCATATCATTCGGCATGGCTTGGATACCAACCGCAGCGTGTCCATCTTTTAAATCAGCTTGCGGGAAATATAGCATGGTTGATCCATAGCCAAGTTCTCTTAGGATAGCAATCAGTAAAATCGCTTTATCAAGACAAGTGCCTGATTTTCGGACTAAAGTAAAAGCTGGGAAATCAAGCAAAGCTTTGCCGGTGCCAACCTCATCGCGGTTGTAGGGCAATTGTTGAACTAAGCAGGTAGCTAATTCGGCTGGAGAGTTTGTTGTATCAACCCAAAGTGAATAATCTTTTTCCATTGCCACCTTAACAACCGCTCGAATACCATCGGCAATCTGTTTGATAACTGAGTCGCCAGCAATCGGTTTCAAGAAACATTCATAGTAGCGCTCTGAATCAGCACTGTGTTTGGGGCGATTAGCCTTGTTGTTGTAATGGTTGATAATATCAGTCGAGACAGTAAAGGGGATTTCCCAGTGTAATCTGAGATAATCAATCTTAACTGACCCGACATAGACAGAATTTTTTGTTTGGCGCGATAAGTTTTGCGCCGAAAGGTTAGTGATTGCAATCACTAAGGCTAATAATGTCACAAGATATTTTTTCATCTGACCTTCTCCTGTTTAATACCATAATGATTGAATAATTTCGCTTTCTTTTCTTTACTTAAGAAGTTTGAAGTTTGAATCGCTTTTTTGATAGATTCATTATCAATTGTTTCTTTTTTAGGCACAGACTTTTTTTTGGTTTGCGCTTTGGCTTTTATAGGTAAAGTTTTCTTGTTCGGCGTCGTTTTAGCTTTTAGTTGTTTGGATGAATCAGGAATAACTTTTTTTACAGCAGCTACGGAAGCAGTATCAGCAACCTTATCCGCTAGTTTTTCCGGTTGATTATTCTTAACAGATAATTTAGCGTTCGTCTGATTGTTTTGGTTTTGCGTTGTATCGGTTGTTTTTACTTGAGTGCTGTCAGCGCTTATGTCTGACGTCTGATTATTGGTTATGGATTTTTGAACATGAGGAACTATCCAAAAGCAAATTATCATGATTGTAATAAGCGCCACCGCAGTTATGAATATCCTTTGTTTCCGTTTACGTGAAGTTCTGCTTTTGACAATTACTTCAAACTCGTTGCTGGTGCTGGCATCTGATTCGACTGTTACTTTCGTTTTAGGGGCAACAGGGTCAGTTCGTTCTGCTTTGTTTTTTCTGTTAAAAAAACTCATTTCGTTTTTCCTTATATTTAATTGTTAATATACAATTTTATTTTGCTATATTATATCATATTTTTAATAAAAAGTCAATATAAGTAATAAAAAATGGCTAATATTAAAAATAATAACAAAAAACCGCTTTCAAAGCGGTTTTTTGTTATATTATATTTATAATATTAGAGAGAAACTTTCACGCCAGGACCCATAGCAGAAGTGATAGTACAGCTTTTGATATAAGTGCCTTTGGCAGCAGCCGGCTTGGCTTTTCTAACAGAGTCTAAGACAGCGCTGAAATTTTCAGCTAATTGTTGGCTCTCAAAAGAAGCTTTGCCAATCAAAATGTGGACATTGGCAGTATCATCATTCTTGAAAGAGATTTTACCTTTCTTCAATTCAGCCACAGCTTGAGCTGGATTAGCAGTCACAGTTTCATTTTTAGGTGATGGCATTAAGCCTCTGGTACCCAAAATTTTAGCAATCTTGGCTAAGTGACGCATAATGGCTGGTTCAGCAACTGCGACCTGAAAATCAGTTTTTTCAGTTTTTAAGATTTCTTCAATCAATTCTTCTCCGCCAACGATGTCAGCTCCAGCTTCTTTACAAGCTTTTTCATTTTCTGGAGTGACAAAAGCGCAGATTTTTACTTTTTTACCAGTACCATGAGGTAAAGTTAAAGCGGCGCGAATCTGTTGATCGCCCTTTCTTGGGTCGATACCGATATTGAAGTGGACTTCAATAGACGAGTCAAATTTGACATTAGCTAATTTTTTGGTCAATTCAATGGCCTCAGTTAAAGGATAAGATTTGAGCTTGTCATAACCGACGGCAACGCGAGCCTCAGCTTTGGCAGTGGCGCGACGGCCTAATTTGATGGTTTTAGCCATATTGTTTTGGTGGTGCGAGCGTTATTTTATAACTCCCACAAATTAATTATTATTTACTTGATTTCAACACCCATTTGACGAGCAGTGCCAGCAATAATTTTTTTGGCAGCTTCAACATCATAAGCGTTTAAGTCAGGCATTTTAACTTTGGCGATTTCTTCAAGTTGAGCCTCGGTGATTGAACCAACTTTGTTGGTCAAAGGAGTGGCTGAACCAGCTTTAATGCCAGCGTATTTTTTGATTAATTCAGAAGCAGGCGGTGTTTTTAAGATAAAAGTGTAGCTGCGGTCATTATAAACAGTGATTTCAACCGGAGTAACTTCACCCATCTTATCACGGGTAGCTTCATTGAATTTAGAACAGAATTCGGCAATATTTAAACCGTGCTGTCCTAAAGCCGGACCGATTGGAGGAGCTGGATTAGCTTGGCCTCCGCGAATTTGTAATTTGATTTTGGTGACAATTTTTTTTGCCATATTATTTAAACCGCTGACGCAGAAGCTAGCTGAATTTTATCAGCAAGCGCCATACGGACTTTTAACAATTTGATTAAATTTTCTTGATCTGTAAGAAGTCGAGCTCAACTGGAGTTTCGCGTCCGAACATAGAAATAACGACTTTAATCTTACCTTTTTCTTCATCAATCTCGATGACTTTTCCGTCAAGATTTTTGAATGGGCCGTCAGTAATGCGGACAGGAGTATCTTCGGCTAAATCCATTTTGAATTTAGGCTCCTCAACACCCATTCTTTTTTGCAAAGACTTGATTTCTTCTTCTGATATCGGAGTCGGGACAGTGCCGGTGCCGATAAAACCGGTTACGTTCGGGGTATTGCGAACAGCATACCAGGAATCATCATTAACAACCATCTCTACTAAAACATAGCCTGGGAAGATTTTTTCTTCGACAATCTTGCGTTTGCCATTTTGAATCTTTATTTTTTTCTCCTTAGGAACCAAGACATTAAAAATTTTATCCTCCATGTCGAGCGATTCGATTCTTTGCCTTAAATTTTGGGCAACGTTTTCTTCATAACCAGAATAGGTGTGAAGCACGTACCAACGGCGGCCTTGATTCAATGTTTGTTTTGCCATATGTCAATTTATTATATGGTTTTTAAAATAAGCTTATTGTCTGTTAATTAGATACTCAACACCTTTAGCGAATACCCAGTCTAAGCCACCCAAAAAAGCAGCTACGCCGATACTGACAGCAATAACCAAAATAGTGTAATTTAAGGTTTCTTTCTTGGTTGGCCAAGTGATTTTTTTAAGCTCATGAAAGGCCTCCTTGAAATAGTTAACTAATTTGTTCATATTTTTTTATTCAAAAAAGAGCCCCTTTAGGGCCGAATTGAATTATGCCTATATCATATCAGCAGATTTATGGTTTGTCAAGGATTTGCCTTAGCTATAAGCAAAGTTCTCTTAATATTGACTTTTTTTTCTAAATATGTTGACATATAGTCAGTTTTTTGAAAAGTAAATAATTATGTAGTTTTCAATATATTAGGAGTTTTTCGTGAAAAATCTGCTAAGCCTTAGAAATGCTATCATGTTTAGCATTATTGTCCTACTGTCAATCATCTTAACGCTCGTTAATGATTTGGTTGACGTGAATTTTGCCAGCATTAGCCTGGGCAATAAAATCAGCTTCGTGGTTTTTAACATACTGGCGGGAGGGTTTATATACAGGCTACTTATTTGGTGCAGTAAAGAGATGGCTAAAAAAGGAATAAAGAAAGTAAAAAGATTTTTTATTTTTTTATCTTTTTCTTTATGCCTTGTTTTTGTTGTTGCTATTTTTGAAATTGCCCGGTTTTTTGTTGATTTGTTCTTTGGCATTCCGCCAGTATTTTCGGTTGATATTGATATATTTACTAATATTTGTTTTAGAATTTTTTATCTTATGTTTGGTATAATTCTTTTTAGTCAGAAGCTAGTAAGAAAAATAGGAGCTGAACGATTATTAACCAAATATACGGTAAAAGTTGATTACAACCTGTCTATTGAAGAAGCTGTTAAAGCCGGTAAGTATGATTGTGTTGCTACTATGAAAGACGACGAGGTTAGTTCAAGTAATTTTCCTGCTTTACCGGGAGAAGAAGGCCAAAAAAATCTTAAGTTCGTCTTAGTACATTTTGGCCTTGTTATGAACTCGGATAACGTCATTGTCGAAATGGATAAATTGGGTTACCGACCAGCTACCATGAGAGAAGGTTTAGCCTTTGGCGTTGAACATTCGGATCTGCAAAGACAATTCCCGATTGTTGCCTTAGGACAATGGGCCGATCTTGGCGGTATTCGCCATGTGCTTTTTCTGATTGGAAACAATTCTGGTCGTATTCTTGTCCTTTTTCGTCTTGACAGCAATTGGTTTGAATTTTGTCGATTCTTGTTTGTTCGCAAGTAAAGTTCTTTCTTGTCCGCCTTGGGTGGAATTCTTACAAAACATTATTCCCTGTTCCAATTCTTTAAAAAAAAGAAGGAGCAGGGTTTTTTTATACTCAAAAAACATAAATAAAAAAATGGTGAATAGTCCTGTTTGCTAAAAAATAATTTATTTATGCTATAATGTTATTAGACAATAAAGTTATATATTTAGTATGAAATCTATTATTCATATTCTGCAAATCATTTTAGAATGGCTGGTGGAAATTATTTTTTTCCCTTTGTGGTGGTATTCCAAGGGGTTTTTATGGTTTGCTGGCGGCTTAATGCGCTATCTGGGTGATGAATTTACCGGCTTGGCTATCGGTGTTTGGTTGAAAAATTTGTTCGTGCCAATGTATGGCCAACGCGATATTGCCGGTTTTTTAATCAGTTTTTTTATTCGTTTAGTCCAAGTTATTTTTAGAAGCATCTTTTGGCTGTTGTTAGCTATTGTTGTTTTTGCCCTGATTATTGTTTGGCTTGGTTTGCCTGTGCTCCTGATTGCCGGTTTTTTCATGTCAGCTAACGGCAATCAGATAAATTTTTTAATCCCGAAACTGTAATCTTATGGATAATAAGTCTAAAGCTAATTTAGCGATTTGTTCAGCCTGTCAAGGTAACGGCAGAATAAATAATGCTATTTGTAATGACTGTCATGGCCTTGGTTCTGGTTTAGTTATCGGTGATAAATTTATATTTTTTTCTTTGCCAGTATCGATGGCTTCAATTTATTTGCGACGGCTCAGGCAAACCGTTTTTTATATCATGGATATAATTATTTGGTTGTTTGGTCTTTTGGGCACGATTATTTTTCTTTATTTAGTGGCGTTAACTTTTTTAAATGGATTTTTACCGGACATTAGAAGACAGATTAGCGATAGTTGGTTTCAAATTATTTCAAGCTTGGCTTGGTTAGCGTTGATAATCGATTTATTTGTTTTATATCGCTATCGCCGTAAGGTTGAAAATAAACTAAAGTTTAAGAAAAGTGATTATCTTCCGTTTTTGGATTGGGGTAAGCCGATGGCTTGGTCAGAGGCGTGGCAAGGGAGAAAAAAAATTAATGCCGCACTGTATTTATCGGATGATTTGCTATCATCGTTGGAAAAAGCTTATTTAAAATCCTTTGCTTGGGATCAGGGGGCTGTTTTACCTGTTCATTTGTTTGCTGCAATTTTAAGTGAAAGTCAAACTGCTGGAAAATGGCTCAAACGTTTGCAATTGAACGGCGATCAATTATTCGAGAAATTGATGCGTCAGATTAAAAAGCAAAATAATCAAGGCGCTAATGATTTTTCCGCTGGTATCAAGGTGTCGATAGCAATCGGCTATGCCTTAGCTTTAGTGGAAGAACGGGAAGGGATTGAAGTGATGGATATTATTTTGCCATTAGTCAAGAACGATAAATTACTGGCCGAAGTCTTATATGATTCTGGTGTTGACGATGAAAAAATAGAAAATTTAAGCGAATGGTATTCTATTAATGAGAGAATGAAAAAAAATAGGCGTTTATTCAGTCATTTAGCCAGATTCAAGCCAAGCGGTAATATGGATCGGGCTTACACTGCCCAAGCTACGCCCATCTTGGATTCTGTATCCTATGATTTGACCGCCCAAGCTAAATATAACCGTCTTGAAATTTGTGTTGAGCGCGAGCGTGAAATTAATGAGATGATGTCGGTTATGCTTAGCGGACAATTAGGTATTTTGTTGGTTGGTCAGCCAGGCGCTGGCAAGAGGACTGTTGTCGGCGGCTTAGCCCAATTGATGGTAATGGAAAAAGTCCCTGGAGCTTTTCGCGATAAGCGTTTAATAGAAATTGATATCGCCCGATTGATTGGCGGAGTTAATCCAGCTGAAGCTGAAGAGCGGATGTTGGAAATTATCAATGAAATAGCGCGGGCCGGCAATATCATCGCTTATATACCTAATATAGAAACTATTTTGGGCTTATCAGCCGGCGGGGAATCAAGTCTTGATTTGTCGGAAATAGTCGTTAATGCTTTGCAGCGGGGTTGGTTTTATTGTTTAGCAACCACCACTTTAGAAAATTATCAGAAATTTGTTGAAGGCTCAACCTTGGGCAAGAGCTTGAATCGTATTGATATTGATGAACCTGAAACTAATAGCGCCATCAAGATATTAGAATCAAAAGTTGCTTTTTTTGAAGCGCGTTATGGTGTTTATCTGTCTTATGGCGCGCTTGAGCAGGCGGTAGTGTTAACCAAACGTTTTGATCATGAAGCTTATCTGCCTGACAAGGCAATTAAAATAATTGATAAAGTTGCTGCTAAAACTTTAGGCGAAAGAGGCTCTAAGGCGATTGTAAGCAGCGATGATGTAGCCAATTTGATCAGTTCAGAAATAGGCGTGCCAGTAGCTAAATTTACTGAATCAGAAGGCAAAGAACTATTAGCGCTTGAAGAAAAGATGCACGAAAGGATGGTTGGCCAAGATGAGGCAGTCAGCATGGTGGCCGCTGCTCTCAGACGAGCTCGCGCTGAATTGCGTGAAGGTAAACGGCCAATCGCTTCTTTTTTATTTCTTGGCCCAACTGGTGTTGGAAAAACAGAATTAGCTAAAACATTAGCTTCGGTTTATTTTGGCGCTGAAAATACCATGATTAGATTGGATATGTCTGAATATCAATCCGAAGATGCTTTGGAAAAAATGATTGGTTCAGCTGACGGTTCACCTGGCTATTTAACTGAAAAAGTCCGAGAAATGCCTTTCGCTTTAGTCTTGCTTGATGAAATTGAAAAAGCTCACCCGAAAGTTTTGGATTTATTTTTGCAAGTAATGGATGATGGCCGTTTGACCGATGGTGACGGACGAACCATAGATTTTACTAACTCAATTATTATCGCCACTTCTAATGTCGGCGCAGTTGACATTATGAAAGCAGTTGAGCGAGGTGATGATTTATCAGGTCTTAAAGAAAAATTAGTTGAAAATGATTTGACTAAAGTTATGCGTCCTGAATTTATTAACCGGTTTGATGGCATTATCGTCTTTAAACCGTTAACGATAGAAAATGTTGCCCAAATTGCCGGCTTAATGATTGATTCTTTAGCTAAAATGCTAGACCAAAAGGGTATTAAGCTTGAAATTAGCGAACAAGGTTTGATAAAATTGGCTAAAATGGGCTACGAGCCGCAATTTGGCGCTAGACCATTGAGGCGTCTCTTGCAGGATAAAATTGAAAATGTTATAGCTAATACCATCTTGGCCGGGGAGGTAAAAAGGCGTGATACGATTGTTATTAATGATGATGCCGAAGTTCAAGTTAAAAAAGCCCAGGCTTTATAAATATTAATTTTATAATCATTCAACTTTTTATATAGCTTTTTGAATTAGCACGAAATCTGGCAATTCAGTTTAGTAAAACTAGCGTCGTTGCTCCACAACTCCTCAAAAAATATTTATTAATTTTATATAAGTATTTTTTCGTCAGACATGTGTCCCATCACTCCTTGTTTTACTACTGAATTGAAACAATTTCTCATAATTAAAAAAACTATATAAAAATATTTTTAAGACAAGTATCAAATATGCGTGGTTAGAATTTATTTAAGTATGGATTATCTCTTATTATTTATCTTTTGTTTTTTGTTATCAGCTGTATCCACAACAATTGTTAGTGGCTTAGCTTTTAAGTTTAAAGCTTTAGATATTCCGCGCGACCGACATCAACATAAAAACGTTACGCCTTTGTGGGGCGGAACAGCTATTTTTATCGCTTTGGCAATAATTTTATTTATTACCAAAGATAAGCTATTAGTTGGGGAGCTTAATATTTATCATTGGTTGGGAGTTTTGGCCGGAGCATTGACTATCATTATTGGCGGGATGATCGATGACAAATTTAATCTAACTCCAGTAAAACAGCTTATTTTTCCTATATTAGCGTCAATTTTTGTAATTATCGGCGGTGTGAGTATTGAAAAGATTTCTAATCCTTTTGGCGGGGTGCTTTATATACCGGCGGCCGTAAGCGCTATTTTTATAATTTTGTGGCTGATGGGAATGATGTATACTACAAAGTTATTAGACGGTTTAGATGGTTTGGTTTCAGGCGTTGGCGCAATCGGCGCTTTTATAATTTTTTTGTTCACAATCACGACTCGCTGGTTTCAACCTGATGTTGCTTGGGCGGCTTTAGCAGTATCTGGTGTGCTGGCTGGTTTCTTATATTGGAATTGGCATCCGGCTAAAATATTTTTAGGGGAAGGTGGGTCGTTGCTAATCGGTTTTTTATTAGGCGCTTTATCAATAATTTCCGGCGGCAAGATTGCCGTTGCCTTATTGATTATGGGCGTACCGATTTTAGATGTTGCTTGGACTATTATTAGACGTCTTTTGGCTGGCAAAAATCCTTTAAAAACAGCTGATAGAAAACATTTGCATTTCAGACTGCTTGAAGCCGGCTTATCCGTTAAACAATCAGTTTTGGTTTTTTACGCCGCCGCTGTTATTTTTGGCTTATCAGCTTTGTTTTTACAGTCGCGCGGTAAATTATTTTTATTGCTAATATTAGTCATTTTAATTATTTTAGGTTTATTTGGGTTTAATTGGCTTGACAAAAGGACTAATACACGTTAAATTTAATTCTATTGTAAAATAATAAAAAGTAAATTTATAAATTTATGGCTAAGATTGCAGTAATCAAGACTGGCGGCAAGCAATACAAAGTGAAAGAAGGCCAAGCTATTAAAATCGAAAAATTAGACGGTGAAATTGGTTCCGAAGTTAAATTTGAAACTTTATTACTTGGAGACTCTGAAACCGGTGACATGACTTTGGGCAAGCCTTCGTTGGGCGAAAAAGTTGAAGCTAAGATTTTGGAACAAGGCAAGGCTGATAAAGTCAGCGTTATTAAATTCAAAAATAAAACTCATTACAAGAGAAATGTCGGACATCGCCAACTTTTTTCTAAAGTAGAAATTGCTAAAATCGCTTAACACAATAGTTTACCTAAAAAAGCCCTCTTTAACGGAGAGCTTTTTTATTTTGAACGAATTCTTCAAAGAGCCTTAATTCTTGATAGTAGGTCATTGAATTTTTCCTTAAAATTTGAAAGAACTTAATTTATTTGATTGTTTTTAAATTCACGGCGATATTGAAGAGCATGCGATAATGTTAATTCATCGGCATAGTCAATCGATGAACCTTGAGCTAAGCCTCTGGCTAATCTGGTAATGCGGATATTGCTCGCTGATAAGATGCGTTGTAAATAAAGACAAGTTGTTTCTCCCTCAAGATCGGGGTTGAGCGCCAAGATAATTTCTTTAATTTGGTTGCTTGAGATTTTGTGAGTTAATGAGGAAATATTTAGGTCAGCCGGATTGATATCTTTGATAGTGTTTAGAGTCCCTCCTAAGACATGATATAGCCCGTGATACTGATTGGTGTTTTCAATCGCTAAGACGTCTTTAGTTTCAGCAACGATGCATAGGTTGCTTTGATCTCGCCGTTTATCTGAGCAGATATGGCAAGGTGAGGCGCTGGCAATCGAATGGCAAACGGAACAGACGGTCAAATCACTTTTTAAATTAGTAATAGCGTTCGCTAAGTCGTTTAAGTATAATTGATCTTTATTAAGCAAACTTAACACAAACCTTTCGGCAGTCTTTGGACCGACCGAAGGCCATCTGGTTAGAAGTTCAATTAATTTTTGGATAGACTGCGGGTAACGCATAATAAAATAGGCCGGTTTTAAGCAGCCTATTAGTTATTTATTTCAGAAGGTCAGAGAGGCCAGGCATATTACCCATCTCTTGCATCTTTTTGGCCATAGCCATTTGAGTTTTTTTAACGGCATCGTTGATACAGTGTTTGAGGTCATTTTCTAAATTTTCTGATCCAGCCGGTAATTTGATTGTCAACACTTCCATATTGCCATTCATAGTGATACTGATATTGCCTTTTTGCGCGCTGACCATTTCGGTAGCTAGAGCATCTTGCATCACTTTAGCTTGATTTTTCAAATCTTTGATTTGTTTGAGTTTGTTGAACATAAATTTAAATTTAAAATTCAGGTATATTATCAATGCCGCCCAAGCGAGAAGCATCATTCATAAAGCTAACTGTTTCTTGATTAAAACGCAAATTTATTTTTCCGGTCGGGCCATTTCTATGTTTAGCGACGTGTATTTCGGCTTGCGATTTTTCGTCATTGGTTAAACTGTCTAAATCATAATTGCGGTCAGCTGATTTTCGATAGATAAACATAACTACATCAGCGTCTTGTTCGATTGAGCCTGATTCGCGCAAGTGGGCTAAGCGAGGTATAGCCGGTTTCATTTGTTCGACTTGGCGGGAAAGCTGAGAGAGGGCGATAATCGGTATATTTAATTCGCGGGCAATAATTTTAAGCGAACGGGATATCTCAGAAACTTCTTGCACACGATTGTCTTTGTAACGGCCGCGCCCTTCCATTAATTGCAAGTAGTCTATAACGATTAAGCCAAGACCGTGTTCCATCTGCAAGCGCCTTGCCTTAGTTCTAATCTGCATGATATTGGCGCCGGCAGCATCATCAATATAGATAGGGGATTCGGCTAATTTTCCCATACCTTCGCCAATGCGTAAAAAGTCGTCATCAGAAGCATTGTCTGACAAACTGCCAGTACGCATTTTCCAAAGAGAAACTCCGGCTTGCGCAGCTAACATTCTGTCGACTAATTGTTCTTTACTCATTTCTAAACTGAAGATGCCGACAGGAATTTTATTGGCAATCGCTGCTTGGCGAGCCAAATCAAGCGCGAAAGATGTTTTGCCGACTGACGGACGAGCAGCGATAATAACTAAATCAGATTTATGCAAGCCGCCTAATAATTTATCAAGATCATTAAAACCAGTAGCAATACCGCGCATCTTACCAGCATTTTTGGAAAATTCTTCAATACGTTCAAATGCGCCAGACAGTAAACTTTCAATGGATACGAAAGATTGTTTAACGAATTTTTGGCTGACACTGAATATTTTTTGTTCAGCCGAATCTAATAATTCATCCAATTCTTCGCCTTCTTCATAACCTAATTCGGAAATTTGCGAGGCCGCATAAATTAATTTTCTAAGAGTTGATTTTTTTTGGATTAATTCAGCGTGATACTCAACATTAGCTGAAGTTCCGACCATGTTGGATAGTTGAGCGATATATGATCGTCCGCCAACAATCTCCAATTTGCCGCGTTCTTCCAGACGACTGGTCAAACTTAAAATATCAATCGGTTCGTGCCGGCCGAATAAGTCTTGCATCGCCTCGTAAATCCGACTGTGCGCTTCTTTGTAAAAATCATCAGGATTAATAAGGTCAGCGACTTTAATAATGGCTTGTGGGTCAATTAAAATACTACCGAGTACATAATACTCAGCTTCTAAGTTTTGAGGGGGTAATTTCATTGGTGTTTCCAGCGCCATAAGTCCTGTTTAATGTTAGTATATATTACCCTGAACTTAAAGGTTTTTCAATATTGACAATAGTTCATTTTTTATAAATTATAGTGTTTATGAATAAATAAAAGTCATTTTAGAGATAATAGCCTTGTTTTAGCGATTATTTGACAAAAAAATAATTGTGTAGTAAATTACCTACTAAATTAGTAGGTAATTTATTTAATTATGAAACTGTCAACCAAAGCGACTTACGGTTTAAGAGCATTGATCGAATTAGCCCGTGTTTATCCTGATAGCTTGTCTTTAGGAGAAATTTCTAAGGTGGAAAAAATTTCTTTAAAATACTTAGAAGCTATTTTTTCTCGCTTAAAAAAAGCCCAGTTAGTTGAATCTGTTAAAGGGGCAGCTGGCGGATATTTTTTAGCTAAAAATCCGGAAAAAATTAGTGCTGAAGATATATTGGAAGCATTAGGAGAAGGTTTGCCAACAGCTCATTGCTTAGGCAGTCAAGGTAAGCGGTTTTGTACTCCCAAATGTCAATGCGGAGTCGGTAAGCTGATGTTGGAAATAGAAAAATCAGTTGCCACCGCGTTAAATAATTTTTCATTAAAAGATTTAATTTAAACTATATGTATTCTCAAAAAGTAATCGATCATTTTAAAAATCCTCATAACCAAGGTTCAATTGCCGATGCCGATGCTATTGGCCAAGAGGGCAATCCTGTTTGCGGAGATATCATGAAGATATATTTAAAGATAAATAATAATATAATTGAAGACATAAAGTTTGAAACCTTGGGTTGCGCCGCCGCCATTGCTGTTTCTTCGGCTTTGACTGACATTGCCAAAGGTAAAACGCTCGATGAAGCCTTGCTCTTGACTAAAGACGCAATCGTTGAGGATTTGGGCGGTTTGCCAGCTCCTAAAATTCATTGTTCAATGCTGGGAGTTGAAGCGCTTCATTCGGCTATTAAGCAATATCAAACTAATCATAAATAAAAATATATGAATAAAGAAATCGAAACAAAAATTTTATCCGCCTTAGAAGCTGTCCGTCCCAGCTTGCAAGTTGATGGCGGAGACGTAGCTTTCCGCGAATTTGATCCAGCAACAGGCATTGTTAAAGTTGAATTACAAGGCATGTGCAAGGGTTGTCCGATGGCTGAAGTAACTTTAAAGATGTATATCGAGCAAGAATTAAAAGAAAGTGTGCCCGAGGTTACCGAAGTTCAAGGTGTTTAATTTTTTAAATATTTAGTTTGCGGATAAATTTTAATTATATGTCTTTCAAATATTTTGATCACAGCGCTACCACACCGTTAGATGAGCGAGTAATAGCGGCTATGTCGCCTTACTTTAGCGATATTTTTGGCAATGCCTCCTCAATCCATAGTTTTGGCCAGAAAGCGGCTGTAGCTGTTGATGAAGCGCGTTTGAATATTGCTAATTTTTTTGATTGCCTGCCAACCGAAGTGATTTTTACTTCAGGGGCGACTGAGGCTAATAATTTAGCTATTAAAGGCTTGGCGCAGGGTTTAAAAATTAGAGGGATTGAAAAACCTCATTTTATTACTAGCGCTGTCGAACATGACGCCGTTATCGAACCGATGAATATTTTGGAACGCGACGGCTTGATTGAATTGACCGTTTTAGACGTTGACTCTAATGGTATTGTTAATATCAGCGAGCTTAAAAATGCTATTAAAGATAATACTGTCCTGGTTTCCATAATGTATGTTAATAGCGAGGTTGGAGCAGCCCAACCGATTAAGGAGATTGGCGAATTGATTAAAAATATCAACGCTGATCGCCAGAACTTGTGGCTGAAAAAATCTTCAGGTATCCGTGGCGAAAAGCCAGTTAAGATTTATTTTCATACTGATGCTACTCAAGCTGTTAATTTTTTTGATTGTAATACTAGTAATTTGAATATTGATTTATTGTCTTTTTCCGCTCATAAGATTTACGGACCAAAAGGTATCGGCGCTTTAATCGTCAAATCAGGCGTACCGATTGTCGCCTTGATTCATGGCGGGCATCACGAACGCAATCTGCGTTCCGGCACTTTAAATGTTTCCGGTATTGTTGGTATGTCAGCCGCTTTAAATATTATTAAAGAAGAGCAAACTTCAAATAATCAAAAAATTGCTGAAGTTAGAGATTATTTAGTTGATAATGTTTTAAAAAATATTTCCGGCGTTAAATTGACGACTAATACCGATCAAGCCACCCCAGCTCATGCTCATTTTTTATTTTCAGGCGCTGAAGGGGAGGCTATTTTAATGGCGCTTGATTTAGAAGCGGATATTGCTGTTTCAACTGGCTCAGCTTGCGCTTCTAATACGCTTGGCGCCTCTAAAGTGCTGTTGGCTATGGGTTATAAACAAGAAGAAACTCACGGCGCGATTAGATTTTCTTTAGGCAAAAAAAATACTAAAGAAGATATCGACGAGTTAATGAAATATTTACCAAGTATTATTGATAAGTTTAGAAAGATGGCGCCTGATTTAAAGGCGTTTGAAGGTAAAAGTTTTGAAGTGCATAATGGCTAAAACGATAAAGAATTAATTATAAAATCGCTCCTTAATTGGTGCGGTTTTTATAATTCTAATAATAATTTTTCTAAGCTGATTTTACCGGCTAAAGTTAGATTAAAGGCTTGTTCTAGCCAGGTGTTGTGTAGCGGATTGGCAAAATATTGCCGCCAGTCTTTTTCATTTTGATAATTGATGTCTGACAAATTAGCTGATTCAATCAAGATTAATGAGTCTTTTTCTCCAGTATGATTACATCTTTGACAGCCAGAACCGTAATAAAAGATTTGTTTAGCTAAAACATCTTTGCTTAGACCCAGTTTAGCTTCAGCTTCTTCTTTTAAAAGTTCATTCAAAGGATAAGTGTCTCGGCAATCAACACAAATCAAAGGTATTTCTTTAGCGTGAATCGCTAAATTGATTTTATTTAAAAAGTTTTTGCCAGACGTAGTTTTAGTGAGTGGCTTCAGTCCGTTCCAGATATTGTCGGCTAAAATTGAGATAATGATTAATTTTTTGTCTGCTAAGTCAGCTAATGGCAAAATATCGTCAGCAGGTAGCTCTGTTTCAAGCTGTATAATATCAGCGTCTAAATTTTTTATACCTGTTATCAAGCCGCGCTTAAGTTCCGGACCAATCTCGTTGCTAATATTTATGATATTGTGTGAATCATTGTCAAATGCTTCTAAAATAGCTTTAGCCAAATTTTTCTTTAGATTTTCTTGAGCTGAAGAGACGATGATAATGCCAGATCGTTTTATTAATGTATTATATAATTCAGATAAATCATTGTTTTCAGATAAAGCTGTTAAAGACACTTTTGTTTCAGGCTTTAATATAATTTTTGTCTTGGTATTAAAAGGGATTATTTTATAAGAGCTAAGGTAATCAGGTTTGGCCTTAAATTCTTTTTTAAGACTATTAATCAACATTTCAGGTAATTCGAATGATGAAATGATACTTCCGGATTGATTCTTTATTCCTACTTTTTTTAATTTGAAGTCAATAGAAATTTCTAAAGCCTTGAGTCTTTTGGCCTCCTGAATAAGCTTGTGTATAGTATTTTTGGCTAAATTTTGATTAAAAACCATAAAGTTGATGTTTGTTAATTATAACACAATAGAAAATATTTGCGAACTTCACTAATCCATAGTTTTATGATATAGTATAGGCGTAATATCTAAATTATGAAGCTTTTTGTAAATAAAATTTTTGGCTGGTTTTCGTTTAAATCTTTATTTTGGACGACTGCTTGGCTTGATTTTTGGCGACCAATTTCGGCTAAAATATACTTAGCCGTGCTTGTTTTTTTGAATTTAGCAGCTTGGGCATTGTCTTTGGTTATTAAATTTAACTTAAAAGATAGAATGGTCATTTTTCATTATACTATTTTATTCGGAATTGATTATATTGCTAAATCAAGCGCTGTTTTTCGTATCCCTATTTATGGTTTATTTTTTATTGTTTTTAATTTTGCAATAGCTTTATTTTTGCACAATAAGCGGCATGATCGCACCCTGACTCACATTCTTTTGGGGGCAGCGATTGTCGTTAACGTCTTTTTATTGGTTTCTTTAATGTCAATTTATTCTATAAACTACATTCATCTTGGCAAATAATATGATTGAATTTAATATCTTAAAAATATTGTTTTTAAGCACCTTGGCTTTTTTGTTTACAATCAGTTGGACTCCGTTGTGGACAAAGATTCTTTATAAATACAAGCTTGGTAAACAAATACGCAATAGCGGGCTAACACCTGTTTTCTCAGCCCTGCATGCCAAGAAAAGCGGCACGCCGACTATGGGCGGAGTGTTGATTTGGGGCACAGTTTTAATTTTTTCCTTTTTATTTTCTTATTTAGCCAATATTTTTCCTGGCTCAATAATTGCTAAGTTTAATTTTTTGAGCCGACCGGAAACATTTTTGCCATTAGGAGCATTGATTGCTTCAGCTTTGGTTGGATTATTCGACGACTGGCTTGATGTCAAAGGCAAGGGCGTTAAAGGCGGAGGTGGCTTGACGATTAAGCACAGGCTTTTGATTTATGCTGTTATTGCCGCTATTGGCGCGTTTTGGTTTTATTTTAAATTAGGCTGGGTTCATTTAAGCATTCCTTTTGTCGGAACATTTGAAATAGGTTGGTGGTATATTTTGATTTTTATAGGAGCGATTGTTGCCACCAGCTTTTCTGTTAACGAAACAGACGGTTTAGACGGCTTAGCTGGCGGAGCGCTGTTGAGCGGTTTTTCTTCTTATGCGGTTATTGCTTTTATGCTGGGCAAATACGATTTAGCCGCTTTTTGTGCCGTGATTGTCGGAGCGCTATTAGCTTTTTTGTGGTTTAATATCACGCCGGCTAGGTTCTATATGGGCGATACCGGCGCCATGAGCCTGGGAGTTACTCTGGGAATTATCGCTATGCTGACAGACACGCTTTTTATTTTGCCGATTATCGGTTTGGTCTTCGTGCTTGAGTCATTGTCAGTAATGATTCAGCTTATTTCTAAAAAATTACGTAATGGCAAGAAAGTTTTTTTGTCTTCGCCGATCCATCATCATCTTGAAGCCGTTGGTTGGTCTGAAGCCAAGATAGTTATGCGTTTTTGGATTATCGCGGGAGTTAGCGCTGTCTTAGGAGTCTGTATTTTTATTTTAGATAAAATTGCTAAGTAAATATGCGTAGTGTTGAAAATCATTGGTTTAAAAAAATTTTTTTATTTATCAGAAATATAGAAGGAGCCGACCGCTGGCTTCTTTTTTCCCTGGCTGGTTTGATTGTTTTTGGTTTAATCGCTTTGTCGAGCGCTTCGTCAGTTATAGCCTTTCAAAATACCGGCGATAGTTTTTTTTATATTAAAAAGCAATTAATCGGAATTTTAATCGGTTTTGTTTTTTTTGCCATAGCGATTGCTATGAATTGGCGCCAATATAAAAAATATGGCTGGCTGTTATTTTTATTTAATATTATTCTGTTGATAGTAGTCTTGATTTTTGGATATTCGGCCGGTGGATCACGAGCTTGGATTAGATTAGGTGGCTTTAATATTCAACCGTCAGAATTTCTAAAGTTAACCTTACTGCTATATTTAGCAGCTCGCTTATCTCGTCCTGAAAAAGAAGTTAGCCATAAGATAATCCCGTTTTTGATAGTTTACGGCTTGGCGGCGTTATTGATAATGCTGCAGCCAGATATTGGAACATTATTCATAATTTCAGTACCGGCGCTTGTTTCTTTATTTGTGGCTAAGGCTCCGTTGAAACATATTTTTTTTCTGATTGGTATCGGTGTGGTCCTTCTTTCATCTATTTTTTTGATTAGCAAATTTACTGGACGACTTGATCATGCTCAGGGCAGATTTGAGTGTATTATCGGCAATAATATAGAAACTAATAAACAAGGGACATGCTATCAGGTCAGCCAATCCTTGTCTGCTATCGGTTCTGGTA
This sequence comes from Patescibacteria group bacterium, assembly GCA_028704945.1. Taxonomy (GTDB): domain Bacteria; phylum Patescibacteriota; class Patescibacteriia; order Patescibacteriales; family Patescibacteriaceae; genus 1-14-0-10-37-14. The sequence continues at coordinate 27,085 of JAQWEL010000003.1, forward strand.
AAGTTATCGGCCGGGGCTTAGGCGAAAGCCGCAAGAAATTCCGCTATATTCCTGAAGTTCAGAATGATTTTATTTTTTCAGTTATTGCCGAAGAAACAGGTTTTATTTTTAGTTCGTTATTAATCATACTTTACGCTTTTATCTTTTGGCGATCATATCTAATCGCTGCCCATTCCAACGAACCATTCGTTAAGATATTATCAATCAGTATCGGCAGCTGGTTTGTTGCTCAGGCGATTATTAATATCGGAGGAGCAACAGTTGTCTTGCCTTTGACTGGAGTACCATTGCCGTTTGTTAGCTATGGCGGTTCGGCTATGATTAGTTCATTGGCGGCCGCTGGCGTTTTAGTTGGTTTAAGTAAAAATGAATAATATGAAAAAAATAATATTAACCGGTGGCGGAACCTTAGGCTCGGTTATACCATTGTTAGCAATTTCTGATAAACTCAGGGATGAATTTGAATTTATTTGGATTGGCACTAAACATGGTCCGGAAAAAGAAATTATTGAGACGGCTGGGTTACCGTTTGTAGCAATTTCTGCCGGCAAAATAAGACGCTACTGGGATTGGAAAAATTTTCGAGATATATTCTTGTCTATAGCCGGTTTTTTCAAATCATTTTTACTATTGCAAAAAAATCGTCCCAATTTAGTTATTACCGCCGGTAGTTACGCCGGAGTGCCTGTTGTAATTGCGGCTAAATTTTTGGGCATTAAGGTTTTAGTCCATCAGCTTGATTATTTGCCTGGGTTAGCCAATAAAATTGGAGCTAAATTTGCCGATAAGGTGGCAGTGACTTGGGAAAAGTCGCTTAAAGATTTTGGCTCTAAAGCCATTTGGACCGGTTCCATGATTAGATTTGAACTATATAGCCGAACCTTAAAGGAAGATAATAAGCAAATTGCTAATAAATTTGGTTTGAATGGTTTAAAGCCAATAATGTTGGTTGTCGGAGGCGGGACAGGCGCCAACGGACTCAATAATCTGGTAGCCGGTTCAATTAATTATTTAAAGGATGATTGTGAAATTTTGCACCTAACCGGCAAGGGTAAAAAATTATCGTTTGCCAAAGAACCAAACAATTATCAACAAATTGAATTTCTAAATCAGCCAGACATGGCTAAGGCTTATGCTATCGCTGATGTGGTGGTAAGCCGGGCAGGGATGTCGGCTATATTAGAATTAGCCGCCTTAAAGAAACCAGCCATCATTATCCCGATGCCTAACTCTCATCAAGAATTAAATGCTAGAATTTTAAGAGATTCAAATGCAGCCTTAGTGATGTTTCAAGATAAGATAAGTCCGGAAATGTTATCGGAAAAAATAAAAAAAATACTCTCCGATAAAGAGTATCAAGAGAGTTTAAAAGAAAACATCGGGCAAGTTGTAAAAATCAATAGCCAGGAATTAGTTAAGCTTGTTAAATTAATGGCCAACATTTGATGTGGCCGATAATATCAATAAAAATAGCTATAATGGAAATAATCAGAACTATTAAATATTGCCATTTGCTAGTTTTGCTGGTAAGTTTATGAAGCAGGTGCGATATTATTTCTTTATCTTGTCTGGAAAAATAATCGCTTTTTTCCACTTTACGGATTAGATTACTGGCATTAATATTGGATAATCTTTTCTTTTCAGAGAAATATTCGTAACCATAATAAAGAATAAAGCCGATAGTGCCAATATACCAAATAATATCAGCTGTTGAAAAGAAATAATGGCTATTAGTTATAATAATGGCTCTATAGCACAAGCTGGAAATGACAAATATCCAAAATATTATTTGTTTAGTGGTATGATGAGAAATTTTGATTTGGCTCATATTATTTCATTGTAATAATTAAAATTATTATAACATAGATTATCAAAAAATTAAAAATATGGATTGGTCTAAAGTAAAAAGTGTTTATATGATAGGCATCAAGGGTGTCGGCATGACTATGTTGGCAGAATTTTTAGCTGCTCAAGGCATTAAAGTTGAGGGATCTGACGGACCAGAACATTATTTTACTGAGAAAGTCTTAACTAAAGCGAAAATTAAATTTTACGAGCAGTTTAGTGAAAGCAATCTTCCGTCTGATGTTGATTTAATAATTTACTCGACCGCCTATAACGAAAGCAATCCTGAAGTAAAAGCGGCTATCAATAGTAACAAAAAAGTTTTTACTTACGCTGAAGCTTTAGCTAAAGTTTTTAATTATCGACAAGGCATTGCTGTTTGTGGTTCACATGGCAAGACAACCACTACGGCTTGGCTTGGTTTTGTGATGGATAAATTAAAGATGAAGCCTAATGTTATGGTTGGTTCGATCGTGCCGCAATTCGGTGGAGCCAGTTTATCAAATTCATCGGATTGGTTAGTTATTGAAGCTGATGAATATCAGAATAAATTAAAGCAGTTTGAACCGAAAGCAATTCTTTTGAATAACATTGATTATGATCATCCAGATTTTTACAAAACAGAGAAAGATTATTTTCAAGCTTTTGCTGATTTTGTAATAAAATTAACGGCTAAAGGTTGGTTGGTGGCTAATTTTGACGATGCTAACGTTCGTGAAGTGGCTAAATTAACTAAGGCTAAGGTTATCAGCTATGCCATTGAAAGCGAAGCCGACTTAATGGCCAGTGATTTAGCAATTCAAGGCGGCCGACAGTATTTTAAAGCAAAATATAATGGCGAAGATTTGGGTTCTTTCAATATTAGTTTATTAGGCAAGCACAACGTTTATAATGCTCTGGCAGTAATTGCGTCTGTCTTGGAAATAGGAGCTGACTTATTGGGTTTAAGAAATGCTTTAGCTGAATTTAATGGCACAGTGAGACGAATGGAGTATAAAGGAGAATATAAGGGCGCTAGAATTTATGATGACTATGCGCATCATCCCACTGAAGTCAAAGCTTCTATCCAAGCAGCCTTGGAAATCAAATCAGGCGCTCCTTTGTATGTCGTATTTCATCCTCATACCTTTACCAGAACCAAAGCTTTGCTTGATGATTTTGCTAAAAGTTTTACCGGGGTAGAAAAATTATGCGTGATTGAAATTTACGGCTCAGCCAGAGAAATACAAGGCGGTGTATCCAGTAATGATTTGGTTGAAAAGATTAAAATTAATAATCCTAAAATTATAGCTGACTATGTCCCGGATTTGCCGGCAGCGGCTAATTGGCTGAATCACGAAATTCAAGGCGGAGAAACAGTCGTCTTAATGGGGGCAGGCGATGTTAATCGTTTAGCAACAGAATTTTTATCATTAGAATATGAAAATAATCAATAACAAAAGTTTAAAAGATTTGACAACTTTTAAAATCGGCGGTGAAGCGGAATTTTTTACCGAAATTTACCTAAAGGAAGAATTAATTGAAGCGTTAGCTTGGGCCAAGAGTAAAAACTTACCAGTTTTTATATTGGGTGGAGGCAGTAACCTATTGATAAGCGAACAAGGTTTGAGGGGTTTAACGATAAAGATGATAAATAATGAAATTGAATTAAAGGGCAATAATATTATTGCCGGAGCTGGCTTAGCTTTAGCAGATCTAATCGGCTTTGCTTTTAAAAATAATTTAACTGGTTTGGAATGGGGGACAGGCATTCCTGGTTCTGTGGGCGGAGCAGTCCGCGGTAATGCCGGCGCTTACGGCGGAGAGATAAGCAGACTGGTTGAAGAAGTGGAGGCTTATGATATTTTGAAAAATAAATGGCTTACAATTTCTAAAAATGATTGTTTGTTTTCTTACAGGGAAAGTCATTTTAAAAAAGATAAAAATTTAATTATTTGGCAAGTAAAATTTACTTTAGCTAAAGATGAACACGAAAATATTAAAACCAAGCTACATGATATCGTTAATCAACGGATGCCTAAATTGCCGACTGAATCAAGCGCCGGGTCATTTTTTAAGAATATTGAATTAGATAAATTACCCATTGAAATTAAAAATGTTTTGCTTGAAAGATTTGCCGACAAAATTAAGGGGAATAAATTAGCTGCCGGGGTAATTATTGAAGCGCTGGGTTTAAAAGGTTTAAAGAATAATCAAGCTATGGTTAGCCCCAGGCATGCTAATTTTTTAATCAATCTCGGTGATGCCAAGCAGGCTGATATTTTAGAACTAATTCATAAAATTCAGTCTGAAGCTGAGAAAAAGTATGGCATAATATTAGAGCCAGAAGTAAATATTTTATAAAAAATAGCCCGTGAAACAAATTGTTTGTTCGCGGGTGATTTTTTAATGTCTTCCATAAATAATAGGGAAAATGATACCTAGAATAACAGAAAAAAGTACAATACGTGTGTGCACATTACCAATGACTATTGACAAGTTATTAAAAGTATGCTTTTATTTAAAAATAATAAAGAACCTTGAAAAACAATGAAGGTTAGTAATAAATCGCAAATTAAGTATCTTAGTTTTCGGCTTATTACTAATTTTTATTCAAAATATATTGGAGTTTATTATGAGCGCATCTATCAATAACCCAGAATTTGTTTCGGTAAAATTAACGACTGAACAAATAAATTCCATAGTTGAAAAACTTGGTGGTTATGAAAAAACTCTCGCGTTTTTGCAGGAAGAACCTCAAACAACAACCATCAATCATATCATTGATTGTAACGCCAATCCGTATATTCCAATGGGTTTGACTGTGGTGGAACATAAGCCAGGCGGATTATTTGAGTTTGACCCGTCAAAAATTTACCTGTATCTGTCTGAAGCGCAAAAAAGTGGCGTTATCAACGGAAATAATTTAAGAAAATTGTTAGCTGACAAGCCGGTCTTAAACGCTAACGTTCTTGATTATTTACTGGCTCATCCGGAAATTATTCCCGAAGATTGGAAAGGTAAATATATCTTTTTCTGGGGAACGCTTTACCGCTACTCGAATGGCAATCTTTTTGTTCGTTACCTCTACTGGAACGGTTCGAAGTGGAGCTGGAGCTACGGCTGGCTTGGTGACGAGTTCGATGTCGATTGCCCTGCTGTTCTCGCAAGTTGATTTTTGTAACTTAGATCTTTGCTCTTTGGCTTTTACCCTTAGATCTTGAAATGTATAGTACATTCCAAGATCTATTTTTTACACAAAATTATGTTAAGATAAAATTGATTAAGGTTAATTTGTGGTTGGTTATGGCTGACCACGACCATAATTAATATTTTTGTTTTGAGGATATTTACGGCTAAGGCTGAAAATAGAGTGAAATAAAAATATTTTACACAATGAAGAAACTTGGTTTGTGGCGCTAAGGCATTATGATGCCGGATAAAATACAGCCCCGAGATTATTCAAGGAGCAGTGACTTAGGTGGCGCTGCAAACATTCCGCAACTCGAATGGCAATCTTTATGTTCGTTACCTCAACTGGAACGGTTCGAAGTGGAACTGGAACTACAACTGGCTTGATAACGAGTTCGATGTCGATTGCCCTGCTGTTCTCGCAACTCTCTTTATTTCTCCCTCGCTTATTTGGTGGGGGAGTTTTGTTTTGTTAATTGGCCGTTCCAGCCACCCAGCATGCGACCGATTTCATTTATTTTTTCCGATAAGATAATATATTTTTTATTATCCAAGGATTTAGTTTCCCAAAGAATCAAGAGAAAGACTTTAACAGTGTCATTTTTTCTAATGGCTATTTTTATATAGGACTGCTTTTCTTCTTTAGATAAGAACGAGGCGCTGACGATAGCTTCTATAATTTCCACCAGCAAAACGTCAATCCTGCCACCTAAAGTATAGCGATGCTCTTTGGGCAGTGTTTTGTAGTAACCATACCATAGAAAATATAGATCTTTGATTTTCTGTAATAAGGGTATTAGTTGCAAATTCGGCTGGGGGGGGTAACATTAGAAGCATGAAAATTTTGGATCATAAATTTGAGGAAATTATTAGTTTAGAAAATTTTTGGAAAATATTATTGAAAGTTTTAGAGACAAAGTAACTGATAATGGACTGCCTTTGGGCAATTTAACTTCGCAACTATTCTCTAATATTTATCTTAATGAATTTGATCATTTTGTTAAGCAAAAGTTTAAAATAAAATACTATATCAGATATGCCGATGATTTTGTAATCTTTAATTCTGATAGAGATTATTTGGTTAAGTTAATCCCATTGCTAAGTAATTTTTTAATACAAAAATTAAAATTAACCCTGCATCCGCAAAAATTGTTTATTAAAACTTTGGTTTCCGGCATAGATTTTTTAGGTTAGACGCATTTTCCCGAGCATCGTGTTTTGCGGCGAGCGACCAAAAGAAGAATGTTTAGAAAAATCAGCCTTACTTCTAGCGAAGCGACGGTTAATTCATATTGGGGATTATTGAAAAATGGAAATAGCTACAAATTAAGAAAGCAACTAAATTTGATTTAATTGATTAATTCTGGTCGCTTCTTATGCTGTTATTCTGTGCTTTTTATAAATAGGCTGATATCAGCATAGGTTCTGTAAATTAAATTTTTGATATTGACAATTATGTAAATATGTGATACAATATTATATTGTTCATTCAAAATTGAATATTCCCTAATATTAAATAATTTTCTTAATTATCAGGAGTTTTATCATGAGACGATTTACTGTAATCTTCGCCATATTAACCATGCTTTTGGTTAGTATTAATAGTGTTAATGGCCAATCCGCGTCCAATTTCTTGTTCTCTTTGGACAAGCCGGCCGACTGGAATTCGATGGCTAACCAGATTCAACTTGATCTGGAAGCCCAGTTAACCCAAACTGTCAGTGAATTTTCTTCAACCGTATCCATTGTCTTAACCGGTGATGGGCAGTTGGAAAAATTCATTAATCCGCGTTTCCCGGCTGATAATGATTATGAATTAAACGATGCTTCTAAATGGAGTTTTGTTGATTCGGTGTTTATGTCGAACGCAAAAGATAGCGCTGTTTATCGCTTTAAAGCTACTGCTGAAAATCAAGATAATCCCGATGTTTTTTTTAAAGCAGCTGACAAAAAGGTGCTTTGGGAAAACTTTGTCAGATTATCTGTTATGCCGACTAACGGCAAATTGATTTTTGCTTTTTCTGATATAAAAGTCAGGACAAGTAAGAATGCTTCACCGATTGCGCTTGCTAATATGGCTTATGAGATTAATTTTGGAACAATCGGCTACTTTGATACGGTTGATATCGATATGAAATTCGATTCTTCATGTTTCTATAACAACCCTGATTGGAAAACCGCACGAGTTATGCTTCTTTTGGGCGGAGCCGGCACCACCAGTATGGAATATGTCGTTAATACGCCAAGTAATATCAACTTGACTTACAACGAAGAAGCCTTTCTGGTTTTGCTTGATAGCGCTAACGGAAGAAAACGTTGGCAACTAACTTCGGTCCTCCCGACTTTTAACGCTTACGGTTACGGCTTGATGGGCGGTATAGACTTTACGATTGATACGGCTAATAAAACTGGCGATACGATTTTTTTGGAAAGCTTGAAAGCGGTCAGATTCAACGGCAATCCGTTTGAGAAAAAATTAACTTCAAGCTTGGCAATTAAATATCCAGCCAAAAAAATATGGGAAGACAGCTTGGACATCAGACTATATGATCAAGGTTTTGATACGACAGATATCCGCCAGAATAAGTCTGCCAAATTATTTGTCGGATTAACCTCGACTCGAGCAGTGGCAACAGCTGATAGCGTCAAATTTTTCTTAAGGTTTGACAAACATTATTTCAGGCTTAACTCGACATCCCGGCCGGATAATTTTTATCCCAACTTTGAAGTTGAAAAGATTTCGGAAGATGATTTATCAGTTACTTATGCTATCAGCCTTAGACACGGCGGCTTGATATCAAATGAATGGCACGACGTCGGTTTAATTGATTTCGATGTGATTGATATTCCTAATTTCGAGACAATAATCGAACTTTCCGAGCTTGAAGTTTGGCGTAATAATCAAGAATTCGGTTTTAAGAGCATTAAATCATTCGGTTTTGACGGTAAAAAAGAAGCCTACGACAAAAATTATTTTTTAAAAGGCGATGTCAATCAGCAGTTCGGCGACAATGACCTTACTTATGCCGATCTCGATTCTTTGGATAGTTATCTGTCTCGAGGAATATTAGATGCCACCGCTTATATTCGTTGGGCGCTTGATATGAACATTGACGGCATCGTTAATTGGTTAGATCGAAATATGCTTGATAGTCTTCTTAAATTGAAATATACAAGCGTTAATGAAATCTCGGCTCAGACTGTACTCGTCTATCCTATGCCGGCTTATCAAACCGTTAATCTACAATTACCCCAAGACTTGATAATCAATGAAATAAAAATTGTTGATTTATCAGGCAACCTAGTAAAAGTAATTTGGCAACAGGATAATGGAAACATTATTCTTGATCTGCAAGATTGCCCAGCCGGCGTTTACAACTTACAAATCAGGGATATTCAAAACAGACTCATACAAGGCAAATTTATCAAGAATTAATTTTCTAATAACTTTACCAAAGCGGACTATTTTTAAAGGTAGCCCGCTTTTTTATATTAAATTTTGTTATTTTTAAAATATAGGTAAAGCTTGACAAAATGGTCTTTTGTCTATATATTATAATTTCTTAGTGTTCTTTTAAAATTAGCCAATACATAACACAACGTTATCATTTTTAAACTAATCATAGGGGTTTTCATGAAAAAGTTCTTTGTCTTGTTGGTATTTTTTAGCTTTATGGCTTCTTTTGCCTTAGCTCAAGATTTAACGCTTGAGTTTAAGCAAGGTTATCCCATGAGTCCAGATACTAAAAAATATCCAGAATTCAGGATTGATATTTTTGGCGCAGGCTCTAAAAAAATAAATAATTTAGAGTTTAACGTCGAATATTCATCCGTCAACACGCTTGATTTTGAATTCTACGCTTCGGGCACTCGCTATAAAGATAATAGTGACGCTAAAGATAAGTGGTGGACTAATAATCCTCCGCCGTTTTCGGAAAAAGCAACTACTAAACATAAAGCGTATGTAAATTTCCGAGTTGGCTTAGGCGATCCGGTTGATGTCTCGACCCGTTTTAAATTTCTGGAATTATATTTTCATTTTAACAAAGATACATACTATAAGTATGGTGATGTTATTGTGATTAAGATTAATGGTATCAAAGTAAAATTCGGTGATGGCTCTCAAGCTAATTTACCCGATCAAGAAGTCAGATTAGTCTTTGATGTTATTAATGATGTCGTTGAATTATCTGATTTAGGCATTAAGCCTTTTGCCAGTGTTGTTTCCGACTACATTGCAACCGATATCAAGCTAATTGATTTTTCGGAACTCGATATATTCATCTGTGATTTACTTGGTAATATTGTTTGTCGGCAGAAAGAAATTTGTTATACTGGAAATAATCCGATAAAAATTGATTTAAGCAATTTAACTGTCGGCCATTATTTAATCCAATTTAAGCTTGGACAAAAGATTGCTAATACCAAATTTATTATCCGCCGATAAGTTTTAAAGAAATTGGCTATGCTAAAAACCCGCGTCATATTATAGATGCGGGTTTTATTTTTAGTCTATCTATCAAACGCCGGATTAATTTACTTTTATAACAGTTATGGTAGAATATAGCTATGAATTTTAATATAAATAGTCGATTACGGCGCTTATATTTTTTTGGCTTAAGTTTAATGATTTTAAGCAGTTTTGTGGCGCCGGTCGCCCTGGCGGTTATTCCCAATGATCCTTTATTTGCTAATCAATGGTATTTAAAGAGAATAAGAGCTAATTGGGCTTGGGATGAGTATCGAGAAAGCCCTGATGTTATTATAGCGGTAATTGATTCCGGCGTTGACATAAATCATCCTGATTTGGCTGAGAATGTTTGGAAAAATACTAAAGAAATACCAAATAATAAAATTGATGATGATAAAAACGGTTATATCGATGATGTTAACGGTTGGGATTTTGTTAATAATGTTTTTGATCCCATGCCGAAATTTAAAAAAGGTTTTGATGAAAACGCTGTCGGCCATGGTACTTTAGTGGCTGGAATTATCGCAGCTCAAGGTAATAATAATATCGGCATTACTGGCGTTACTTGGAAAGGTAAGATTATGGCCTTAAAGGCGATTGATGATAGGGGTGATGGGGATAGTAAAAATATTGTTAAAGCTGTTAATTATGCGGTTGATAATGGAGCTAACGTCATTAACGTAAGCTTTGTTGGTGCGGGCTACAATAAAGATTTGGAAAAAGCTATCCAAAGAGCTTATGACGCCGGTGTAATCGTGGTGGCGGCTGGAGGCAATGAAGGACATGGTCAAGATTTGGATAAAAAACCGATGTATCCGGTTTGTTTGGGTGATAAAAATAAAAATAATATCGTCATCGGTGTAGCGGCGACCGGTCCGCAAGACGAAAAAGCTGATTTTTCCGGTTTTGGTTCAAAATGTATTGATATAGCGGCACCTGGCATCAGTATTATGGGTGCTACTATCTTTTCTGAAAAATATGGCGTCAGTGGACAGCGATTTGATAAATATTTTGACGGTTATTGGTCCGGCACCTCACTGGCGGCGCCGATGGTTTCAGGCGCTATTGCCTTGATTGAACAAGCTAACCCTGGACTAAAGCCAAAGGAAGTTATTGATGTTTTATTATCAAGCACAGAAGAAATAAATTCTAAAAATCCTGGCTATGAGGGCAAGCTTGGTATTGGCCGGTTGGACGTTGAAGAAGCTGTTTTAAAAGCAAAAATGAGAAAAAATATTTTGCGTTTTAATGTGGCGGTAGCTAATTATCCTGAGCCAGGTATAGTAAAAATTATTAATCAGGACGGAACCTTCGGTAAAGAATTTAGCACAGGAAATTCTTTGATTAATTTAGCTGTCGGTGATGTTAATAAAGACGGTTCAAGCGAACTGATTGTTGCGCCAATGGGAGCTGGACGCCCAGAAGTCAAAATTTATAACGCTGACGGAAAATTATTAAAAAAATTATTAGTTTTTTCGCCTAATTGGCGTTATGGTGTTAATTTGGCGGCTGGCGATTTAAATGATGATGACAAGGCTGAGATTGCCGTAGCTGGTGGAGCCGGCGCTAATTCCGAAATTAAGATTTTTAGTTTTGAAGGAAAATTATTAAAAAAAATAGTCGCTTTCCCGACGCCTTTTAATAAGGGTGTTAATATTTCTATCGGTGATATTGATAGTAATGGCACGCTTGAATTGGCAGCCATCCCGGCTTCAAATGCCAACGCTCAAGTTAGAATATTTAATTTTTCTGGTAAAGTCTTAACTCAGTTTATGACTTATGATAAGAATACTAAAGGAGGCTTTAATGTTGAGGTTCCTAATGTTTATTCAAGCATTAAGAGGAGCGGACAGATAATTGTTAGCCCGCTTGACGGTATTGATTCTTATGTTAAGATTTTTGATAATCGTGGACGTTTGGTTAGACGTTTTGCCGCCCTAAGCCAAAATTATAATGGCGGTATTAATTTTTCTTCTGGTGACTTGGATTATGATGGAGAGCCAGAATTAGTGATTAGCGGCGGTAAAAATATTCCTTATATCTCTATCTATGAAGCTAGCGGTTTAATGAGGAAAACCTTGTCTTTGGGCAAAAGTAAAAGCAAATATTCGATTAAAACCGCAATAATGTATTTTAAATAAAAATATGACAGCCAAATTAATTTTTAACCAAAAAAATGTTTTGATTATCGGCGGAGCCGGATTTATCGGATCACACTTGGCTGATCGCCTAGTTGATGAATGTAAGATAATTTGTGTCGATAATTTTTCTTCAGGCACCGAAGAAAATATAGACCATCTTTTAGCTCATCCTAATTTTAAATTTATTAAGCACGACATGTCATTACCCTTGAATTTAGAAGATTTTACCGAGCTTGAAGATTTTAGAATTGAATTCCAAGGCGTGCAAGAGATTTATAATTTAGCTTGTCCTACTTCGCCTAAATATTTTGATAAAAACAAATTAGCTAATGTTTTAGTCAATTCTTATGTTGTTAAAAATGCTCTTGATTTAGCCTTAAGATATTCAGCTAAGCTAATACATTTTTCATCAAGCGTTGTTTATGGCAAGCGGGAGGATAATTTTAAGCGTATTAAAGAAAGCGATATCGGATTAATCGACCATCTATCAGAAAGAGCCAGTTATGACGAGGGCAAGCGTTTTGCTGAAACAATGGTCAAGACTTATCGAGAAATTTATAAAGTAGACGCTAAAATTATTCGCTTATTCAGGGTTTATGGTTCAAGAATGAGTATGGGTGAGGGCCATATGATACCAGATTTTATTGAAGCCGCTCTAGACAATAAAGATTTAATCATTTATGGTGACAAAAGTTTTTCCACCAGCCTTTGCTATATTGACGATTGTTTGAGTGGAATTTTAAAAGTAATGGAAACTGATTTATTCGGACCATTTAATATCGGTTCTGATATTGATTTAAAAATAGTAGATGTGGCAGAAAAAATAATTGCCGAGACTAATTCGAGTTCTAAAATTTTATTTGAAAAACAATTAATGTTTATGACTCAATTGCCTTTGCCTGATATAGGTTTGGCTAGGGAGGTTTTAGCTTGGATGCCGTTAACAACACTTGAAAACGGTTTGAAAAAAACCATTGTCGATATACAAGCTAATCGTAACATTAGAAGTTTGTCTGATGCTAATTATTAAAATATGAAAGTATTTGTCGTTATCCCGGCTTTCAACGAGGAGGGTGAAATAGCTGGAGTGGTTAGGGAAGTTTTGCCTTTAATAGATAAAATAGTTGTTGTTGATGATTGTTCAAAAGACAAAACTAAAGAAGTGGCCAGTGAAGCTGGAGCAGTCGTTTTAAGACATTCAGTTAATCGGGGACAAGGTGCTGCCTTGCGTTTGGGTACGAGATGGTCTTTGCAAAATGGAGCTGATATCATCGTGCATTTTGATGCTGATGGCCAATTCCGGCCGATAGATATCCCTCGAGTGACAGCTCCGCTGATTGCGGGAGAAGCAGATGTGGTTTTTGGTTCTCGTTTCTTAGACAACACGACCCAAATGCCGTCTTTTAAAAAGAAAGTTATTATGCCTTTGGCGCGTTTTGTTAATTTTTTCTTTTTGAGAGTAAAATTAACAGATCCGCAAAGCGGTTTTAGAGCTTTTACTAAAGAAGTCGGTTTAAAATTACACTGGCGACAAGACCGAATGGCTCATTGTTCGGAAATATTGTCGTTAGTTGCTAAGGGCGGCTGGCGGATTAAAGAAGTTCCTATCACAGTTATTTATAAAGATTTTGGACAGAGTATTTTTGGCGGGTTTAAGATTATTAAAGATTTGTTTATTAAGAAATTAACTAAATAAAAATATGCCTCAGATTGTTATCGCCTTATTAATTATTTTTTATTTTTTAGCTAAATTATTTTGGCAGAATAAAAAAAGAAAAATATCAAGAAATGAATTTCTTTTTTGGTTATTCTTTTGGCTGGTTGCCTTGGGAATTATTTTATTCTTAAAACCGCTTGATCAGCTTGTTTTAGCGCTTGGTTTTTCAGCCTCGGCTATACAAGTATTGCTTTACATCAGTGTCGCGGCTCTTTTTTATTTTATTTTTAGTATTCGTTTACGGTTGGAAAAAATGGATGAAAATATCACCAAGCTAACCGAAGATGTGGCCATTAATCAAGCTAAAAAATAATCAGCTATGAAAATCGCCCATGTTATATGCACCTTTCCTCCTTATAAGGGCGGTATGGGCAATAGCGCTTTAAATTTTGCTTTATATACGGCTAAATTAAAGCATAATATAACTATAATTACGCCGGAATATAATCGCCCGACTGATTTTTCTTTTTTTGAAAACATCATTAAGGTTAATAGAATTAATCCAGTTTTTGCTTATGGTAATGCAGCTGTTTTGCCTGTAAAGAAAATTGATTGGGATCAATTTGATATCGTGCATCTGCATTATCCTTTTTATGGCACCGCCGAGCAGATAGCTCGTTTGAAAAGGAGTGGCGCTAAGTTTAAATTAATCGTCCATTATCATATGGATACCCATTCTGGCGGCTGGAAAGGAATTGTTTTTAATATTTATAAAAGATTATATTTAAAATATATTCTAAATAGCGCCGATGTCGTCACAGCCGCTTCCTTGGACTATATTAAACATGGCGATATTGCTGATTATTACAATCAGCATCAACATAAGTTTATTCAAGTGCCGTTTGGAGTTGACGCCTCGCGTTTTTCTCCTAAAGCTGATAATGATAAAAAACAAATCTTATTTGTCGGTGGCTTAGATAAGGCGCATTATTTTAAAGGAGTCACTGTTTTATTAAAAGCTTTTGCCGCTTCAATTAATAAGCTACCAGAATATAAGTTAATCATTGTCGGTAAGGGGAATTTGCTGGACGATTATAAGAATCTATCGCAAAAATTAGGTTTAGGAGATAGGGTAATTTTTGAAAACAAAGTGGATGATGAAAAATTGGCTGAGATTTATCAAGAAAGTTCTTTCTTGGTTTTGCCGTCCATTAACACCAGTGAAGCTTTCGGTTTGGTTTTGTTGGAGGCTATGGCTAGCGGTTTGCCGGTTATTGCTTCTAATCTGCCAGGAGTTAGAAGTGTTTTTAAGAATGCGGAACATGGTTATGTAGTCAAACCTGGCGATATTGATGACTTGGCTAAAAAAATGCAGCTGTTAGTTTCTGATCAAAAAAGATTTCAGCAGATGAAAATTAATTGTCGACAATTAGTCGAAGATAGATACACTTGGGAGAGCGCCGCCAAGAAATTGAACGAGCTTTATTATCGCATTAAATACGCGCCTATTATTGAAGATTAATATGAAAATTTGTTTTATCCATAATTTATACGCTCCTTATGCCAGAGGTGGAGCTGAAAAAGTAGTGGTGCGAGCCGCCGCCGCCGCTTTAGCTGAGGGACACAACGCTTTTGTTATTACCTCTGCGCCTGAAAAAGATGTAAAAACTATTGATGGAGTCAAGGTTTATTATATTAAAACTGGTTATTATAATTTAGGTCGATATCCTTTGCCCTTAAGATTGATTTGGCATTTTTTTAATGTTTACAATCTATCAGTTTATTGTGAATGTAAGATTATTTTTAATTTAGAGAAACCAGATCTAATAGTTAGTAATAATTTACTGGGACTTGGTTATTTAATTTGGCTGGCTGCGGCTAAAAAGGGGATACGCTTAGTTCATATCTTGCATGATGTGCAAATGCTTTATCCCAGTGGTTTAATCTATTTGGATACAGCTAAAAATATTGATGCGTTTAGCGCGAAGATGTGGCAATGTTTAACTAAAAAATTTACTAAGCAGGTTGGTTTTGTTGCCTCTCCTTCAAAGTGGCTTTTGGAATGGCACTTAGCTCGAGGTTTTTTTAAGGGCGCTAAACAGAGTGTAATTGCTAATCCCGTGCCAAAGTTTTCTGGCGTTAAACGACAAGCTAAGACTGGTAGTCAGATTAATTTGTTATATATCGGTCAATTAGAAAAGCATAAAGGAGTTGATGTTCTACTTGATGCTTATGAAATTTTATTGAAAGAAAGTCCTGATAAGTATAAATTAACTATCGCTGGCGCTGGTTCGCTTGAAAAAAGGATTAATGACGAACTTACCAAAAAACCCATTAACTTTTTAGGTAATTTATCGACAAAGGAAGTGAGTCAAGCGATGTCGGAATCAGACTTGCTGATTGTGCCTTCAATTTGCTATGAAAATTCTCCTTTAGTTATATCCGAAGCGTTTTCTGTCGGTTTGCCGGTTATTGGCAGCCGTTTAGGCGGTGTCGCTGAAGTATTAACTGATGATTGCTTGTTTATTCCGGGTGATGCTCTGGATTTAGCCAAAACAATAAGACGCTCAACTGAAAATAGCCAAGCGCCTCAAGCGGAAAATTATATTAGAACCGAAAAAGATTATTTAAAAGATTTATTATCTTTTGCCGGATTAGAGAAGTCATAAGTAAAAATTACTAAGTTATGATCTATGTCGTGTCGACTTGAAGCTGATAAATCCGCTTCAGCAATGATACGATTAGCATCCCACCAATATTTATTGACCGCAAAATAAATAAGTTTAGCGCCAGTTAATGTTTGCGCCTCGCCGGCAGTTTCGACTGTCGGTTTTTCGTTCATCTTAAGATAGATTTTATAAAGTTCACTACCGGTTGGCAAGGGATAATAAAAAATATTGTGAGGATAATATTTGGCAAAACCAAATTGGCTTAAGGCTGCGGCGCTAAGTTGTTGATTTGATAAAACAACATAATCTTTTGCTTGAGCGTTGTTATTAATCCATTTAGCAGCGGCAACGTCAGATTGGCTGACAGCAAAACCTCTGGAATTAAAATAGTTGTCTTTTCTTGGGTAAGATAAATAAATATTAGCTGAGATTAAAATGATTAATAGGAATAATAATGATTTTTTCCATAAGCCGCTCATCGTTTGGGCTTTTTTAATCAATTCATAAAGAGTGATAAAAGCGATTGGCAAAGCTACTAAGCCGGCGATAATCAAAACTCTGTCAGCATAATTATTTTGTTCATAATCTATTAAATAAGAGAAATCAAGAGTTTTCATTAAGACGAAAGACAGAGTTATTGCCAAAGAATGAGATAAACAGATTAAATAATTTTCAATTTGAGCTGTTTTTCTTTTGAATATTAAGAAAATTAGTCCGCCTAAAATTAAAAGTATGTAGATGATTAATTTATTGTAATCTAAAAGATAAATTAGATTTAAAAATATGTTTTCTTGATTGGGCAATAAGCTGTTGGGCAGAGTGCTAATAGCATTGATTAATTTATCAAGCATGGTTGGCCAATCATTCGTTTCTAAGTGAGTAAAATAAAATAAAGCCGGTAAAACAGTGGCGTTGGCTGCTAAGAAAAGACCATAGATTGGTTCGCGATATTTAAATTTGCTGCTTTTGATAATAAAAGTCAAAGCAAAAAACAGGGCTGGCAAACCAGCTAAAGGATGGCAAGCTAAAGCCGCTAAAGCGGTTAAAATTGAGATAGCTTTATCATCTTTTGTTTCTGAACCGAAAGCGAATAGAACTGAAATTAAAGCGAATAAAAAACCCAAACCCTGAGGTGTAGTGTAGGTAAAGAACGAAAAGGGCAGGATTAATAGGGCTAAAATCAAAAGGTTAACAGTTTGCTTATCGCCAAACGCCTTGACTAAAGCAGACTCAACGGCAGCTGGTAAGAACAATGACGCTAGTAAGGGTAAAAGCCATTTATCAAGCAAGCCGATAGGCAAAAAGAAAAGCTTGTGCCAAGAAACAACTAAAGAATATTGGCCCAAATAATAAAAAGTTTTCGGCAGAACTGGCCCGACCTCAGTAATAAATTTTTCAGAAGCTTGATGGATAAAAGGATCAAAGCCATAATTTATTTTATAGACAATCGCTAAAACTCCAAAAGCGATAAAATAAATTAAGTGAGTGGAAAATTTTCGCCAAGTTGAATTATTTTTAGCTAACTTAAAACTAAAGACAATGCTTAAAGCGAAAAACAAGAAAAACCAAGGAGAAACTACTTGCCACGGAGAAGTAATAGCCTCAGTGCTGGCATTAGTAAATAATAGCCAAAGAGAGAAGCCGGCCGACACGAAAAAAGCAGCCACGGTGGCATAATTTTTTTCCTCTGATTTGCTAAAAATTATTTTTTGAATATGCCAGTTAAAAGACTTACTAAAAATAAAAGTAGTTATCAAAGATAAAACAGCTGTTAAAGAAACAGCCACCCAGCCGAGATTCCAAAAATAATAAAAGCCGGCTCCGATGCAGGACCAAGCTGATATTAAAATTATTAGTAGGCGGAAATTATCAGAAAAACTGTGTTTATCCATATAGTGTTAAATACTGGATTATTATAGACAAAATTTAATTATTGTAAAGCCTTTTTTATTTCCTTAAAATTTGATAAAATTAGTATAAGATTGATATGAGATTTTTATATAATTTAAGGAATGCTTTATCGCGTCATACCCATGTCTTATTTTTGGCTATTTTAGCCATTGTTTTTTTTGTATCCGTCAGTCTTTATAACTTCTATGGTCAGGCTGATAATTTTGTAAAATGGTCCAGCCCTGATGAAACGGCTAATTATCAAATGGCCAAACAATATGCTGAATATTCAAAGTTATTTTCTTTAGAAAAATATAATCTAATTGTTGACGGTATTATCGCCCCCAGAAGTTTAAGGGCTAATGGTGTTTTTTTACAGCCGATGAGTTTTTTGGGGATTATGATTTATTACGGCGCCATAGCTAAAATTTTCGGTGTCGGAATTTTGCCTTACCTAACACCTTTATTGGGAGCAGTTGGCATCATTTATTTTTATTTATTAATCAGCCAATTGTTTAATAAAAAAATCGGTTTAATTTCAGCAACTATTCTTACGTCGTTTCCGGTTTATATCTATTTCAGCGCTCACAGTTTTTTTCATAACATCCCGTTTGTGGTTTTTTTAATCATCTCTTTATATTATTTTGTCTTAGCTTCAAAATATCGAGCCTTTTGTTCTAAGGACGATCAAGGAGAAGATTTTATTGGCAGAAAAAAACATTATCTAACCTGGCTTTATGCCGCCTTAGCCGGTTTTTTCCTGGGTTTATCAGTCGGTTTCAGAACGTCTGAACTGCTTTGGATTGCGCCAGCTTTGCTTATCTTGTGGCTTTTTAATATTAGAAAGATTGGTTTTTTCAAATTAGCTTTAGTTATTTATTTTGCCGCTTTAGCTTACTCGCCGATAGTCTATTGGAACACCATCTTATATGGCGGGCCATTTTCTTCAGGTTATCCCAAAATGGATGAATCGGTTTTTAATATCGTATCTTCCGGTACCAGTTTAGTAACCGACACTTTTTATAAACAAGATTTAGGTTTTATCAGCTTTTACGCCGACAAACTTTATAAAGCCATCTTTACTTTTGGTTTTCATCCTCTCCAAAGCTTAGCCATGGTTTATAATTATATTTATGGCATGTTTACTTGGTTGGTTGTTTTGGCTGGTTTAGGTTTTATTTTCTATATTTTTCATTACAAGAATAAGAAAAAAAGTGTTTTTGTTTATGTCTTAGCCTATCTCGCTTTGACGGTTATTTTAAGTTTTTATTATGGTAGTTGGAAATTTAATGACAATCCTGATCCCAATAGTATTACTATCGGCAACTCTTATACTCGTTATTGGTTGCCTATTTATTTGGGAGCAATTCCTTTTGTGGCTATTGCCTTAGATTCTTTAGCTAAAATAGCAATTTTAAAAAGAGCTAAGCAGGCTATTTTAATTTCATTTTTAGCTATTTTAAGCGGTTTTTCAATATTTTTTGTCCTATATGGCTCGGATGAAGGTTTAATTAGCTCTTATTATCGTTTACGTGAGTCAAGAATTGAATATGAAAAAGTTATTTCTTTAACACAATCAGATTCGGTTATTATTACTCGTTATCACGATAAATTATTTTTTCCTGAACGGCGAGTGATTTTTGGCCTATTAACAGACAATGAAATGAACAAAAGATATGCTATTTTAGCTAAAAAAATGCCGGTTTATTATTATAATTTTAAGTTAAAACAGTCAGATTTAGACTATTTAAATAATAGCAAGTTAAAGGCAGTAGGTTTAACTATTAAAAAAATGGCTAATATCACTAATTCTTTTGAGTTGTATTTGCTTGAAACAAGTAGTAAAAAAATTGCTGATTAAC
Organism: Patescibacteria group bacterium; assembly: GCA_028704945.1. GTDB lineage: Bacteria > Patescibacteriota > Patescibacteriia > Patescibacteriales > Patescibacteriaceae > 1-14-0-10-37-14. The sequence goes on from JAQWEL010000003.1 coordinate 46,791, forward strand.
TATTTTAAATAAAATATACTAATATTAAACAAAAAAGAGAATTATTTTTCTCTTTTTTAAATTAGCTAACTATTGACATTCCATAGCTATTTTGTTAAGGTAATCAATCTTATTAATAAAAAATATGAATAGAAAAGGAATTTTTAAAATTTTAGCCATCGTGGTTCTCTCTTTTATGTTTGTTAACCTGGTGGGTCAATCAAAAACTAAGGCTTATTATTCAGGTCATGCTTTGGCTTATAATAATAATATTTTTATTACCTCAACCAATACTGGATATTTAGAGGTTTTTAAGTATGAGCCTGGTAAAACCGATTTGAAAAATATTATCAAACTAAAACCTGTCCAAGAGTCTGGCATGATTTCAACTGATTTTAATTCAGCTGTTTTGTCAGAAGAAGGGGGACAGTTGTATGTTTACGCTTCCAGTGGCAACAGACTTTATAAATATCTTATTAACAATGATGAAGCTTTTTTAGCCAACAAAACCATTGATAATACCTGGGATTGGTATGGACGCTTAGATAAGGTTGGTGGCAAAGTGGTTAGTCTTGGAACTAAGACGGTTAAAATTTGGAACAGCGACTTGCAAGCTATTGATAGTTATAAGATCAGCAATGCTTCCAATCCTCATAATTTGCGTTTAAGTGCTGATGGTAAATTTATTTTTAACATCAAAGGTTCAGAGCTTTCGATTTTTGATCGAACTAGCCGCCGAGTTGTTAGGACTATTAATCTTTACTCCTCAAATGTTACTGGAAATCGTCGTTTAGCTTATGATGAAGCGGCTAATATGATTTATGTTATAGATGACGGAGCCGTTAAGCAGTTCTCAACTGATGGTGATATTTATAAATCATTACGCCATGACAGCGGTTTTGGTTATGATTCTGTTTTGTCGGCTGATAATCAATTTGTTTATATCTCCAACGGCAGCAGTATTGCTAAGCTAAAGAAATCAAACTTTAAATTTGTAGCAGCCTTAGAAAATATAGATTTAGGCATTGCTAATTCTTGGGCTATGGGTATTAATAGAGTTGATACATCATCGGGCGAATATTTAGTTGTTTTTAATAATTCCAATATTCTTTTGTTGAATCCTAATATGAAATTTGTCGCAAGCTATAAGAGTATTGAACAAGATAATCAGCCATCTATTATTAAGCCTAAAGAAAATTTATCAATTTCTTTAGATAAAATGAATGGAGCGCCTTATTCCAACGTGATGATTTCCGGAGGAGGCTATTGGCCAAATGAAGAATTGGAAGTGTGGATTGGAGATAAGAATTATCAGTCTTTTACTGATGAGTATGGGCGTTATGTTAAAACTGTGACCGTGCCAGCCACCAAAGCTGACAGAATAGATATCAAAACTTTAGGTAAGAATTCAAAACTTTCTTATAGTATTAGTTTTAAAGTTGACCAAGCTAAATAAACTTTAATTAATATTTGGAGGAGAATATGAAAATTAGTTTTATAGGACAAAAGGGTATTCCTGCCAATAGTGGCGGGGTTGAACGCTACGTCGAGGATTTGGCTGAGCGTGTGCTTAAGCTTGGCAATGAAGTTGTTGTTTACACCAGACCATATTATACGCCAACTGATTTAAAAGAATACAAAGGTGTTAAATTAGTTAGTTTGCCGTCTATACATACTAAACATTTAGATGCGATTACCCATACATTTTTAGCCACGATTCATGCTTGTTTTACAGGCACAGATGTTATCCATTATCAAAGTATCGGTGCGTCTTTAGTTTCTTGGATTCCGAAGATTTTTAAACCGAAAATAAAAATAGTTTCTACTTTGCAAAGCAAGGATTATGAACATCAAAAATGGGGTAGCTTTGCCAAGTTGGTATTACGTTTGGGTGAGAGAATGATGTGTCGTTTTTCCGATGAAATTATTGTAGTGACTGAACCGATGAAACAATACGTCCAGAAAAATTATAATATTCCAGTTCACTATATACCCAATGGTTCTAATCTATATGAAGCTGGCGGTTGCCAGACTATTAAGCAGTGGGGACTTGAACCAAAGCAATATATTGTTGCTATTTCCAGATTAGTCCGTCATAAAGGTTTGGGCTACTTGATACAGGCTTACAAGCATTTAGGATTGATTGATAAAAAATTAGTGATTGTCGGGGATGGGTCATTTACTGATGATTATATTCGCGAATTAAAAACTTTAGCTGGTGACGACAAGAGGATTGTTTTCACCGGCCCACAAATCGGTCAGACTTTAGCCGAGCTCTATGACAATGCCTGTTTGTTTGTCCAGCCATCTGAGTCCGAGGGTTTATCTTTGGCTCTATTAGAGGCTATGGCGAGACGATTGCCGGTTTTAGTGTCTAATATTAATGAAAACATAGAAGCGATAGGTGATACAGGCTTTATTTTTGAAAATAAAAATATTGATGATTTGCGAGAGAAATTGAGATTTATTTTATCCGAACCTGATTTAGCTCAGGAAAAAGGTGAAGCTGGCAGAAAGCGTATTGAAGAAAAATTTAATTGGGATAAGATTGCTCAGGAAGTAGTGATGGTTTATAATTTGCCTGCCGTTAAAGAATTGTCTTTTTCCAGCGAGTCATCTAATTTGACTTAAGTTTGATTTTTGATTATTAACAATTATAATATATAAAAATAATTTTTTAGTACTTTTACAAAGGAGTATAATCATGAAAACTAAGGTTTTCTTTTCGTTTTGTCTTATGATGTTTTGTCTGCTGTTAGCAGCTTGCAATCATGAGCCGCCGGTTAATGTGATTAGCGAAAGTTACGACATCGAAACTATTGCTACGTGGAACAATGATGGAACAATTACTTCTGACGTTTATCTGCCAGCAACCTGGTGTCCAGAACCACCTGATGATAGCTATTTGCCATATATCAGTTGGTGCTTCGATTATAGATTGATTAGCCAATGGGAAATTCAGTCTTATGAGCCGAGATTTCGTAATTATTACAAGTATAGTATTACTTTAAAGCCCGGAGAAGTTAGGGAAGTTGTTCTGACTTATGGTAAATATATTAATCCGGATAATCCGCTTGATGTTAGTAAGGCTAATTTAGCTAATTATAAATATAATAAGTTTATTAAGCTTTATCAGCCGACAGACTCAAGAGCCGATGATGAATATGTTATTGCTATCCGATTTATTGACGGCAGATTTGAGGAATTTGATCCCAACGCTTTTGTCCCGCTCGGAGGTAATATTGTTATTTCAGGTGAATTAAGAGTTGGCAAAACAATCCATTTCAGTATTGATAACCTTCAATATACTGGCACCATCGGCTATAAAAAACTTCAATGGATTTTTTCTGATGGTTACGCCCGTGAAGGAGAATCGTTTGATATTAAGTTCGATAAAGTTGATAAAAATATGTTTGTCGACCTTAATATTATCGATAATCTCGGTAAAATCAAAACAATTCGCCGCCCTTTCTCGATTAATGATTAATTCCAACCAACAAATAACCAGTTAAAGCCTTTTTCTTAACAACAGATTAAGGCTTTTTTTATTTGCAAAAAATAGAGTAAATTGCTAAGATTGGCTTATCATAAACGGACTGTAGTATAGTGGCAGTACGCGTGCATGGGGTGCATGTAGCCGCGGTTCGATTCCGCGCAGTCCGACTATTAACAAAAAATATGTTTTTAAAAATTGATACCACTGATCGAGAATTTATTTTTTTATCACTAAACAAAGCTGATGCTGTTTTAGCTAAAGCAAAAGTCAAAGCTTTCCGACAGCAGGGTGAAAAATTATTGCCAGCGATTAACAAGCTTTTGAAAAAAAATAATTTTAAATTAAAAGATTTAGAAAAAATTGTCGTCGTCAACGGCGCCGGCAGTTTTTCAAGCTTGCGTATCGGCATAGTGACAGCTAATGCCTTAGCCTATGTTTTAGATATTCCAGTTGAAGATCAGCGGGGTAAATTTATAAAAAGAGATGGTCTGCAAATAGTTGAACCAAAATATATTGGTGAAGCTAATATCGGTAAGTAACAATTTTTTATCTGTGGATAACTTTTATTAATAGTAAAAGTTATAAACAATTATTTTATTAAAATACTTTTTATAAAGTATTTTTTTATTTTTAGCCTATTTTTAAAGGTTTTTTAAAGTTTAAAAATGTTGACCAGTCCCAAACTGTGGGGTAAAATGGATGTATAAGGTTTTTAGTGGTAAAAAGTGGTGAATTTATAAAATATGTTTTTAGGTGAATACCATCACAGCTTAGACGAAAAAGGCCGTTTAGCAATTCCGGCTAAGTTTAGAGAAGCTTTAAAAGGCGGAGCAGTTGCTACTAAAGGATTAGATAACTGTTTATTTTTATATCCTAAGACAGAGTGGGAAGCGGTAGCCGCTAAAATGGCATCGCTACCTTTTAATAAAGCTAATGATCGAGCTTTGGCCAGACATTTTTTGGCAGGAGCAATGGACTTAGATTTTGATTCTCAGGGTAGAACAGTTTTGCCAGAATACTTAAGAAATTTTGCTAGCTTAAAAAAGAAAATCGTTGTGGCCGGTTTATATAATCGTTTGGAAATTTGGGACGAAGAAGCTTGGGAAAAATACAAAACAGACTCCGAGAAAGAAACAAATGCGATTGCAGAAGCTTTAGACGGAATCGGTTAAATATAAATATGGAATATCAGCACAAACCCGTGATGTTGGAAGACGTAATTGGAATGGTCGAGCCGAAATCAGGACAGACATTTATTGATTGCACCTTAGGCGGCGGGGGTTATACTCTTGCTCTAGCTAAATCAATTGGTAAAACAGGGAGGGTTTTATCAATTGATTTGGATGAATTGGCTATCTCTAACGCCCGTCGCCTATTAATTGAAAATAATTTAGATAATATATTTTTAGTTAAAGATAATTTTCGTAATTTAAAAGAAATTATTGATAATGATTATCCAGAGTGGGGCAATCAAGTTGACGGTATCGTGATAGATTTGGGTTTTTCTAGCGCCCAGCTTGATGATATTAACCGCGGATTATCTTTTTCTGCTGTTGACCGCCCCCTGGATATGTCGTTTGAGGCGGACAATTTTACTACCAAGAGAATTGTTAATAAATATTCAGCCAAAGAACTGGAGCAGATTATCAGAGATTATGGCGAAGAAAGATTCGCTCATCGCATCGCTAAGAATATTGTTGATAGCAGGCGGACAAAAGCAATTTCGACTACCAGTGATTTGATAAATATTATTGAAAAAAGTATTCCGGCAGCAAATCGTCATTCCCAAAAAATTCATTTCGCTACCAGAACTTTTCAAGCTTTAAGGATAGCTACTAATGATGAACTTAACGCCCTAATTGATGTTTTGCCGCAAGCGATTGAAATTTTAAAACCAGGCGGGAAGTTGGCTGTAGTCAGCTTTCATAGCTTGGAAGACAGGATAGTTAAGCACTTTTTTAAAAAAGAGTCGACTGATTGCCTGTGCCCAGCTAAGCAGCTTATCTGTAATTGCAACCATCAGGCATCCATTAAGATTCTTACCAAGAAACCGATTGAAGCTAACGAAAATGAACTAAAGAATAATCCAAGATCAAGGAGCGCAAAACTAAGGGTTGCTGAAAAATTAAAATAATATAAAATAAATTATGGCGATTATCCAAGGAGAGGCCGCTATCTTAGACACTAAGACTATTAAGATAACGGAGAGTCGCAAGCAAATTAAGATAAGTCTGAGGGCGATAAATTTTTTGTTAGCCTTTAGTTTTGTAGTCTTGTTCGTGGGGTATGTTATCTATGGTTCAGGACAAGATGTCAGCAGTATTAAGCTTGGCAATGCTCAAACGCATTATGAAGAGGTGATTCAAAGTAATACTCACCTTGAAGCAAGGGCAGCGTATTTAAGGTCTTATGACTATTTGAACGTCAAAATAAATGCTTTAGGCATGGTTAAGGCGGAAAATATTAAGACTATTATCGCGAATAATCAAGTCGCCAAAAATTAATTTGTCCAAGGCGGCAATAACTTCTTATGAACGCCTGGTCACATAAACGAAAACCAAAAATTTCAGGACGCGGCAATGAGCGCTACAAATGGCTTGTTGTCGTTGTTTTCGTTTCATCTTTTGGCTTAATTTCCAGATTATTTTATTTGCAAGTTATTAAAGGGGAAGATTATCTTGAGGAAGCTAAAAAACAACAAGAAATTATCGATCCGATTACTCCGAAACGAGGCAGAATATTTTTTCAAGATCCTAAGTCTGACACTGGCGATGGACTTTCACCAGTAGCTGATAATAAAGATTATTTAGAAATATTTGCCGTACCTAAAGAAATAGCTGATGAAGCTCAGGCTGATAAGTTAGCCAATGCTCTGTATGATTTTTTTAAGAAAGCTTACGTTGAAAAAGAAGTCGACCAAGCTTTGAAAGCCCAAGAAAAGGATCGATTAGAAAAATTATTAGCTCAAACTAATGATTTATCCGAAGCGGATAAGGCGCTTAAAGTTAATTCGATTAGAGCAGAACACGACAGCTTCTTGAAAGATTCTTTATATTTAGAGGCTAAGAAAAAGCGACGAGAAGAGATGATTGAAGAAAGCAAAAAAGCCATTATTGAAAAATATAAACAGTCTTTCGCTAATAAAGAAGACCAATATGAATTATTAGAAAAGAAAATAGACTATCGTCAAGCCGCTCAGTTCCATTTATCTTTACTTGATAAAAATAATTTGCCAGCTAATCTTGTGGCCGAAGATCTTGATTATTATAATGCCTCTTTTGTTAGCAACAAAGTATCAAGCACAATTAATCATAATCCTCTGAGATTCTCAGGCATAGGTTATAAGAGCCATACTTTTAGGAATTATCCAGAAAAAAACAATGGCTCGCATCTATTAGGATTTGTTTCGTTTGAACCAGAAGATAAAGATGGTTTTTTTGGAAGGCATGGACGTTATGGGCTTGAAGGTTATTTTGATGATATGTTGTTTGGTAAGTTTGGCGAAATGAAGGCTGAAAAAGGCCAACGAGGAACTATTATCGCTAATAATTTAGAAGTTACCAAGCAGATTGATGGCGATGATTTAATTTTAACTATTGATAGGACGATACAATTTTTTGTGTCAGAGAAGATTAAAGAAGCGACTATCAAATACGGCGCTGATTCAGGCACAGCGATTGTTTTAGATCCTAAAACCGGTCAAGTGGTTGCTATGAGCTCTTATCCTGATTTTGATCCAAATAATTACGATGAAGTTAATAATATGGGGGTTTTTAATAACCCAGCTATTTTTGACGCCTATGAACCGGGTTCAGTTTTTAAATCTATTACCATGGCTGCTGCTTTGAATGAGGGTAAGGTGACTCCTGACGCTACTTATAATGATGCCGGTTTCATAATGATTAACGGTTGGCCTAAACCAATTAAGAATTCTGATTTTGAGACTTACGGTGGTCATGGCCTGACTACTATGACCGGAGTGCTGGAAAATTCTTTAAATACCGGCGCTGTTTTTGCCATGAAGAAAATTGGCGATAAAAAATTTGCCGAATATCTTAAAAAATTTGGCTTCGGTGAGAAAACAGGTATAGAATTAGAAGGAGAGTCTAAGGGTGATATCTCTAATTTAACTGGTAAAAAAATAAGAGAAATCAATGCCGTAACTGCCAGCTACGGTCAGGGGATTAATGTTACACCGCTTCAAATGGCCGCTTCTTATGCTGTTATCGCTAATGGCGGCAAATCAGTAAAACCTTATATAGTTAAGGAAATAAGACATTTTGATGGCACCACAGAAACAATTAAGCCAGCTAATACCAATCAGATAATATCAGAATATAGCGCCAACTTACTTTCTGGTATGTTGGTTAAAGTGGTTGAAGAAGGGCATTCTAAAAAAGCTCAAGTTCCTGGATATTACATTGGGTGCAAAACAGGCACGGCTCAATATGCGGTTGAAGGTAAAAAGGGCTATGTTGAGCATAGTTATAATCACACCTTTATTTGTCTTGGCCCGGTTGGAGATCCAAAGTTTGTTGTTTTGGTTCGTTTTAAAAATCCTAAAGGTTATACTTATGCCGACGCCACCACCGTGTCGGTTACCCAAAATATTATGCAATTTTTAGTTGATTATTGGCAGTTGCCGAAAGTTCGTAAATAAATATATGAAAAAATTATTACAACTCATTTTAAAAGTTTTAGCGAAAATTATTATTGTTAAATATAAACCATTAGTAATTGGAATTACCGGCTCAATCGGCAAAACTAGCGCTAAAGAAGCGATTGCTTCGGTTATGTCTGTTAATTATTCGGTGCGTTCGGCGCAGAAGAATTATAACAATGAAATAGGTTTGCCGTTAGTTATAGTCGGAGCAGATTCTCCAGGTAAATCGATTGGCGGTTGGTTTAAGGTTTTTAGCCATTCGTTATGCTTAATTATATTGAAGAAAAAATATCCTAAAGTATTGGTTTTAGAAATGGGGATTGATAGGCCGGGTGATATGGATTATTTGTTGTCTATTATTAAGCTTGATGTGGCTGTTTTAACTTATATCGGTTCAAGCCACTTAGTTAATTTTAAGAATAAAAAGAAATTGGTTGAGGAAAAAATGAAAATTTTTAAAGGTTTGAAAAAAGGTGGTTTAGCCATTGCTAATATTGACTCAGATTTAGTTAAACAATCAATCGGCCTAATCAAAAATCATTTGATAACTTATGGATTAACAGGCATTGCCGATGTATCGGCTGGTGAAATTAATTATTCTTCGGTTAAAGCGGGCGATATAAATAATTTAGCCGGTATAAATTTTAAGATTTTATATCAAGATGCCATTATTCCTGTCCATTTGCCAGATGTTGTCGGCGTGCCGGCAGTCTATGCAGCCTTAGCTGCTGCTGCTGTCGGATTGTCTAAAGATATAGACGGAATAGCTGTTTCCGAAGCTCTGAATAAAATTGAATTCCCTAAAGGTAGAACAAAGTTGATTTCTGGGATTAAAGACACTGTTATAATTGACGATACTTATAATGCCGCGCCTCAATCGGTACAAGCCGCTCTTGATATTATTAATGAAATCAGAATGGCAAATATTGGGCGCAAGTGGATAGTGCTGGGCGATATGTTGGAGCTGGGTGAAGAAACTGAAAAGAGTCATTTGGATATTGGTATTAAGGTCGGTAAAATGCCTAGAGCCAGATTGATTTACCTTGGCGAAAACGCTCATTATTATGGTATTGGCGCCAGGAAAGTAGGCATGGCTGAAGATCGTATCCAGTCTTTTAACAATCATGAGGAAATAATTGATTATTTAAAAGAGAATATTGAACCAGGAGATTTAATTTTAGTTAAAGGCTCTCAGGGCGCGAGGATGGAAAAGATTGTTAAAGCGATTATGCAAAATTCTCAAGCAGCTAAACATTTGTTAGTTAGGCAAAGTGATGATTGGTTGTAATATAGTCTTGACAGTTTGGTTATAAAGGATTATAGCAAAGTATTCAGATTATATAAGAAAAAAATTGTACTTTTAAAATAAAGAAAGGAGCCACTAATGATTGCCATAATCATACAGGCTATATATTGGTATTTTTTGTCCATCCTTTTAGCTGCGCTTGAGATTGAGATAGAAGGAAAGCATGGCTGGGCCTATAAATTACCCACTTGGTATCGTAAAAACAGTTTTGTCGCCCTCTTATACGGACTGACAACTGGCGGAAAACCGCTAACTGGTTACTTTACATTTATGTTTATTTTCTTGTTGTCTGTTTTTCACACCCAATTTTTTATGGGTAAAGAATGGACACTGGCTAATGAATTTTCAGTATTGGCGATTTTTTTCTTAATCTGCCCTTACTGGGATTTTCTTTGGTTCATACTTAATCCGCATTATGGCATAAAGCGTTTCCAAAAAAAATATATTTGGTGGCACGCTGGCAGTCTTTGGTTTTGCCATATCCCGTTGGATTATTTCCTGGGAGTGGTAATTTCTATTGCTTGTGCTTATGGCGCTAATTATCTTAACGACGATTTTGGTTCGTTTATTAACCATATCGTTGTTATCAGCCTCCTGATTGTGGTAGCAATACCAATTACTATTTTTATTATTGCTCCGCTTTATAAGAAATGGTATTGGTGGATGCGTCGTTATGATGATCGAACTATCACCACAATATTTTATGATTTGCCTGAAAAATCTGCAGGTGATGAATAAAATTAAAACCCCACCTTAGTTTGAGTAGTGGGGTTTTTGATTAATTGGATAGGTTGCAAAGTTATATTTGCAGATTGAATATTTCGTTGAATTTTTCTCGGAAACGACTGGGTCTGTCGGATTTGATATAATGAGCTTGTATTTCTTCTTCGGTCGGAGGATGATTGACTTCTTGTCCGGTATAGTAAATGTTTTCCGAGCTATATATTTCTTCCATCTGTATCGCCAGATATAATTCCTGAGGTCTTATTTCCGGGCAAGTTTCAAAGATTAACGCAAATTGATCCTTGATTGAGGCGCAGTAAAATTCATCTTTTTCGTCGTTAGTTAATTTACGACTTCCTAAAATTTCAGCCAATTCAATCTTCTGATAGCTGATTTTTTGCAGAGCGGTAGCTATCGCTCTAACTTTCTCGGTAACCATCGCAGTATCCTTTATTAATTTTTGAAAAAAACTATATATAATAATAACATAAAAATATATATTTGTCAATAGTTGCTGAACATAATAATCTTTGATATTGACATTTAGCTTAAAATATGATTTTATATTAGCATAAATTTAGTACATTACTAATTCATTTTATCATCTTTCAGGAGTTTGTCATGGATATTTTGCAGCTCATCTCCGCCGGCCAAGATATTACTATTAAAGCCTGTGACGGACAACGCACCATTGCTAAAGCAAAAGAATTGTTTACCGGTTTTCTTGACGCCGACTTTGAAAATTGGAATTTAGACAAACCAGGTAAAGCCACACCGGCCACTAAGGCCAAGGTCTACGAACTTCGTCAAGATGCTACCTTCAAACAGATGTTTGAATCCTTAAACCCGGACTTAGACAAACTATGTCTGACGCAAGCTCAAATCATCGCCTTCATTGAAGATTGTCGAGACTGGTTAAGAACAAAAGGTTACGGAACATTTTTCCTCTTTAAGGAGAATGAAGAATATTTTGTTGCCACCGTGCACTTTCGTTCGTCCGGCGGACTCCGGGTTCTCGTCGACAAACTTAGGGCTCGCCACAGCTGGACTGCTGACGGTCGGCATCGTCTTGTTCTTGTGGTTTAGTAACTGTAGGTTCTTTGATACTTACTCAAGATGATCCTTAGACTCTTGGAAACTTTGTCCCTTAAACGCTTATTGGCATTTGAGGGACTTTTTTTATTTTACTTCTTTCGTCAAACTGACGAATTGTCCGATTCCCCGTGATAAGTCATCTAATACAAAAAACAGGCAACATTGCCTGTTTTTTGTATTACTGTAGCCCGTAGGAGAGTCGGACTCCTCTTACCAGGATGAGAACCTGATGTCCTAGCCGATAGACGAACGGGCCAAATACTTGTATAGAATAATGCAAAATAAAGATGATGTCAACTCTCTAAAAAATTAAATATTAGCCAAGAAATTTACCAATATCGTCTCTATGCCCGTTAATAAAGGCTTCGGAAGAGGTTTCGTTTTTACCTTCTAATTTTAAAATATCAACGACAATTGAATCTTTACCGCATTGGATAGCTAATTTGTTATTGTAAACGAAAGTTTTACCCGGCTTATAAGTATTTAAAGGCAGTATTTCTGGAGAAGTGGATATTATTTTAAGTTGTTGGCCATTTAACCAAGTCCAAGCGCTAGGCCAAGGCGAAAAAGCTCGGACTTTTCTTTCTATTAATTCAGCTGCTTCAGTCCAGTCAATTAAACCATCTTGTTTTTTAATCAAACCGACATAGCTGGCTTGAGTATTGTCTTGCGCTAATGGCTTGATTTCGCCTTTAATATAATTTTTAATGGTTGGTAAAATGATTTTGGCGCCTAAGTCAGCTAATTTATTTGATAAACTGCCAGCGGTTTCTGAAGGCTTTAAATCGTATTCAGCTTGGGTCAGAATTGGACCGGTGTCCAAGCCTTTTTCCATCATCATAATAGTAACACCGGTTTTATCATCGCCATTAATAATTGGCGCTTGAATCACACCAGCCCCACGATATTTAGGCAAAAGTGAACCATGAACATTAATACAACCATAACGCGGAATATTCAAGATAGATTCAGGGATTAATTGAGCATAAGCGGCCACTACGATAATATCAGGTTGTAAGTTCTTTATTTCTTCAACAATTTGACTGATTTTTTCTGGTTGCAAAACAGTATAGTTTAGTTCAAGCGCTGTTTTTTTAACGGCTGATTCTTTATTCGTCAAACCGCGCCCAGCCGGCATATCAGGCTGAGTAATAACTGCTACAATATTAAAATCAGTGTCCCTAGTTAGCGCCTTAAGGGCGGGGACAGCAAAATCAGGCGTGCCTATAAAAATGGTTCGGATAGCAGTCATATTACATGGCGTAGTTTTTAGCTATATCTTTAGCTTTATCAATAAATAAAATTCCATCCAAATGATCAATCTCATGCTGGATGACTCTAGCTAAAAGACCAGAAGCTTCTATTTTTTGTTTTTGTCCAGCTCTGTCAAAAAATTGGCAATGGACTGTTTTATGTCGTTTAACTTGACCCCAAGTGTTAGGCACAGACAGGCAGCCTTCCTCATCCCAATCTTTAGTTAATGATTTTTTGGTTATTTCCGGGTTTAACATCGCTAACGGGCCTTGTTTGGTATTAACAGTTATGACTCTGATATTTTCACCAACCTGAGGGGCGGCTAAACCGACTCCGTCTTTAGCGATCATTGTTTCAACCATATTGTCTAAAAATTTGCCAAAGTCCTTGTCGGTGACAGCTTTTAAACTCACTTTGTCTGACAACTGACGTAATCTTTTGTCAGGTTCAATTAGGATTGATAATATTGACATATAATTATTATTTTGTTATAAATTATATCACCTTTATAGTACATTTTAAATAAAAAAACAAGTTTTATTAATTTTTTGGGGGAAGTAATAATGACTAAATCAAGCAGATCAACCGTTATTTGCAAAGATGCTGTTTTGGTAACAGACATTTGGGATAATAGAATTTTAGATAATGTGGAATATAAAATGGTTAATCCGTCAATTAATGATGTTTTAACTGATTATTACTCTGCAGAATCCAGCGACTATTGTTCCTTGGCTTCAATTAGAATAATATCCGAATCAAGCGAAAAGTCTTCGTCTATTATAATTTTAAAGATATCACACAGCAGAGAGATTCGCTTAAAACTCATCAGCAAGGGTGATATTTTTTGTAAAGAAACCAGCAACGATGGCCAGACACTGACAATCAGACGAAAACCAGGAGCAACTTCAATAAACAAATTTGTAGGCATAGACACAATAATTCTAAAAAAGGATTCTCAAGAAATAACTTTGACAAAGTAACCAAAAAAAGAATAAAATAACAGGGAAGCAAAAAAATAAGCTTCCCTTTTTTATAACTATGAGTTCTGAATTTGAAAATTTAAAAGATATTTTTGCCAAGCGTTTGAGTGAGAAAAAGGTTAAACCCCCAACTTATTCTTGGCAGGACTTATCTTTACAAATTATTAAAGATTTAAAGATACCTGGTTTTAAGCGTTCCAGTGTTTTTAAGATATGTAAAGAATATCCGAGAGAGGTGGTTGAGCGAGCTGTTAACGATACTAAAGAATTATGTCAGTCAGGCGAGCAATGGAAATATTTTTTTAAGGTTATAAATAATTTACATTAATAAAAAATTATTTATAAATTAGCTTGACTTTTGGCTTCATTTATGATTTGATAATAACAGTTATTTTTAAATGTTATCACTATCTTAAGAGGAGAAGAATAATGCGATTAATGCAATTTTTAACCAAGTATTCAGGCGTTCAAGGTCTTGACGTTCTGGAAACCGCTAATCCTGCGGATGGAGTAAAAGTTTCTAACGAAGAAATTTTTAAAAGCATTGATCCTAATCTGGATTATTTATGCACAACGCCAGACTCAATCAATGAGTTTATGAAAAAGTGTTCTCAGTGCATAATTGCCCCGTTGCCAACGTTTTTCTTAGTAAAGAATACTTATTCCTGGATTAAAGGAAAGTATTTGATTGCCAGAGCAACTTTGACCGGGGCAAGAATTCCGGATATTATTTATCGTGCGCTTGACTCAGATTGTATATTTCCTGAATCAAGCGGTGGCAGACGCATCGTTGTTCCAACCTTTTGAAAGTAATCTAAAAATCCTTTTTAGCTGAATATAGCAAAAAAGGATTTTATTTTATATCCAAGATAGCCCAACCAACTCCAGCTGGACTTTCATAATTTAATAATTTTGGCTTCATCGACATTTCCTCTAAGGAGCCTAATAAGATTAAAGACGTTTTTAAACCACATTCTTTTACTTCTTCAATCAAATTACTGTCTAATTTTATTATTTCTTTGGCTGAGTTAGTTTCAATTGCTTTAATAATCCGCTTATCAAACCAGCGGGCTTTAGGATTATAGCCGAGTGGTGAATTTTTGTTTAAACGATGGGACAGGTCGCCCGACGAAATGATTGCAATTCTTTTTTCATTTTCCCTTGCTAACCGTCCTAATGTCCGACCGAATTGGTAATGTTTTTCTAAGCTTAAATCAGAAGTATAGATTGGCAAAAGTTTGATTTTTTTATCCTGGCAGTAGGCTAAGGGAACAGCTGTGCCATAGTCAAGAGTGTGTCCGCTCATGGTTCGGCAATCGTCCGGCACGTCATCAATAATCGTTTTTATTAAACCAAGCTCTCCCTTAAAAGAAAGGTTTGTTTCTAAGTCGCCAAATTCTTTAAAATCACTAATAAATTCAGTTTCTGTGTTTAAGCCAAAATAATTTTTAAAGTAAGATCCGTGATGTGATAGAACAATCAAAATATCAGGTTTAGATTGCGCCAAAGAACTAAAAAAATCATTAAGAGCTTTTAGCGTTTTAGAAAATTCTTGGGCATGTTGTCTGGCTTGAGCTGGCAACAGGATAGGTGAATGCGGCACAACGCCGGCGTGGACAAAACTCATATTTTTATTGGGTGGCGCTAACTGGGCTGCCAATCGGATAGGTTAAGAAAAGTTTTTGTGGTATTTCAATGATATTTTCTTTTTTATAGCCCATATCATTAAATGTATCAGTTGAATCTATCGGCCTTAAGGCACCAGCTTCAACTATGTAAATACCGAAGCCGCCTTTAATCTTTATCAGCTCGCCATCAGAAAATTTAATTGAACTGACCGTTGGATATTTATTCAATTCGGCCGTGCTTACTTTGATAATCTTTTTGTTTTTAAATTTAAGTTTCAGGAATATCGCGTCAGGAATAGGGGCTTTGGTTTTAGCCTCAACCCAAAATACTCCACCAGTCTTTTTGTCTTGCAATAAAGCCCCAGTCGGATAAGCATCATCAGCCGTAATAGAGGGAGCGTCAAGATAAGATTGCAAGTCTTCCCAGGAAGCATTAAGTATTTCTTCTGGATTATAACCTAATTTTTTAAAGGCTTCTTTATCGACAAAACCTCTTTTTTTATTATCAACCAACAAGAATAATGATCCTGATGGACTTTTGACTATCGCATATTGTGGAAACTTAATCGGAGTGCCAATTGAATAGGAGAGTAAATCAGCTTTGTCGATAGTAACTACTTTATTAATATCAAATCTTGAGGTCAAGGCGCCTTTGCTTAAGAAAGCGCGTCTTTTTCCGTCCTGTAAAAGCCAAACGCCTGGTTCGCCGGCAACTTGGACTAAATTTCCATTAGTATAAGATTTTGAAAAGTAACGGCGCCATAGTTTCCAAAAATTATAATTACCATTATAAACATGAGGGGTATAGTTGTATAAAGCAGCTGTACCATTATTGGCAATAGTGACATCAACAGTATCTTTAACTGTTGTGGAATAAGGGTTGGTAAAAGTATAGGTTTCGCCTTTTTTAAATTTATATAACTGAGGATTATCTAAGTAATCTCTGAATTGCAACGAGGCCGAATTAACTTGTTTCCAAAATCCGCGCCAACGATCATTACAACCACCGCCGTCAGGACAGCCATAACCGGTGGCCCAATCCAGCGCCGATGTCTTGGGGTTAGAGTCTTCTATTAAACCTTGTTCTTTCTGTAATAGAACTAATAAAAAGCGGGGATTAACTTTATTGGTTTGAGCAATATTATAAATTGCTTGGGCAGCTTTCCAATATAAACCATCTTTATCAACGCAAGTAAAATTTGTAAGTCCAGAATTGTGAGCGCTCAAGAAATTTTGGATTTGCGTCATATCCATTGTATTATAATCAGTAATATCATAATCAGAGATGATATAATTAGGATTAAAATCTGGGTCTGGTTGAGCGGCTTTGGCTAATATTGGGCTAAAAAATATGATAGCCAAAATTAAAAAATAGGCGCTTGGATAACGAGTTAGTGTCATATATGTATTTTTTCTTTTATAATAACAAATTTTTAAAATTTTTCCAATTTATTTATATTGTCATTCCGAACGAAGCAATCCGCCTCCGCCAGTTGGCGGATAGCGAAAGCACTCCGCCCAGGCTGGATCATAATTCATAAAAGTTATCTATGGGTATGTTTTTTAAATACAGTCAGTGTCATTCCGAAAGTAGCGTAGCGAAGAGAGGAATCGCTCTTATTAAAACAAGCTCCAATAATGAAGCTTGTTTTAGTATATGGAAATATTTTATTTAACCGCCATTTCAATCTTGCCGGCTAAGCCGAGATTGATTACCACTTGATCGCCTTCTTTAATTTTTCCTTCAATTATGTCCATGGCTAATTCGTCCAAAATAAATTCTTGAATTTTCCGCTTTAACGGCCTAGCGCCAAAGGTTTGATCGTAGCCTTTATCAGTTAACATCTCTTTAACCTTTTTAGCGATTTTAATCTTAATATCTTTATTCTTTAAGCGACTTTCAACTTTAGTTAACTCAAGATCGACAATAGCTGCTAAGTCTTCTTTTGATAAGCTTTTAAAAACAACTGTTTCATCGATACGATTTAAAAATTCAAGTTTGAAATGCTGTCTAAGCGTCTTATTAATTTTATCTTTCATTTCTTCAGCCTTAGTTTCAGCTACCTTTTTTTTGTCAGTTGTGTCAGCAAAGCCAATGGAATAATCTTGGATAATCTGATTACCAAGGTTAGAAGTCATAATGATGATGGTGTTCTTAAAATTGACAGTTCGTCCCTTTGAATCAGTCAGTTGGCCGTCATCTAAGATTTGTAAGAGTATATTAAAGACTTCTGGATGAGCTTTTTCTATTTCATCAAACAGAATAACACTGTATGGTTTACGGCGAATTTTATCAGTCAGCTGTCCACCTTCGTCATGTCCAATATAGCCAGGCGGTGAGCCGATTAATTTAGCCACCGAATGTTTTTCCATAAATTCGCTCATGTCGACACGAACTAAAGATTGTTCGTCATTAAACATAAAAGCGGCAATAGCTTTAGCTAATTCAGTCTTGCCGACTCCGGTCGGACCGACAAACATAAATGAGCCAATCGGCTTATTTTCTTCACCGATGCCGGCTCGGCTTCGTCTGATGGCATTAGAAACGGCTTTAATAGCGTCAGCTTGTCCAACAATACGTTGGCTTAGCTCGTTTTCCAGCCTAGCTAATTTTTTAAGTTCAGATTCCAACATTTTAGTGACTGGAATGCCAGTCCATTTAGCTATTACTTTAGCAATGTCTTCAGCGGTTATTTCTTCTTTTAATATTTTTTGACCGTTAGATTGCAGTTTGGAAAGTTCTGCTTCAAATTCTTTGATACTTTTTTGCAATTCTGGGATGCGTCCATAGCGTATTTCGGCCACCTTAGCCAAGTCTTCGCCGTCTCGTTCAGAGATTTCTGCTGTTGCTTTTAATTTATCAATCTGTTGTTTATGATCGCGAATTTTAGCAATTACTGCTTTTTCATTCTGCCAATGCAAATCAAGCTGATAAGTTTTTTCTTTTATTTTAGACAGCTTGGAATTGACGGTACGCAGCTTAGCTGATGCTTTCTTTTGCTCCAATTCAGAATTAGCCGACTTTAATTCTTGCTCAACGCCAGCTTTGGCAATTTCCATACGACGCAATTCACGTTTTAAGGCATCAAGCTCGTCTGGACAGGAATCTATTTCCATTCGTAGCGAGGAGCAAGCTTCATCCATTAAATCAACTGCTTTGTCTGGCAGAAAACGATCGCTAATATAACGATGCGATAAAGTTACGGCTGCCAATAGAGCCGAATCAGTTATTTTGACACCATGATGAACCTCATATTTTTCCTTGATGCCACGCATAATGTCAGTAGCATCTTCTAAAGATGGTTCAGACACATAAACTGGCTGAAAACGTCTTTCCAGGGCCGAATCTTTCTCAATGTGTTGCTGATATTCTTTAGTGGTGGTAGCGCCAATGGTGATAATTTCTCCGCGGGCTAAGGCCGGTTTAAGCATGTTCGAAGCATCCATTGCTCCATCAGAAGCGCCAGCCCCGACAATAGTGTGTAACTCATCGATAAATAATATTATTTTTCCTTCAGAAGCTTTAATTTCTTTTAAGACGGCTTTTAGGCGTTCTTCAAATTCGCCTCTGAATTTTGTTCCGGCAATCAAGGCACCTAAATCTAAGCTGACTAAGGTTTTGTTCTTTAAAGTTTCTGGAATATCGCCAGCAATAATCCTTTGAGCTAAGCCTTCAACGATAGCTGTCTTGCCTGTGCCGGCTTCACCAATAAGGACAGGATTATTCTTAAGACGACGCGACAAGACTTGCATTATTCTTCTAATTTCTTCATCGCGGCCGATAACAGGATCTAATTTTCCTGTTTCCGCCAATTTGGTTAAGTTGATAGTATATTTTTCCAAGACACGAAATTTATTTTCTGGAGTGGCTGAGTCAATATTGGTGTTGCCACGCAAATCTTTCAAAACTAAAAGAGTCTGGTCATAGTCAATGCCAAAACCAGCTAAAATATTTTTAGCTTTAGTTTTAATTTCTAATGAGGCTAACAGGATGTGTTCAGTGGAAATAAATTCATCACCCATCTTAGCTGCTTCGTTAGTCGAAGCGGTCATGATATCAGCCATTTCAGAGGTGCCTTGAATCATGCCTAAACTGACTTCAACTTTTATTTTAGGCAGTTTTTCTATTTCATTTTCACATTTTTCAATCACGATTTCAGGGTGAATCTTAAAGTGTTCCAAAATAGAACGCACAATGCTATCGGGTTGTTCAATTAAAGCAACCAGCATGTGCAGAGAACCGATATGTTGTTGGCCGAATTCTTGAGCGACTATTTGAGCGCTTATAATAGCTTCTTGAGCTTTGTTAGTAAATTTATCCATCATATATTTAGCAGTCTTATATTGAGAGTGCTAAATAAATATACAATATGAATAATTGAGTGTCAAATTTGACAGATCTTGTTAAATTAAGTAAAAATTGATGCAACCATATTTTGCTTATTTTATTAATTTTGTATAATATAGTTATATGAAAACCGTTAGTTTAATGGGAATAAAAATTGCCGTAGCTTCAAGAGACGAACTGTTAAAGCAAATTTTTGGTTTTTTGGAGACAGCCGGCACTAAGCAGATTTCAACTGTTAACCCAGAATTTTTATTATTAGCGGAAAAAGATTTTTTCTTTAAAAAGACTTTAGAGCAAGTTGACTTAGTTTTGCCGGATGGCTTTGGTTTAGTCCTAATGGCTTTTTTAAAGAAAGTTAAATTGAGTCGCTTAAGCGGAGCAGATTTAGTTCCTTTGCTATTAAAACAAGCCGAGCAACATGATTTTAAAGTGGCCATCATTAATCGAGAAGACAGCTTATCTACTAATGATGATATTAATCAAGCTTTAACCAAAGAATTTCCGCAATTAAATTTTAGGGTTTTTGTAGCTGATGACAAAGGAAGCTTAGATCTTGATTATGATAGCTACAACCCAACTATTTCATTAATTGCCTTAGGCGCGCCACAGCAAGAAAAATTAGCCGCGCAATTAAAAGAAAAGGGCGGCGAATTAAAGATTGTGATGGGTGTTGGTGGCAGTTTTGATTTTATAACTAACCGGATTAAAAGAGCTCCGAAAATTTTGCGGCAGTTAGGCTTTGAGTGGTTGTGGAGATTATCAATGGAGCCGGCTTTTAGATTTAAAAGAATTTTTAAGGCCGTTATCGTTTTTCCGTTAACGTGTTTTAAATACGAATTTATTAATCGACATTTTTATCGTCCTAACGTGGTCGGTTTCATCATTAACAGAATTAATAAAGTTTTAATAGTAAATTCCAACAAAGAACCAGGCCGAGATTTTTGGAAACTGCCTCAAGGCGGACGAGATTTTTTGGAGTCAGCTAAGGCGGCTTTCAGACGGGAAATGAGAGAGGAGCTTAATCTTAATGGTTTAAAGATTATCGGTTTTAAAAAAGATGCTTATCGTTATATTTGGCCAGAAGGTTATTCGATTAAGGGCTTTAAAGGACAAAAACAAACTTTGTTTATAGCTAAGCTGCCTGAGTTTGAGCCGATTATTTTAGACGAAGAAAATAAGGATTTTGCTTGGGTTAAGATTGATGATTTATTGGAAGCGGTTGATCCGGTTGTCCATCCAGCTTATAAAATATTTTTAGAAGAATATAAAAAAATAAGATATGAATAAGATTAGATTAAGATTAGCGCCAAGTCCGACTGGCTTTTTGCATATCGGCAATTTACGCACGGCTTTATTCGGTTATTTATTAGCTAAGTCACAAAACGGTGACTTTATTTTACGTATCGAAGATACTGACGAAAAAAGAGAAGTCGAGGGGGCGGTTGAAAGCTTGATAAAAATTTTAGATTGGGTTGATATAAAATTTGATGAAGGTCCTCACTTGGGCGGCCCTTGCGCGCCTTATATCCAAACTGAACGTTTAGCTATTTATAAGGACTATGCTGAACAATTACTAAAGTCTGGCGGCGCTTATCGTTGTTTTTGTTCAGCTGAGAGATTGACGACTATGCGCGAAGAACAGGCTGCCGCTAAGCTCGCGCCTCGCTACGACAGACATTGTCGGGATTTAAGTCAGACAGAATCAGATCAAAGAGCTGCTTCAGGCGAAGCTTTTGTTATTCGCCAAAAAATGCCCATCGAAGGCGAAGTAATTGTTTATGATGAATTACGCGGGGAGATAAAATTTAAAGCTGCTGACTTGGAGGATCATGTTTTGATAAAATCTAATGGCGTACCCACTTATCAATTTGCCAGCGTTATCGATGACCACTTAATGGCTATTAGTCATGTTACTCGGGGAGAAGAATGGCTGCCAAGTTATCCGAAGAATTTTTTGTTATACCAAGCTTTTGGTTGGGAAGTACCTAAATTTATCCACTTACCATTAATTCTTAATAAGGGTGGCGGTAAATTGTCTAAGCGTCAGGGCGATGTTTTTGTCGAAGATTATAAGAGTAAGGGTTATTTGCCTGAAGCCTTGGTTAATTTTTGTGTTTTGCTCGGTTGGCATCCTAAAACCGACCAAGAAATTTTTACGCTCGATGAACTGATTAAAAGTTTTTCTTTTGAAGGTATGGGCATCAGCCCGGCAGTGTTTGATGTTGAAAAGTTGGATTATTTAAATGGTTATTGGATTAGACAGAAGGCCACTAAAGAATTAGTCGAATTAATCAAGCCTTATTTGTCTAATTATTTGGCTGATGCTCAAGGGTTTAAAAAAACTGATGATTTTTTAATGAACATTGCTTGGTTGGAACAAGAAAGATTAAAAAAATTATCCGATATAACCGACAGAGTCGCTTATTTATTTGCTGATAAAATCGATTATGAATCAGATTTGCTAATTTGGAAAAATTTAACCCTGAAAGAAGCGCAGGCTAACTTAATTGAAATAAAAGAAAAATTATTATTGATTTCTGAGAACGATTGGAATAAAGATTTTATAGAAAAAAATATTATTGAATGGTTGAAAGCTAACAATAAAAAAGTCGGGGATTATCTTTGGCCGTTAAGAGTAGCTTTGTCTGGCCAAAAAAATAGCGCCGGACCATTTGAAATTTTAACTGTTTTGAAAAAGACAGAGAGTTTGCAAAGGCTTGATAGCGCTATAAATAAAAAGTAGTTTGTTGAATTTTTGGCTATTAGTTTTTTTAAAAATATGTTATAATAAAAGTGGATAACTTATTTTTAAAAAATATAGTAAATTAAATTTCGTATGGCTACTAAAAAATTGTCAAAAAATCCAATTCAAAACACGATGATTGCTAAAGAATTTGTGTCTTCCGAAAAGAATCAATATGCTTACAGTCTCGGCAATCTTATTGCTAGCTCCTTTAGCGGTTTCATTGCCGGTTTAATCGTCACTTGTTTGATTTGGATTGTGGTTATCAATGTTTATTTTATCAGCTAATTAAAGAATTAATTAGCTGGAAGTAGAATTTAAAATTTTATTGTTATAAATAAAAACGTCTTTTTAATGGCGTTTTTATTGTTTTTTGTTTAATGTAAGCCTAAAAAATTAAATTTATTTAAGTTTAGCTAAAAGTGCAACTAAAGATTGACAAAATAGTTAAAAAATGCTAATATTTTATATTAAATTTTTTATTAATTATATGGAACTACATAATTTTTTAAATGAATTATTTGCTAAGAAAAACAAAGTTTTAGCTATTATGGCTATCTTTGTCGGTTTGGGTTTAGTTTTTTCTTTAGCTCAACCTCTAAAATATCGTTCAACTGTTAGATTGTTAGTTGTTCAAAAGCAACTTCCAGGCAATAATTCAGATGCTTATGCCATGATGAGATCAAGCGAATATATCGGCAAGATTTTATCTAAGGTGGTCGATTCAACTTCTTTTGCTGAAAAAGTTTTTTTGGTTTCCAATGATATCGACCGCTCTTATTTTGGTGATGATGCTAAAAAATTATCTAAAAAATGGAGCAATACTATTGAAGCTAAGTCTTTGAATGAAACCGGTATTATTGAAGTTAGCGCTTATCACACCGATAAACTGCAAGCTGAAAAAATAGTCCGCGCCATTAGCGCTATTATGATCGCTAATCATGCTGAATATCATGGTTTAAATGACGCCGTAGAAATAAAACTTTTAGATAAACCGATTACCACTAATTATCCGGTTAAACCTAATTTAGCCGTTAATGTCGTCTTGGCTTTTTTTGCCGGCTTATTTACCAGTTTAGCTTGGATTTATTTGAATAATAACAATAAACATAACAACAATGATTACCGCAGTAATTTTGATCTGTTTGAAGAAGATTATGGCCAAATCGGCGGCGCTATGGCTGTTGAGCAAAAAGTAGCTTATCCCGGGGCCAACAACCCAGACAGCACCCATGATTCTTTATCCCTATCAGATGAAGTAGCCAATCGGCTTTTAAACCATAGATTTTAAGAGATTATTGCCTTTTTAAGCTGGCTTTTAAAACTTGACTAAAGCCGGCTTAAGGTGGTAATGTATGCCTTAATAAGTGTTCTTTAAAAAGTGAATAAATATTTACTCATATTTACTAATAATCAGTAGGAGTTAACATGAAAAGGCTTTTTGTCTTTTTGCTGTTTTTGTTCAGCTTGGGTTCTCTCTACGCTCAATGGGGCGGAGTTAAAACTCAACGAGTAAAAACTAATCAAGCTAAACAGACAAATGTTGAACAAGCTTTGAAAATCGATATCGAATATAATTCGGTTTTAGATAACAGCTTGGCATCAGATGCTGTTTGCAGTAATGCGGCATATTATTTAAATATCGGCGATGTTGGTGTTGATTGGCTTTGGGGCGATAACGCAGACTTATACCTTGGCCCTAAAGTAAGAATCAACCTTAATTCCGGTATTCTAAATAATAATCGTTATGGCGAGCAAAGTATGCTGTGGTCAGTCGGTGTTGCCGCTAAGGTAGTCTTTCCTAATTCGAAGTTATGTTTCGACGGAGAAGTAGGAGAATTGTATCGTTCTTATACCATGTATTCAGGTTATGAAGAGAAACAGAAAAATTTTATTTGGTCAGGTTATCTTTATTATGAAGATCAAACCGGACGAAATAAAGACGAATGGCTTGCTTCCGCTTGGTCATTAGGTATTAACGGCAGCACACCTTGTTCTCCGCTAAAAACAATTGATTGGGGTTACAATGAATTTACTCATCGTTTAGCTTCCGGCTCGACTAACACTTATTCAGTGCACGTTGACGCCACTGTCAGTTGTGATATTGCTTGGAGCGATCAAGTTATCGAACCGGTTACTCTCAGAGGTCTGGGAGGAAAATATGGTACCAACTTTAAATATCTTGGCTTAGGTATCGGCACTGAAATTTTGTACGACAAAAAATCAGCCGCAACCGTTACCTTCGATCGTGTTTGGGGTTGGGACAATACTCGTATCAGCTATTGGAATTTTGGTTTTAATTTTCATTTCAGCTTTTTCACAAATCTTTGGAATAAATAATATTAACAATATAGGACTTTAAGAAATGAAAAAAATTGTTTTATTGGGGTTGTGTTTTTCTTTGCTGGTCGGTTTGAGTTCTTGTGGTAGCAATGCCGGCTTAACCGCCAAAAAAGATAAAAAAACCAACGATGTTAAAATCAAAGGAGCAAAAAGCCTGAACCAATTCGATCCGAATAAAGATGTTTACGCTTCCGACTCCTTGTATTTCGGGAATGAACCCTCGCTTGATCACCAAGTTTTCCTTGGCGCAAGTAAGTCTGGCAATTTTACTTTGCCTAACACTAATGGCAACGCTACTTTACCGGCTTATATCTATCAAGTTAAAACCGGCACCTACGAACCGAACGATTATCTTTGGGCAATTAAATTAACTGACAATGGTAATGAGAACGGCGAACTCGGAACTGAAAAATTAATCGGTGATGATTTGACTAAGTTGGCAAATAATCTTAACACGGATAAAACTTCGGCGAAGAATAGTAATAAAAAATTAGGCAAGAATAAAAATCTTGTCGACAAGACATTTTCTATTACCGGCGCTAAGATAAAAGCCACCAAGAAAGATGATCCCGAATCGGTTTATCGCGAACCTTATGTGATAAGTTTCGTTCTGAACGAAGAGGAAGAATTGGACCGAATGATTGTTTACAACAATAACGGCATGGATTACTATTCGATTGATTTGAATGATACTGAAAGCGGCTTAGTTACTTTTGAAACTCCCGGTGACAAAACGGAAAGGCGAGTAACTGTTGATGGCGGCAGATATAATCAATTTACTTTTGTTTCCAAGTCTGGCAGGTTTGCTGACATCGGCTTAGGTAAAAATATCGAATTAATTAATGTCAAAGTTGTTAAGCGTGAAGGCCTGCAAGAAGAAGGCTCCTATTATATATTGGCAATCGACAATGACGCCAACAAAGAAGATAAATATCTTAAAAAAGGAGCTGACAAAGACTCAAATAAAAAAACCGTTCAAGGTGATAGTTATAATAAGATGGATACGGATTGTGGTGGTTATTTAAATGCCAAATTACCAGGACTATCTCGGCCAGCTAATTACAATAACTATCCCGGCGGTTTCTATTCCTTAAGTTGTTGCGATGTTTATAATTTCGATCCGGCTTTATTCAAAATTTTAATTCGAGTTAATGCTGATGGAACAGCCGCTATCGGTTTTGACAGAGCTACTAACAGAAATCAAAGCACAGTCGTTATTGGTTTAACAGAATTCCAAAAATATTGCACCTCCATTCAATTGAAGACTAAGTACAGCAGTTCACTGCAAGCGCCGTAAAAGAGCAAATATTGTTTCACTTAATATAGCGTTTGACCTAAAAAATCAAGCGCTTTTTTATTAAGAAATGCTTTTTAATTTGTTTTTTATAAAGAGCTTTTGTTTTAGAATATTTATAATAATATATCGGCAACTATTTTCGTGTCATATCTAAAGATGCGGACACGAAAATTTTAATGCCTCTCTATTATTATAAATATTCTAAAACTATACTTGTATTGTCATTCCGAACGAAACGATCCGCCGGCTGACGGAGAAATGAGGAATCGCTTTTAATACAGAAAGTATAAAAACAAGCTGCAGTCTTTGCAGCTTGTTTTTGTTTTTTATCGCTTTGACGGCAACTTAAAAATGAGTTAAAATATAAGTAAATTATGAGCTTACTGATAAGCAAGAATAAGGCTTTTTCCTCAACTCAGGTCGCGGCTATTTTTAGCATTGGCCTGTTTAGTGTTTTGATGCTATTTATTTTTGCTTTTGGCTTTAATTTGTGGTTTTTTATTTTGGCGGCTATTGCAGGTTTGATTGTTTCTATAATTTGGCCGGCTGCCGGATTGACTTCAATCATTGTTTTAACTTTGATTTTCGCTAAACAGTTCACTTTACAGCCGATTATTATCGGTCAATCAGTTTATAAGTTTTACCCGATTGATGTCTTGTTGATAGGCACTTATATTGGTATTTTTTTTAGATTATTAAAAAAACAAATAAAATGGCAGCTAAATAAGGCTGATATCTTGTTAGCACTATTTATTATCGCCACTTTTATTTATTTTTTGTTAAGTGTCAGTGTTTGGGGCGGGCAATTTAATTTAGCTTTCAGTTCTTTTAAGAATTATACTTTTTATCCTTTGTTATTTTATACCTTTTATTTGGTTTTTGATTATAAGTATAAATTTGATAATTTTAGAAACTTTTGTTTTTTTGCAGTATTGCCGATTATCGGTTTTTTTGCGTATGGACTTATTAATGGACAAGGTTTATGGACGGAAATTACTCCGCTTTCAACCGAAGGTTCAAGATTTTTAGATTTTGACCATGCTTTTTATTTGTCTTTAGCTATCTTGGCTGGTTTAGCTGTTCAATTTTTTTCCAAAAAAGATAATCGCGTTTGGTTTTGGCTTACCCCGATTTATATTTTTGGCGTAATTGGTTCAATGATGCGGCATTTATGGATTGCCGGCATCATCGCGGGCATTTATCTTTTTTTAGCCAGTTATCCAAACAATAGCCGTTCAATAAAAAAACTATTAACTGGATATTTATTGATTTTTTTGTCAGGTATCTTTACTGTTTTTTTGATTGTTAATTTATTTCCCAAAGCTTCTTTTAGTGAAAAAATAATCAACGAACAAAATAATATTATCCAAAGAGCTTATTCTCTTTCAGATTCCAATGACTCAAGCATTGCCTGGCGTAATTTCGTCTGGTCAAGCGTTTGGAAAGAGGGTAGTGACCGCTTATTTTTTGGGCTTGGTTTTGGACAAAAAGTTTTTATCGAGATGCCGGGTTATTTAGACTATGTTGAAGTCCGCAATATGCATAATTCTTTTTTGGCAATCCTGATGCAAATGGGCGTTATTCCTTTTGCTATCTTGGCTTTGTTTATCGGCAATATTTTTATAAATTTGAAAAAAGTTAAAGATATTGCGGTTAAATATTATTTTAAAGCAGCGATTATTTTTTGTTTGATAGCTTTTATGTTTCAGCCCTATCTGGAAGCTAATTTTTTCAATATTTTCTTTTGGGCAATTTTAGGCTTATCAAGACGTTTCTATGAAGGTTTTGCAAATCAACAAATTTAATTATCTTAAAGGAGGGGCAGACAGCTACTTCATCGAACTTTCCAAATTATTAGAGAAAGGCGGTCTTAGTGTTGCTAAATTCGCTATGGACAGTAAAGAAAATATGCCAAGCGATTGGGATGATTATTTCGTCAGCCACATTGATGTCCGTTCCCATAAAGCTGTTGAACAATTACGCTCAGCCGGCCGAGCTATTTGGAGTTTTGAAGCAGCGAAAAAAATAGATCATTTGGTTTGCAATTTTAAGCCTGATATCGCCCATGTCCATAATATTTATCATCAGATTTCCCCATCTATTTTACCGATTTTGACTAAGCACAATATCCCAACCATCATGCATCTGCATGATTGGAAATTGTTGAGTCCAGATTATAAAATGTTCTCTAGGGGTAAAATAGACACGTCCGGTGCCGATGCTTATTGGCGTTCAGCTGTAAATAGGTCGGTTAAAGGGTCTTTTACCAAGAGTTTTTTGGCGGCAACAGAAATGTATTGGCATCATAAAATATTAAAGGTCTATGAGAAAAACATCAGCCTTTATGTCGCTCCGTCCGAATTTGCCAAAAAGACTTTTGTTGAATTTGGCTTTAAGGCTGATCAAATTAAAGTTATCAAACCTTTTATCAATGCTTTTGATTATCGACCTAATTTTCGTCCTGGCAAATATGTTTTGTTTTTTGGGCGCTTAGAACCGGAAAAAGGTGTTGATCTTTTGATCAAGGCTTTCGCTCGCTTAAGGAATAAAAGTTACAAGCTGCTGATTGTTGGTTCTGGCTCTGACTATTATGATTTAAAAAAACTTGTTCGTATGCTTAATTTAAAAGACAGGGTAGAGTTTGTCGGCCCTAAGCATGGCGATGATCTCAAGAGAATTATTAGCGAAGCTTATTTAGTGGTTGTGCCCTCGGTTTGGTTGGAAATTTTCGGTTTAGTCAATTTAGAGGCTGGTGTGTTAGGTAAACCGGTTTTGGCGGCCGATGTTGGCGGTATTCCCGAGGCTATTAAAAATAATCAAACCGGTTTATTATTCAAGCACGGTTCAATTGAGGATTTAGCCACTAAGCTTGATTGGTGTTTAAATTCACCTAAAACAATGGCGGAAATGGGAGAGGAGGCCAGGAATTTTGTGGCCAATAATTTTCGCCCCAAAGACCATCTCCATCAAATAATTTCTCTTTATAATTCCGTAATTGAAAAGAATAAATATGGCCAAAAAAATATTTAAAATAGGTATTGATGCTAGATTCTATGGCCCCTTAGGTAAGGGGTTAGGGCGTTATACTCAAGAAGTGGTTGATAATATTTTAAGATTGGACACCCAGAACGATTATGTTATTTTTTTGAATAAAGAAAATTTTTCTTATTTTAAAACTGATAACAAAAGAGTTAAAAAAGTTTTAGCTGATGTTCGTTGGTATACTTTTCGCGAACAGATAGTAATGCCTTGGCTTATTTTTAAAGAAAAAATAGATTTAATGCATTATCCGCATTTTAATGTCCCAATCTTTGCTTGGACTAAATTTATTGTTACTATCCATGATTTAATATTATTCCGTTATCCAACTGCTCGAGCCACGACGCTAAGCCCTTTGGTTTATAAATTAAAGAATTTAGCTTATCGGTTCGTTATTAATATTGCTGTTAAAAAATCACTAAAAGTCATAGCTGTCTCAAAATTTACCAAGCAAGATATTTTGTCAGAATTTAATATACCGGCCCATAAGATTATTGTTATCTATGAAGGAGTGACTAATTTTGACAAAAAAATTACAAAAGATATCAGCAACTTAGATTGGCGTGAAAAATACGGCATCGTTAACAAATTCTTTTTATATGTTGGCAATGCTTATCCGCATAAGAATTTAGAACAGCTTTTGAAGACTTTCGCTAAGTTTAGTGCCAAAGAAAAAGATATCCAATTAGTTTTAGTTGGTAAAAAGGATTATTTTTATAATCGTCTGAAGGAACAAGCTATAAAATTAAAATTATGGGAAGACGATTTATCTGCTTCCAATAAAGTTGTTTTTCCAGGCTATGTGCCTGACGCCGAGTTAAATTTTTTGTATACCGATGCTTTGGCTTATATTTTTCCATCGCTTTATGAAGGTTTTGGTTTGCCACCCTTAGAAGCGATGGCTAAAGGTTGCCCAGTGATATCATCCGATAAAAGTTCTATGCCGGAAGTGTTGGAATCGGCCGCTTTATATTTTAATCCGGAAAGTTCAGCTGAAATTTTGAAAGCGATGGAAGAAATAAAAAATAATAGCGCCTTAAGACAGGCGCAAATTGACTTAGGTTTTAAGCAAGCCGAAAAGTTTGACTGGCAAAAATGTGCGTTAGAAACCTATAAAGTTTATTCGCAGTATGTGGACAATAAATAAACAATTTAATCGGCGTAAAAAAAATCAATCAAGCTTGATAAAATTTTTTATTGCTTTAGGCTACAATGAAATACGGATTATTAAAAAAGTTTGTCAGCCGTTGATTAATTTTTTTATTACAATCGGCCAATTGTCTGAAAGAATTCTGACTGGATTTTGGCGCGTAATCGTTTTTACTATATTGTTGCCAGTCAATACTTTCCGTTTTTCGGTTCATATCGTTGAAATAACTTTTTTTAGGATAACAAAAGGCGTTAATAAAATAAGCAGTCATACTAAAAAGTCAGCTCAGGCCGCAGCTAAAAACACTGGCAAGAAGTTGACTTATTGGCAGAAGCTTTTGGATTTTAAATTTAAGACGACTATTCTTCAGACCAAAAGAATTATTAAAGATAATAAAGATAATTTATCAGCTGTTAAACTAAAACCGCAAAAATCATTGTTGCGTCCAGCGCTTTCTTTTGCTTTGCTTTTGATCATCTTGTTTTCGCCAGTTATCGGCTATAGGAATTATCGTTTTTTTGTATCTTTAAAAGACAAGATCATTAGTCATGCCAATATCGCTTTAGCCGAAGCTTTTGATGCTAAAAGTTCTATCGAAAATCAGCAATTTGAGTCAGCTGGCAATAAATTTAACAAGGCTGGACAAAATTTACTTTCAGTTGAACAAAATTTAAGCGAGGTTAATGGTTTTATTTTTAAGATAGCCAGCTTGATGCCAAACGAAAAAATGAAATTAGCTGGCGAGAGTCAAAACTTGGTCGAGTTAGGACAGTTAGGAGTCGCTATGGCTTCTGACATTAGTTTAGCAATAGATAATCTTTTTAGCCAAACAAAACCTAATCTAACCAGCCGTTTACGCGGATTTTTACCGCCAGCCGAAGAAGCTGCTAATAAGGCCGAAAAAATAGAAAAAATAATTTTGACGCTTAACGAAAAATCAATTCCAGCTGAATATCGAGAACAATTTAAAGTCTTGAAAGACAAGATACATTTTATTTCTTCAAGTATGAATGAGTTGACTGATTTAGCCGAGAAATTAGAAATATTTTTAGGTGGCCAAACAGACAAGCGTTATTTGATGGTTTTTCAAAATAATACTGAAATGAGGGGGTCGGGCGGATTTATGGGAAGCTTCGCAGTAGTTGATTTTAGTAATGGCGCTATCAAATCAATCAAGACGCCTGGCGGTGGAACTTATGATACTGAAGCTGGTTTAAGGCGTATTATTGCCGCACCAGAACCATTAAGGCTGCTTAATCCTTCTTGGCATCTGTGGGACGCTAATTGGTGGCCGGATTGGCCGACTAGCGCTCGTAAAATAATGTGGTTTTATGAAAAGTCAGACGGTTCCTCGGTTGATGGTGTGATTGCTATCACGCCTAATGTTATTATTGATTTGTTGAAATTAACCGGCCCGATTAATATGCCAGATTATAATGAAGTTGTCAGTGCTGATAACTTCATGGATGTCGTCCAAGCTATTGCCGAGCAAAAAACAGGCAAGACAGATACGCCAAAGAAAATTATTGGCGATCTGACTAATATTTTAATTGATAAATTGACCAAAGAATCAAATAAAGAACAATCAATTAAGCTTTTGGATTTGATTGAAAATAATTTGACTCAAAAATATATCATTACTTATTTTAAAGATAATGATTTGCAAAAAAAGGTTATTGAAGAAGATTGGGGCGGAGCGATTAAAGAAACAAACGGAGACTACTTAATGATTGCTAATGCTAATATTGGCGGACAGAAGTCTGATAAAAAAATGTTCCAAACTGTTGAGCATGTGGCTTCAATTGACAGAGAGGGTAATATTATCGATACGATTTACATTAAGCGCGACCATCGCGCCATCAAGGGCGAAGAATTTTGTGGCGTTTTGAATGTTAATTGGATGAGAATTTATACTCCGCTCGGTTCTAAATTGATTGAAGCCGAAGGTTTTAAAGCGCCTGATCCGAAGTTAATAGAAAAGGTTCCGGATAATGCCGAGATTGATCCGTTAATAGTCAATGAACTTTCAGCCGAAGTTGATCCTTTAAGCGGGGTCAAGACTTATCGAGAAAACAACAAAACGGTTTTTGCCGGTTGGACGCAAGTAAATGCCGGACAAGCCTTTGATACGGTTATTAGTTATCGTTTGCCTTTTAAAGTTGAAAATATTAAAAACGATGCTAACGGTTTTGATAAGTTGCGATCAACACTTTTAAATGAAAAACAGAACGAATTGGCTCGCTATACTTTATTAATTCAAAAACAACCAGGCAGCCAAAATGTTAGAGTTGTATCAAGATTGATTCCGCCTGATTATTCCAGAATTTTATGGCAATATCCGAAAAAAGAAAATGGCGATTATTTCGCTCTCGACTCGGATCAGCTTTGGGCTTATTTATTAGTTAAATAGTAAATATTTATATATGGCAAGAAATAAAAAAATTGAACAGATTGCTGATTTAGCCGTCTATGAGAACAAGAATAAATCAATTGAAGACGGATTGTCTGAAATATATCAAGATGATAAAGGCCGTTCAGTCGATGTAAAACGTTTCAAGATAAAAAGACATCAGAAAAGTTTTTTATTTAAGTTGAGCAGTTTTTTTGCTATCTTGGCTATTGTGGCTGGTTTGGTTTGGATTGCTTATTATTATTTGACTTCAGGAGCTGATTTGACTGATGTTCAAGCAACTGTTGAAGCGCCAAAATCGGTTAATGCGGGTGAAGAAAATTTTATTGTTTTTCGGATAAAGAATAATGGCCGTATCGGCGCTAAAAATGTCCAAGCTAGAATTGTTTTGCCGCCTAATTTTATTTTGACTGAATCAAATGTAACTTTAGTCGGAGATTTTAAAGATACTTGGGATATTGGTCGATTAGCTAATAAGGAAACAAGAGAGTTGACTTTAAAGGGGCGTTTTTATGGTGCAGCTGGTACGACTAATTTGGTTACCGCTGACATAGCGTATCGGCCGGAAAATTTTTCTAGCGATTTCAAAAAAGCAGCGTCCGCCGAAATCGCCATCGGTAGTTCTGGCATTAATATTTTTGTAGTGAAACCAGCGAGCGTCTTAACTAATCAAAAAGAAACAATCATTATAAAATATAAAGCCAATCAAGCTTCAAAAATAGATAATTTTCGTCTGACTGTCGAACCGCAAAATCCATCCAATATAGAGTTTATTCAAAATGCTGCCCCTTTGAATAATGCTAAACAGCTTAAGCCTTGGGTTTGGCAAGTTTATAATCTCGATACGCAGGAAAGGGAAATTAGGATAGACTTTAAAATATTAGATAAAGTAGCTGACAAAGAATTATTTAAGATAAAAACTGAATATTGGTTGCCGGAAAAGCCTGAAGATTTAAAACAGATTGCCGCTACCTCAACTTCTTTGTCTGATTCGAGGTTGGGAATTATGATGCCGATGGTTACTTCTAGCAGCACCTCTAGTCTTGACGTTGTGCCCTCAGGCGATAAATATTTTTCTTTGGATGAACAAACTTTTGAAATTGAAATAGTTAAGAATGATCTGAATATGATTATGATTTTGAATGGATCAGATAAAGATATATCAGCCGACTTCGGACAAGCTTTGCGTTATTCGATTAATTATGAAAATAAAGGCCAATCAGCGCTTGAGGACGTAGTTATTATGGCAACGCTTGACGGTAATTTGGTTAATTGGGCTAGTCTACAGGATAAATATCGTGGCACTCTATCAGGCAACACTATTACTTGGACTAAAAGCAATTTGCCTGAATTAACCAGTATCGGTAAAGGCGAGAAGGGCGTGATTGATTTTTCGGTTAATTTGATTAATGAGAATAATTTTAAAAGCGAGTATGCTCCGCAAATGACATCGGTAGCCAAATTTCAGACTAGAAAGATTGGCGACATTTCAGCGGTTATGGGTGACATTAAGAAACGCGATGAAGTGGCGATGCAATTGGATGATCCCAACGCCTTGGTTTCCACTTCAAGTAGTAGCCCCGAGTTGAGTATCGATTCAAATAATTTTAGCAATACCATTATTTGTAAATTAAATTCTGATTTGCGTCTTGATGAAAAGATTCGTTATTTTGATAATGATAATATTCCGGTCGGTTCCGGGCCAATACCTTTTGAAGTCGGTAAGACTACTAATTTGCGTGTCTATTGGCAACTGTCTAACACTTTGCACGATTTGAGCAATGTCCGTATATCAGTTGATTTGCCACCTTATGTTAAGATGAGCGGTAAAGAAAGAGCTGATTTCGGCAATATTACTTACGATGTCGCCAGTAATCGAGTTGTCTGGGAAATGAATAAATTTAGTAAATTATCCAAAGATATTAAAGCTGAATTCAATATCGCTTTGACGCCGACAGAAGATCAACGAAATCAAATTTTAATACTTTTGCCTAAGACGAAAGTAATCGCCACTGACGATGAAGTCGGAGCGCAGATGAATAAAGAAATGAAAGCCAAAACTACTAAATTAGAAGATGATGATATTATTAAGACGGTTAATATTGATTTGAATGGAGGCTTAGTCAAGTAAAATTATGTATAAAATAGTTAAACGAAGTAAAGCAAGTCAAGCCAGAAAAGGTAAATTGCAAACCGCTCATGGTATTTTGGAAACACCCTTTTTTATGCCGGTGGCTACTCAAGGCACAGTCAAATTTATTAGTACCGAAGATGTCCGTGATTTAGGTTCTAAAATAATTTTATCCAACACTTATCATTTGATGCTTCGTCCGGGTGAAAAGTATTTAAAGAAATTTGGTGGCTTACATAAATTTGCCGATTGGCACGGATCGATTTTGACTGATTCGGGTGGCTTTCAAATTTTTTCTTTAGCTGGTCAAAAGAATAAATCAGAAAAGATGGTTAAGTTGTCCGAAGAAGGTGTGGAATTCAAATCTTATGTAGACGGTTCCAAACATTTTCTTACGCCAGAGCGTTGCGTTGATATCCAGCGTGATTTTGGCGTTGATATTGCTGTAGTTTTAGATGAATGCGTGGCTTTGCCGGCTGCCAGAAAATATGTTGAGGAGTCAGTTGAGTTAACTACTCGCTGGGCTAATCGAGCCAAAAAATATCATCAGAAAATAAAAGGCAAAAAACCTTTATTGTTTTGTGTAGTGCAGGGTGGTCTGGAAAAAGATTTGCGTTTAAAGAGCGCTAAAGATTTAAGCGCTTTGGATTTTGATGGTTACAATATTGGAGGTTTGTCAGTCGGAGAATCAAACGAGGAGATGTATCAAGTTTTAGATTACCTACTACCGGCTATGCCTGATTTAAAGCCGCGTTATTTGATGGGTGTTGGTTATCCGGAAAACATCATTGAAGCAGTTAAGCGAGGTGTTGATATGTTTGATTGTGTTATCCCGACTCGTGAAGGCAGGCATGGACGCTTGTTTGCTTTTAAAAAGGGTCACGAAGTTAAAATTGCTAAGGCTTTGGTGAGTAAAAAAATCAATCAAGGTGATTTTTATGAATGTTTAAATATTAATAATGCTAAGTTTGCTAATGATAAAACGCCGATTAACCCCAATTCGAAAATTCCCGAATTAAAAAATTTAAGCAAAGCTTATTTATATTATTTGATTAAAATCGGTGAACCGCTTGGATTGCGTTTGGCTAGTTTGAATAATTTAGAATTTTATCTAAATTTAATGACTTGTATTCGCAAAAGTATCTAAGATTTTTTTATAATTTATAAAATAATAATGATTATAGTATAGGGATTCGTTCAAATTATCCCGCAGAACTGAAGTCCTGCGGGATAATTCAATCCACTCTATCCCTATACTATAGTCATTATTGCTGAATCACTTCTCTAAATTTTAACCTTGTCAAAACAAGCTTTATGGTTTATATTAGTATTAATTTATAATATTTTTATAGTAATAACATGATAAACGCGCAAACAATAAGAAATAAATTCCTTGATTTTTTCAAGACTAAGGGCCATAGCATTATCCCAGGCGCTTCATTGATTCCAGAAAATGATCCGACGGTTTTGTTTACTACTGCTGGTATGCATCCTTTAGTGCCTTATTTATTGGGTGAAAAACATCCAGCCGGCACTCGTTTAGCAGATGTTCAAAAATGTATTCGCACTGGCGATATTGACGAAGTTGGTGACAAGACTCACTTAACTTGTTTTGAAATGCTTGGTAACTGGTCTTTGGGTGATTATTTTAAAGACGACTCCATTGCTTGGAGTTGGGAATTTTTGACTGAAGAAAAATGGCTAAATTTAGATAAAAATAGATTGGCAGTTAGTGTTTTTGAAGGTGATGAAAACGTGCCGTTTGACCAAGAATCTTATGATCTTTGGTTAAAAATTGGTGTTAAATCGGAAAGAATCGTTAGATTAGGTAAGGCAGATAATTGGTGGGGTCCAGCTGGACAAACCGGACCATGCGGACCAGATACTGAAATTTTTTACTGGACTGGTTCAGAAGCAGCTCCAGAAGTTTATAACCCTGAAGATAAACGCTGGGTAGAAATTTGGAACAATGTTTTTATGGCTTATAACAAGACGATCGACGGTAAGTTTGAGCCCTTAAGTCAAAAAAACGTTGATACCGGCATGGGTTTAGAGCGTATTTTGTGCATGGTAAATAATATTAATGATGTTTATGCAACTGATTTATTCAGCGATGCCATTAAAAAAATAGCTGAACTTTCCGGTAAAACTTACTCGGATAATGAAAAAGCTTTTAGAATTGTGGCTGATCATATTAAGGCCGCCACCATGATTATCGGCGACCCTAAAGGTGTTAGCCCATCTAACACTGATCAAGGCTATGTTGTTCGTAAGCTTATTAGAAGGGCTGTTCGCTTTAGCCTGATGCTGGAAATTAATTCAAAAATAGATATTACTACCGAATTAGCTAATATTTATATTGATAACAATAAAGAACAATATCCAGAATTAGAGAAAAACAAAGATTATATTTTAAGAGAGCTTAAGAAAGAAGAATATAAGTTTAAAGAGACCTTGGAAAAAGGTTTAAGAATTTTTGCCAAAGTTACTGAAAATTTATCAGATAAACTAATTCCAGCTGTGAGCGCCTTTGATTTATACCAAACTTACGGCTTTCCTTTAGAAATGACCTTAGAGTTAGCCAAGGAAAGAGGTTTTGAGGTTGATGCTAAGGGTTTTGAGGAAGAATTAGTCAAACATCAAGAGCTTTCCAGAACAGCCAGCGCCGGTAAATTCAAGGGCGGTTTAGCTGATAATTCAGAAGAAACCACCAAATTACATACTGCCACCCATTTATTATTAGCTGCTTTAAGAACAGTTTTGGGCGACCACGTTTATCAGAAAGGCTCTAATATTACAGCTGATAGGTTAAGGTTAGATTTTTCTCATGCTCAAAAAATGACTGATGAAGAAAAGCAAAAAGTAGAAGATTTAGTAAATCATGCTATTAAGGCTGAATTACCAATTATTTGTCAATTGACCAGCTTAGACGTTGCTAAAAAGTCCGGTGCTATGGGTGTTTTTGACTCAAAATACCAAGATCAAGTAAAAGTTTATACAGTCGGCCAAGGAGATCAAATCTTTAGTTCAGAAATATGTGGCGGACCTCATGTAGATAACACTAAAGAACTCAAAAGCTTTAAGATATTAAAAGAGGAAGCTTCATCGGCCGGAGTTAGACGTATAAAAGCCATTATTGGCTAATCTTAGTTAAAATTTATTATTTATTAAATATTAGCTAAAATACTTGACAATTACTGAGATTAACTATATAATTAGCAAAGACAATAAATTATTTTAAGTAATAATTTGTTCGTTTTGTTAGTTTTGGTAACTAACTTTATCTTACCAAAATTTTTTTAGTTCTAAAATTAATGTTAGAAAACAGCAATTCAAAAGAATTTATCGAAGTGGTCGGTGAAATCGTTGAAATGATGCCCGGCACATCTTTTAAGGTGCGTTTGGCCAACGACCATGAAATTCTGGCCCATTTATCGGGCAAAATGCGAATGAATAAAATCCGGCTCACTTATGGTGACAAAGTTAAGGTTCAAATGAGTCCTTACGATTTGACCAAGGGACGGATTATATTCAGACTATAATCAATTTTATTTTTTATTTATTTTAAATTTATATTATGAAGGTTAGAGCTAGCGTGAAAAAAATCTGCAAAGATTGCAAAGTCCTTCGCAGAAAAGGCCGCGTCTGTGTCATCTGCATCAACCCGAAGCATAAACAAAGACAAGGTTAACCTTTAATTAATTAAAAATTATGGCAGTACGTATTTCCGGCGTTGTTATTCCCAACGACAAAAGGGTAGAGATCTCGTTGACCTACATTTTTGGTATCGGATTGAAAGTTTCTCAGCGAACATTAGCTGAATTAAAGATCAATCCAGACACCAGAGTTAAGGATTTAACCGAAGAAGAAGTCAACAAGCTTAGATCCCACATTGAAAAGAATTTAAAAGTTGAAGGAGATTTAAGGAGAGAAGTCTCAAGCAACATTAAGCGTTTAAAGGAAATAGGAACTTTCCGCGGATCCAGGCATGCTAAAAAGTTGCCAGCTCGCGGACAGCGCACTAAGACCAATAACCGCACTGTCAGAGGAAATGTCCGCAGAACCATGGGTTCGGGCAAAAAACCGATAGGACAGAAAACCTAAAGATTGGTAAAATCTTATAACTAAAAAGTTAAAGTCAACTAATTATTATGTCAGAAGAAAAAAAGACCAAAACTGAAGAAGTGAAGTTGACCGAAACCGTCCAGGCGGACGATGTTTTTAACATCGATGACGCGCCGGTTGAAAAAACCGTTGTCAAAAAAGACGATATGGACGATTTGCCGGAAGACATCAAGAAGAAATTGGAAAAAAATAAAATTGCTCGCAATGCTAAGGCAAAAAAGAGCAAATCAAAAAAAGCCAAAAAAGCCGACAGAAAGGTGACTAT
This sequence comes from Patescibacteria group bacterium, assembly GCA_028704945.1. Taxonomy (GTDB): domain Bacteria; phylum Patescibacteriota; class Patescibacteriia; order Patescibacteriales; family Patescibacteriaceae; genus 1-14-0-10-37-14. The sequence continues at coordinate 85,766 of JAQWEL010000003.1, forward strand.
TGGAAAAGTTTTTATTAATTCCACTTATAACAATACCATTATTACCATTACTGATTTAGAAGGTAATGTTATTTCTTGGGCCAACGCCGGTTTAGCCGGATTTAAGGGACCGAAAAAATCAACTCCTTACGCTGCTCAAATCATCACTAAAATTGCCTGTATCCGCGCCAAGGAAATGGGCCTCACTGAAGTTAGCGTTTTTATTAAAGGTGTCGGAACTGGTCGCGAATCAGCTGTCCGCGCTTTAAACGCCAACGGATTGAATGTTACTTATATTAAGGATATTACTCCTATCCCGCATAATGGCTGTCGCGCCAGAAAGCCGCGCAGAGTTTAATTAAGCATTTAGATTAAAGATATGAACAATACAGAAGCAAAATGCAAATTGTGCCGTGCGGCCGGTAAAAAGTTAATGCTCAAAGGCATTAAATGTACTTCCGGAAAATGTGTTTTAAACTCCCGCAATTACGGCCCAGGCATCCATGGTCATAAGAGAAAAAATAAAGTCAGTCAATATGGCCAACAACTCGCTGAAAAGCAAAAAGCTAAAAGAATGTATGGTATGCGCGAAAAGCAGTTCAGAATTTTCTTTGAACGCGCTCAGAAACGTGGCGATGCCGGTGAGAATTTCTTAAGAATGTTAGAAATGCGCCTTGACAATGTCATCTATCGTTTTGGTTTGGCCTCTTCCCGAGCTCAAGCCAGACAGATGGTTAGCCATGGCATGTTTACCGTTAATAAAATTAAGGTTAATATCGCTTCCTATCTGGTTAAGCCAAGCGATGTAATCGAGGTTCGCACCAACAAGCGTAATAAAAAACTTTTCACCGATATGGCTGAAAAGGTTAAAAAATCTCAGGTTCCTGGTTGGCTCAATTTTGATGCCAAAGAAGATACTTTTAAGATTTTACATGCTCCTAAAGCAGATGATCTTGATAAATCTATCAATAGCCAGGCTATCGTCGAATTTTATTCTAAATAATAAATAGCGCCTAAGCGCGCCAGCTCTTAGGAGGTAGGAAATTTATATGAGCAACATAGCTTTACCTAAGAAAATTGAGTTTGTCGAAGGTGACAAACCAAATCACAAAAAGGTCGTCATTGATCCGCTTTTTCCGGGTTATGGCGTTACTTTGGGCAACTCTCTCAGAAGAGTTCTGTTGTCTTCTTTACACGGCACAGCTGTTGTCGGCGTAAAGATTAAGGGGGCTGATCATGAGTTTATGGCTTTACCAAACGTCAAAGAAGATGTTTTGGAAATCGCCTTAAACTTAAAGCAGCTTATCATGAAAATTCATACTGATGAGCCGGTTCGTTTATTTTTGAATGTTAAGGGAGAAAAAGTTGTTACCGCTAAAGACATTGAGAAAAATAGTGATGTTGAGATTTTAAATACTGATTTAGTCTTGGCTCATATCACTGATATGGCTGGCAGTTTAGAAATGGAAATAGTGGCTCATCGCGGCATGGGTTATGAAAGTATTGAAAGCCGTGAAGATCGCAAAAAAGAAATAGGCTACATTGAAATTGATTCGATTTACTCCCCGGTAAGATCAGTCGGCATCAATGTCGAATATACCCGTGTTGGTAAAATGACCAACTGGGACAAATTAACTTTAGATATTGTTACTAACGGCACCATTACTCCGGAAGAAGCCTTTGATCAATCAGTTAAGATTTTAATTGATCAGTTCAATGCTTTGACTAAAGAAGGTGGCGCCAAAGAATCCGAAGAGGAGTAATATTAAATTTTATGCGTCACAGAATTAAAGGAAAAACTTTGGGCCGCGAGAAACAACCTCGTGAATTAATGCTCAGGAACTTAGCCTCAAGCATTGTTATGTATGAAAAGGTTAAGACTACTGAAGCTAAGGCCAAAACCGTGAAGCCGCTCGTGGAGCATTATATCACTGTTTCTAAGAAAGGTGATTTAGCAGCTCGCAGACAGCTTTTAGCCGCTTTACCCCAAGAATTAGCCGTTAAGAAATTAATGGAAGTCCTTGGTGCTCGTTATAAAGAACGCGCTGGCGGTTATACCCGCATTGTTAAGCTCGGCGTCAGAGAAGGCGACGGCGCTTCAATGGTGCAAATTGAATTAGTCTAAAAGATAAGAATATGAATAAAGGCTTTATAAGAACAGTCCAAAAATTTGATGCCACCGGAGAAAGTCTTGGCCGATTAGCAACTAAAATCGCCATCGCTCTTCGCGGCAAAGATCAGGCTGAATATCAGCCACATTTGGACAGAGGCAGCATCGTTGAAGTTACTAACATCGATCAAGTCAAAATTACCGGTAAGAAATTAGATCAAAAGGTATATCACAGTTTTTCTGGTTATCCAGGCGGTCTAAAGACAAGAAAAATGTCTAAGATTTTTTCAGAAAATCCGGCCGATGTCTTGGTTCGCGCTGTTCGTGAAATGCTTCCAGATACTCGTCTCCGCAAAGGTATGATGAAAAGATTAAATATCAAATAATATGGCGACTATAGAAAACAAAAAACCTACAGCCAAAGCGCCAGCCAAGGCTAAACCGGCTAAAGCTAATGCCGGAAAATTTACTGCAGTCGTCGGCAAAAGAAAAAGAGCCGCCGCTCAGATTCGTCTTTTCCAGACCGGTAGCGGTAAAATCATCGTTAACGACAAAGAAGCTAAGACTTATTACTCTGAATCTGAATTTAACTTGATTGTTACTCCTTTAAAGGAAGCTGGTGTTGAAGAAACTACTGATGTTTCTGTTAAAATTACTGGTGGTGGTAAAAAAGGACAGGCTGAAGCTATCCGCCATGGCATTGCCAAGGCTTTAGTGGAAATCAACCCAGAACTTCGCCCAGTAATGCGCGCTAAAGGTTGGTTGACTCGTGATGCCCGTATTAAAGAGCGCAAAAAACCTGGTTTGCGTAAAGCCAGACGCGCCCCACAATGGAGCAAACGTTAATCATCGAATACTATATAAAAAACCGTTTCAACTGCTTGTTGAGGCGGTTTTTGCTTACCTTTAATCGTTGTTGACATATAGTTATTTTTTATGTATAGTTAGCCATTAACTAGTTCATTTAAATCATTATAACAGGGGCAAGCTTATGTTTTTGGGAATATTAATATCCCTACTTAATCCCTTTTTTGCTTCTTTGCAAAATGTTTTTGCTCAGATTGGCTTAAAAGACAAAAAAATAGACGACTTAGCGGTTGTCTTCGCCAGGCTTTTTTATGTTGTGCCTATTTTATTGGTTTTCTTTCTAATAGTTGGAGCACCAAGTCAAATTAATCCTAATTTCTTTTGGATTATGATGATTATGGTTCTTTTAGAAATACCAAGCCAATGGTTTTTTCATCAATCCATAAAGATGGGTCAATTAAGTGTGGTTATGCCTATATCTACTCTTATAGCCATACCAATGCTAAGTTCTTTTTGGTTTTTTGGCGGTTGGAGCTGGTTGGGTTTATTTGGAGCTTTATTTATTACCGTTGGCATTTATGTCTTGCAGGCGAGTAAATTGAAAGAAGGAGATGATATTAAATATGTTTTTTCTTGGTCTAATTTAATTAAACCAATCAAATCATTATTTAAAGAAAAATCTTCTCGTTTTATGCTCATTACTATTGTTTTGTGGAGCATAACGACTCCTTTGCAAAAATTAGCTTCCAGCGTTCCCGGAACAACTGAAACGCCCTTGAGCAATGTGGCTTTTATGGGTGTTGTCTATTTATCGCTGTGTTCTTTAGGAGTTGTTTTTTGGAGCAAAATAAAGTCGAAAAAAATTAAATCGATTATTTATCCTCCACAAAAATTATCCTTAATGCCAATCGGTGGTTTTGCCGGATTTGGAGCCATAGCTCAATATTGGGCCTTGTCTATCTTGAATCCTGTTTATGTAATTGCCTTAAAAGAAACAATCTTGATTTGGACTGTTATTTGGGATGTGCTTATTTTTAAACAAAAAATCAGCGTAGTCCAATTAATTTCCATTGTTATAGTGATGATTGGCGCCGCGCTTATTAGCGTGACAATAATTTAACTATTTATTTAGTGTTAAAGTCTTGGTACATAAGTATTAAGACTTTTTTGTTTGTTTTAGATAATTAGAATAAGAAAAAAGAATAAGTAATACTTATTCTTTTTAGTTTGTAGACTGTTATTTTTTAGCAGTCTTTTTTCGATTAACTAATGTAGCCGCTGCAAGTTTTTTAGTTGTTGGGCTAGAAGTTTTGTTAGTCAAAGCTTCGGAAGCCGTTTTGGCAACTGACTTACTCGTGCGAACCGAATTTTTTTTATTAACCATATTTTGCTTATTTTCTAAAAAGCAGTATAATTAAAATATACCTGTTGATAGACGTTCGACCTTTAACTCCACTACGAGTTGCGTCAAAATATATTGTGGTAATACCGCCACACTTTATTTTAGCATAAATGTTCAGTTTAAGTCAACTATGTTCCGCTTTACTTGACATTATTTTTTATGAGATTTATCATATGTAGATAATAATGGTTAAAAATATGTTAGATAAATCAAATTTTTACATGAGTTTAGGGAAAAATATTGAAATAGCGAGAAAAGAGAAGGGTTATTCGATGGATAAATTTATAGAAGTGGCAAATTTAGGTATGAGTAAAAGCACTTTGTCGGCTATTGAGAATGGTAAACAACAAATTTCAGCCTTTCAGTTATATTTAGTTACAGAAGCCTTGGACTTAAAATTATCTGAATTATTAAGGGGCTTAGAAGCTATGGGCCATCATGATTATGCTAATTTGCTCAACAAAAATGATTTAAATAAATTAGAAAGTTTGTAATAAATATGCCAGATTTTATAGGTCAAAAAATTAAATTAGCAGTTGATAAAGCGGAAAAGATTTTGAGTGATCAAAAGATTGTCAAGGTTCCTGTTGATATAGAAAGCATTGCTAAGTCTATGGGGATAGACGTGACAAAAATTGAATTTTCTAAGGACGAAATTTCAGGCGCTATCAAAATGAAGGGTAAACAGGGTAATCCAATTATTGCCATTAACCAAAATCATTGTATTGAACGTCAAAGATTTACTATAGCCCATGAGATTGGGCATTTTGTGTTACATAGCATAGATAATATGCATATTGATTCCGCAGGTGTGTATTTTAGAGATTCAAACGCATCATCTTCAACGACAAATTTAAAAGAGGCGCAAGCAAATCAATTCGCAGCTGAAATATTAATGCCACGAGGTCTTGTTATAAAAGATTTACAAGGAGATTTTAAATTAAAAAATAACAATGAGGATATTATGACAATTGCTAAGTTGGCTAAGAAATACAACGTCAGTCAACAAGCAATGATGATTCGCATTGGTGGATTAGTTATATAGAAAAAATATGCAAAAAGAAGCTAATGCAAGAATTAAAATAAATAATTTGCTCCAAGATGCTGGTTGGAGATTTTTTGATGATAAAAAAGGTCAAGCAAATATTTCGCTTGAACCAAATGTAAAAATTACAAAAAAAGATATAGATGCTTTTGGTGAAGATTTTGAAACTACTAAAAATGGTTTTATAGATTTTTTATTACTTGATGATAATGGTTTTCCTCTTGTGATTTTAGAAGCAAAAAGAGAAGATAAAAATCCTCTGGACGGCAAAGAGCAAGCAAGGAAATATGCACATACCGAGAATGTTCGTTTTGTTATTTTATCAAACGGTAATTTGCATTATTTTTGGGATTTAGAGAGAGGTGATCCAGAAGTCATTACTGAATTTCCATCACAAGAGTCGTTAAAACATAGGCAAGGGTTCAAGCCTGACAACAAGAGACTGGCCGATGAAGTTGTTGAATTGGACTATATAGCTTTGACTCAAAATCCAAATTTTAAGGGAGACCCACGTTATATTAATAAGGAGACACGAGAGCAGTTTTTGTGGGATGAAAATTTACGTATATTAAGACCATATCAGTTAAAAGCTATACATGCCTTGCAGAAATCAGCGGAAGCTGGAAATGATAGATTTCTTTTTGAAATGGCTACTGGCACTGGAAAAACTTTAATTTCTGCCGCAGTTATAAAGTTATTTTTACGTACCGGAAATGCAAAAAGAATATTATTTTTAGTAGATCGGTTGGAATTGGAGGATCAGGCTCATAAGAATTTCGTTCGCTATTTAAATAATGATTTTTCCTCTGTTATTTATAAACAAAATCGTGATGATTGGAAGAAAGCAGAAGTGGTGATTTCTACCGTTCAAAGTCTTTCGGCTCAGGACAAATACAAAAAACTTTTTTCTCCTACAGACTTTGATTTAATTATTGCTGATGAGTCACATCGAGCTATAGGAGGTAATTCAAGGGCTGTTTTTGAGTATTTTATTGGGTACAAGCTTGGACTAACTGCTACACCAAAGGATTACTTAAAAAATGTTGATCTTCAAAAGTTATCGTATAAAGATCAAAGATCTTGGGAGCGACGACAGTTGTTAGATACTTACACTACTTTTGGTTGTAAAAATGGTGAACCAACATTTCGCTTTAGTTTATTAGATGGTGTTAAAGATGGTTTTTTAATTAATCCAATTGTTTCTGATGCACGAACAGATATAACAACAGAATTATTGTCGGAAAAAGGGTATGCTGTCATGATTGAAAAAAATGAAGGGGGTGAAGACGAGGAGACTTTTTTCCATAAGGATTTTGAAAAAAAGTTTTTTTCGGAAAAAACTAACCATGTGTTTTGCCAAACATTTATTGAAAATGCATTTAGAGATCCTATAAGTGGCGAAATCGGTAAAAGTATTATATTTTGTGTTAGTCAAAATCATGCATCAAAAATAACACAAATACTTAATCAGATGGCAAGTAAATTGTGGCCTGAAAAATATAATTCAGATTTTGCCATGCAAGTAACATCAAATATTTCTGATAGTCAGCAGTTTACTATTAATTTTGCGAATAATAATCTTCATGGACATACAAAGTTTTTAGAAAATTATAAATCAAGCAAAACGAGAGTTTGTGTAACGGTAGGTATGATGACTACTGGTTATGACTGTGAAGATATATTAAATCTCGCTCTTATGCGTCCAGTTTTTTCACCTACAGATTTTATTCAAATAAAAGGACGAGGCACGAGAAAGCATGTTTTTGATTACACTGACGAATATGGCGAAAGACATAAAATACCAAAGGATAATTTTAAGTTTTTTGATTTTTTTGCGAATTGTGAGTATTTTGAGGAGAAATTTGACTATGATGAGATTTTACGGCTACCTATTAAGCAAAAGGAGGGTAAGGGGGGCGATTCTGTCGGAGTAGAAGTTTCTGAGATAGAGGTATTTAATCCCGATAAAGTTAAAACACTTACCGAGACAGCTGTGGGGATAGATGGAATGAAAGTTGACAGAAAGCTTTTTGAAAAAGCAAAAGAAGAATTGCAAAAAGATTCAGATGTTAAAACGGCTGTTGAAAATGAGCAGTGGGATAGAGCTATTCAGATAATGCGTGATAAGTATGAAGACAAACCACAATTGTTTATAAATCTTGAAAAAATAAGAAAAAGTGAAAATCTTGATCGCAGAATTTCTTGGCGAGAGTTTTTGGAGCGTGCGTTTGGTATTATTGATGGTTTTAAATCTAAGGACGAGAAACTTGAAGAAGAGTGTGAAAAATTTATATCAATTTACAAGCCTGAAAGTAAATATGTTACTCATATTAAGAATTATTTGAAGGCATATGTAACAGACGAAAAATTTAGAGATATAATTAATAATAAACAGTATGCGGAGCTGAATGTCTATGCAGGTTTTACTATGCCTGAATTTAAAGAATTAAATGGTTGGCGCGAGGTAGTTCCTGAATATGTAAAGGATTATGTTCCAGTTAATGTTTATATGAAATAATAAAAAAATTATGCTCGATCAAATTACAAAAAGAAAAATAGACTCTGCTAGGCAGATTCTTGTTGGTAAAGTGCCTGATCCAAAAGCTCAAGTTGAACAAATTACAACGGCGCTTGTTTACAAGTTTATGGATGATATGGACAAGGAATCCGAGGAACTTGGTGGAGAGGCTAAATTTTTTGCAAATGAATTTAGTCATTACTCTTGGACAAAGCTTTTGGATAGCAAACTTTCTGGTCAGGAAAGGCTTGATTTGTATGATCAGGCAATCTCAAATATGCCAAAAAATCCTAATATACCACAACTTTTTAGGGATATTTTTAAGGGGGCATTTTTGCCATACAGAGACACACGAACATTGTCATTGTTTTTAAAAGAGATAAATGAATTTACATACGAGCATAGTGAAAATTTAGGTAATGCTTTTGAATACCTTCTTTCAATACTTGGAAGTCAAGGTGACGCCGGTCAATTTCGAACCCCTCGTCATGTAATTGATTTTATTGTTGATGTTGTTAATCCCACAAAAAAAGACAAGATACTTGATCCAGCTTGTGGAACAGCAGGTTTTTTAATATCTGCTTACAAGCACATATTGAAACAAAATAAAGAGAAAGCACTTACCCCTGACGAAAAACTACGTTTAATGAACAATTTGGCTGGATATGATATATCGCCGGACATGGTAAAGCTTGCACTTGTTAATATGTATTTGCATGGCTTTCCTGAGCCAAAGATCCATGAATACGATTCTCTTACTAGTGAAAAACGTTGGGACGAAAATTATGATGTAATACTTGCCAACCCTCCATTTATGACTCCTAAAGGTGGCATTAATCCGCATAAAAGATTTTCAGTTCAATCTAGTAGAGCCGAGGTTCTTTTTGTTGATTACATAATAGAGCATTTGACTATAAATGGTAGGGCTGGCATCGTTGTGCCAGAAGGAGTTCTTGGAAATTCTAATGCATCATATTTTAAAAAGATTAGAGAATTAATCTTGGATAATGTATGGGCGATAGCATCTCTACATCCATTTACATTTGCCCCTTATGCTGAAGTAAACACGTATATTTTATTTTTAGATAAAACTTTGGCAAAAAAAGCAAATGATGTGCTTTTTGTAGATATTAATAATGATGGATTTGATAAAAGTTCTCAAAGAAGAGAGATTGCTTTAAACGATCTTCCGTCTGCAGTGGAATTGCTTGATGATTTCAGACAGTCGATTATTAACGATAAATTATTTACATCAAAAAATAGTATAGGACATAAAGTTGTTTCTAAGAAAAAAATAAAGAACAACTCGGAATATTATTTATTAGTTAAAAAGTATTCTGATCTTGAAATGCCTGACACAAAACATGCGGTTTCGCTTCTTGGAGATTTGATTACAGAAAAAAAGGAAAAGGCAAAAAATAATAATTATACAGTGTGGTCGGTGTCAAATAAGTATGGGTTTATAAATTCTGAAGATTATTTTGATAAAAAAATAGCATCAGTAAATACAAGCAACTATAAAGTTATTAAGCCTTATTATTTTGCTTTTAATCCATCACGTATAAACGTTGGATCAATTGCTTGTAATTTTTCAGAAAAAATTGGAATAGTAAGTCCGATGTACACTCTTTTTGAAATAAAAGATACAAACAGAATTGTGCCAGATTTTTTATTAATGTATTTAAAAAGTGATTTATGTAAAGAGCATATAAATCATAAAATACAAGGTGCGACTAGAAAAGTTTTAAAAAAAGATGACTTGTTTTCGTTGAAGATACCAGTGCCGAGCAAAGATAAGCAGATTGAGATATTAAATTTGGTAAAAAAAGAGCAGGATGCGATTAATGATCTGGATGAAACAATTAAAAAGCATAAAAAGTTAATTAATGGTTATATTGAAAATATTTGGGCTTCCTAACACATTTATGCTTAGTAAATTAATTATTGTACTAATAGTTTTGCTTGCAGTTTGGGGTATCTCTATTGTATTTTCAAAGAATTTTTGGAGATCAGTGGGTGGGCATGTGAAAGATGGCATAGCAAAGAAAATTAGCAAGGTCATTATTAGTCTAATAATTTTTTCAATTATAGTGTTGGTGGCTTCAATAATGCAAAAGAAATAATTATAAATTTGTTATGTCTATTATTGAATCAAAATTACAGAGCTTATTAGATGGCGAGATAAATTTAACGCAAACTCATGTCATGCAAGGCTCTACCAGCCATACATATATTCGAAATTTATTAGCCAATAGAAGACGAACGGATTCATCATTTCCATGGTTGCTTGATGGTGATTTTTTGACTGGATCATATGCCAGAGGAACAAAGCTACATCCGCTTGATGACATTGATGTTATGATAGTTTTAGATGGTGCTGGCTTAGTGCCAACCGGAATAGAGGATACGCATTACGTTGAGGGCAATACTGACGGCATACATAGCCCTATTCATAATCATATTAATCAAGATAATACACTAGATTCACATGCCGTTTTACATGCTTTTCATAAAACTTTAAATCAATCACATCCAGAATCTAAGATTAAAAAAGATGGACAATCTGTTAACGTGCAACTTAAATCAAGTAATCTCGGTATTGATATAGTCCCATGCTTTCATATAATTCCCTTTGAGATTGGACAGCAAGATTTTTATTATATCCCAATGGGTAATAATAACCCGTCTTGGTTGAAAACTAATCCAAAAATTGATCAAAATATTTCAAAAAACTTGCACGATAGACATAATAAAAAATTAAAAAGTGTTATCAAGCTTGTTAAATATTGGAACAGAATAAAAAACAATGAAAGGTTGAGATCATATCACTTAGAAACGATTGCATGGTATGTATTCCATAATCATCCATCGGCCATAGCAACAATATCGGATGGTGTTAGATATTTTTTTAGTCATGCAAATGATTATCTTGTAGGACAATTATATGAAGCTACCGGTTTTGGTGGCATGGTAGATTCTTATCTTTCAAGTGATGATCGTCAACTATCAATTAATGCAGTTGATTCGGCGAAAAAGGCTCTTCAGCCTCAGGCGTTACTACCCTCGCTAAATGCCCAAGCAGGCTATTGGCAGTCGGTATTTGGTGATAAATTTTAATTATATGGATAATAGACAAAATTTAATGAAATACGCAGAAGAGTCGGCCTATTCTTCAAAAGGTCATTTTAGAACTGCAGATTGGACAAAGTCTTCTTTGAAGTTATATATTGGTTTACCGATTATTTTGTCTATTTTTATCATTATTTTTCCAGACATGCCAATATGGTTAAGTAGAATTTTAAGTTTTTTAAGTATTGGTTCTTCAATAATGGCTTTAATTTCACCTGCAATAAGTAATCAAGATAGTGCACTAAAAAATGTTAACGACCATATGTCGTTGGGAAACGAGTATTTAGCTTTGCATAAAGATATAAGAAATATTTCGACTTCAATAACAATTTCAGATGATCAAATAAAAGAAGTTTCTCGGAGAATAAAATTGCTAGATGATAAAACAAATGTTTTGCAAATTAGTTTTGCAGGGAGAATATGGTCGAAATGGAGAATTGAAAGGGAAATGGATCTTGATTGGATAAAAAAATAACATATGTCAGAGTATTATAACCCCAAAAGAACAAAAAATATCTTTGATCCAAGATCAAAAGAGCCGTTCAAAATCAGTCGATCTAAGATTGATATGTTTTTGAATTGTCCGAGATGTTTTTATGTTGACCGTCGCTTAGGCGTTGGCACACCTCCCGGATTTCCATTTAATTTAAACTCAGCAGTCGATGCTTTATTGAAGAAAGAATTTGATATTCACCGAGCGAAAAATACCGCTCATCCATTAATGAGGGCCTATGGCTTAGATCTTGTGCCATTTGATCATGAAAAAATTAATGAGTGGCGTGAGAATTTTGTCGGTGTGCAATATTTGCATAAACCAACTAATTTTTTAGTTACTGGTGCAGTGGATGATTTATGGGTGGATAAAGACGGCGTAGTTTATGTCGTTGATTATAAATCAACCAGCAAATCAACCGAAGTTAACTTGGATGCCGATTGGCAGATTGGTTATAAGAGGCAAATGGAATTTTATCAGTGGCTGATGCGAAGAAATGATTTTAAAGTATCTGATACCGGTTATTTTGTTTATTGTAATGGGCAAAAAGATCGAGAAGCATTTGATGCTAAACTCGAATTTGATATTAAAATCATCCCATACACCGGCAATGATTCTTGGGTAGAGACAGAATTGATTAATGCTCATAATTGCTTGATGAGCATTGAAATTCCAAAAGCTGGGGCTAATTGTGATTTTTGTAATTATTTTGAAGCAAGGAAAAAGTTTGATTAATATGGCAAGGATTACAATAATTAAAGCTGATATAACCCAATTAAATGTTGATGCCATAGTTAACTCAGCTCATCCATCATTGATGGCTGGAAGTGGTTTGTGTGGCGTTATTCATAAAATGGCTGGCAAAGAGCTTGAGCGGGAGTGTGCGTCTTTGGGTGGTTGCGAGAAAGGACAAGCAAAGATTATTGGCGGATACAATCTTAAAGCTGGCCAGATTATTCATACCGTTGGGCCACATTATTTTTTTGACAACGAAAAAGCGCCGGAATTATTGGAAAGTTGTTATTTAAGTATTTTAAGGGTAGCTAATGAGAACGAGTTGAAATCAATAGCAATACCATCCATATCAACTAATATTTACAAATATCCAATTAATGAGGCCGCATCTATCGCATTAAAAACGGTTAGTAATTTTTTGGAAAACGAGAATCAGCATTTAGAAGATATTGTGTTTGTACTAAATTCAGACGATCACAGGCTTATCTATGATGAGTTATTTAAGATTTATTTTAAGTAATTATTAAATAAAAATCGTTTTAATTATCTATTGAAGCGGTTTTTTGTTTGTTTTTTGCTTATTTTTGTGCTAAAGTGTTTGAAATAAGTTGGATTTTATGGAATTTAATAAAGAGCAAACAGACATAATTAATAATCTTGAAGGAGCGCTTTTAGTGTCGGCTCCGGTTGGCACCGGCAAGACAACTGTCTTAACAGAAAGAGTGGTTAAAGCGATTGAGGAGGGTATCGAACCCGCCTCAATTTTGTGTTTGACTTTTACTAATCGCGCGGCCGAAGAAATGAAAAGTCGCATCAAAGCTCGTTTAAATAATCCAGATAAATACTCTGATTTAACAATCAGCACTTTCCATGGCTTTTGCGCTAAATTCTTAAGAGAAGAGGCCAAAGAAATTGGCTTGGCTCATGATTTTGTTATCGCTGACGATGTGGAGCAGTTAGAAATATTAGATAGAATCTTAGCTAATCATCCTAAGATTTTAGAATTAGAATTGAATCGTTCTGATATCTTAGAAAAATTTTATAAAGATCGTCTGTATAATATTTATTATCGTTATAATTTTATAAACTCTAAACCAACCGAATTGCCAGCCCCATGGCCGGAAATAATGGAGGATTATTATCAAGCTTTGCACAGCGCCAATGCGGTTGATTTTAATGAGTTGGTCATTTTAACTATCAGCGCCTTATATGAAAATGCTAATGTTTCTAAACGCTGGCAAAATCGTTTTAAATTTATTGAATTAGACGAATTTCAAGATACCCACTTATCAGAGTATTTGGTTATTAAAGAGTTAGCCAAACAATGTAAAAATATAACCTTGGTCGGTGATTTAGATCAGACTATTTATGGCTGGCGAGGCTCGCAACCGCAAAAGATTGCCAAACTCTTTAAGAGCCATTTTGCGCCGGTAACTGAGTTTGCTTTAAAAGAAAATTATCGTTCCGACCCTAATTTATTGCCTTTATTTAACAAAATTTCATCTGATATTAATGGCGAGTATAATGTTGAAAATATTATTAACAGTAATATTGAGGTTAAGGAATATTACAATAACGAAGAGGAAATAAATAGCTTAACAGTTAAAATAAAAGAATTAAAAAAGCTTGAACCAAAAGCCAAGGTGGCTGTTTTAGTCCGCAATAATTTTCAAGTCAATAAGATAGCTGAGATTTTAGCGCTCAATAATATTGAACACATCACTGTTGACCAATATAATTTTTTCCGCCGCCAAGAGGTTCGTGACGCTTTTGCTTGGTTAAAGATTATTTTTAATAAATTAGATTTAGAATCAATCAGACGGGTAGTGGAACGGCCAGGCAAAAAAATAGATCGCCAAATTGTTGAGCAAGTTAATTCCGAGGGCAAACACATCGGTTTTAAAATGTCTGATTTTTTAAATTTTTCCAATTATCGCCAAGCCGAACCATTTGCTGATTTATTAGCTGTCTTAAAGAATGGCCGAGCCGTGGTAATTGATACGGAAACAACCGGCGTTGATGTCAGCAAGGACGAAATTGTCCAAGCCTTTGCTATGGAGATTATCAATGGCAAAGTCGGTGAGAGAAAAGAATGGCTTTTAAAAAATAATAAACCGGTTGGCAGCTCATATCATATCCATCGTTTAACTGACGAATATTTGGCTAAAAATGGTCAGGAACCCAAAAAAGCATTAGAGGAATTTATTAATTTTATCGGTTCTGATATTGTCATCGGTCATAATGTTAATTTTGATTTAAGCATTTTAGAAGAAAATGCTGTTAGGGCTGGCTTGAAATTTGTTAACACTAGATATTACGACACTTTAGATATTGCCCGCCGTTATGTCGAGGCGCCAAATTATAAATTAGAGACTTTATCTCGGCTTCTAAATGTGCATCAAGCCTCTCACAATGCCGAGGACGACGTTTTAGCTTGCTGGGGCTTACTTGATTACTTGAAAAATGATTTAGCGGCTGGAGCGAATTCAAGAGCCAAACTTTTTTCCGCCTTTAGTAAAAATTTTATTTCATTAGCTTCTGATTTAGCTCGTTGGCAACTTATTGCTAAAGTTAAAAGGCCGGCAGAATTATTAGAGGATATTTTGAATGAATCCGGCTTAATGGATTATTACAGCCAAGACGCTGGCGCAGATAAAAGATTAAAGTCATTAGATATTTTAAAAAAATTATTTATTGATTTAGACGATCAAACATTAATGCCTAAAGAAAATCTATTAAAGATTCTATCTTATGGATCATTGGTTAAAAATATTGATTTCTTAGGCTTAGACGAGGGCAAAGTGCCGATAGTTACTATTCATCAAGTGAAAGGACTTGAATTTGATTATGTTTTTATGCCTTTTTTAAATGAAGGCAGCTTCCCAAGCCGTCGAAAAAATGTTGATATTGAGGAAGAAAAAAGAGTTTTTTATGTGGGTGTTACCAGAGCCAAAAAAAGTTTATACTTAAGCTATAGCCAATTTAATAATTACGGTTACGGACAAGCTAAAAGCCAGTTTCTTGCTTATTTTTAAGTTTTAGGCTAAAATTAAATATATTTATGGGTCAAAAAGTGGCTAATATTGCAAAAAATACTTCTTATTTTACCTTGGCATTAATCCTGCAAAAGGTGATTTCTTTTACTTATTTTACTATTTATGCTCGCCAGCTTGGCCCAGCTGATTTAGGAAAATATTATTATGCCTTATCTTTTACTACCATTATTTCAGTAGTAATGGATTTAGGCATTGTTAATTATTTTATTAAAGCCGCTTCAGGGGAACAGGAAAATAAGAATAATTTATTCCGTAGCGCGTTTGGCGCTAAAATAATTTTAATCTTGCCAGCTTTTTTGATTATTGCAGCGAAACTATTTTTTAGCGGTAGTGATCCTTTGATTACGGCTTTGATTTATGTAGCCATGGCCAGTATGATTATGGACGCCTTTACGTCGTTATTTTTTGCGGTCAGTCGTTCTTATCACAACTTAAAATATGAAAGTATTGTTGCTGTGCTTTCTCAGGCCACTACTTTGATAGTTAGCTTATATGTTTTAAAAAATAATTTAGGTTTAGTAGCTTTAATGTGGGCGCAAGTTGCTTCCAGTCTGCTTAGCTTAATAATCGCCTTAAGCGTTATTCATTTTAAGTGGAAAATCAGCTTAAGCCCGATTTTTAATTTTAAAAAAATAAAATTAATTTTTGCTTTGAGTTTATCTTTTGGCTTATATGCTATTTTTCAACGTTTTTACACTTATATCGATTCAGTCTTATTATTTCAATTAGCAGGCGATAGGGCGGTCGGTATTTATCAAGTACCTTTTAAAATTACTAACGCCTTGCAATTCTTGCCAATGGCTTTTGTGGCTTCTCTTTACCCCGCGCTAAGCGCTTATTGGAAAAATAATCGTGAACAACTTAATATCACTTTTGAGCGAGCCATGAATTATTCAACAATTATTGCTTTGCCGATTTCAGTTGGTATCATCGCTTTAACCGAACCGATTATCGCCTTGATGAAAAGCGGTTATGGCGAAGCGGCTTGGCCGATGCGTTTAGCCGCTGCTTCAACTTTTTTCGTCTTTATCAATTATCCAGTCGGCGCCTTATTAAATGCTTGTGATAGACAAAAAATAAATACTCGCAACATGGGTATTACAGCGGTAATGGCTTTAATTTTTAACTCGCTTTTAATACCAAAGTTAGGTGTAACTGGCGCGGCGCTAACCTTAATTATCTCTAACGCCTTAATGTTTGTTTTAAACTGGCAAGCCTCTAAAGCAATAATTAACGCTAAGTCGAAAAAAATTGTCAGGGTGTTTTGGCAATCAATTTTATCAAGCTTGCTTATGTTTTTTATCGTATTTTTCGCCAAAGAAAAACTTGGTTTAGCTTTAGTTATCTTAGTTGGCGGAATGGCTTATTTTACTATGCTGTTAGCTTTTGGCGCTTTTAAAAAAGCTGATATGCTTAGCATTATTAAATCTTTTAAGAAATAATATGAAATTTTTGTTAGTAACAATGGAATACGCGCCTTTTTACGGAGGAGTGGCTCATTACTATGAACATTTATTTAAATATGCTGATGGTCAAATAGTTGTTTTAGCTCATAATGAAGAAAAATCAGATGAATTAAATGTATATCGCCGACCGCTGCTTAATAAAAATTTACCCTGCTTTAAGTGGCTGCCGTCTTTTAAAGCCATCATTGAAGTTATTAAAAAAGAAAAAATAGACACAATTATTGTTGGCAATATTTTACCTTTGGGCTTGCCAGTTTTTATTTTAGCTAAGTTATTCAGAAAAAAAACAGCTATCATTCTCCATGGTTTAGACTATGGTATTACTCGAGGCAACCAAAGAAAAGAACGCTTGGCTGATTGTTTATTAAAAAAAGCTGATAAAATCATTTGCGCTAATCATTATGTTGCCGAATTAATAAAAGAAAATTTAAGCTCAAAAGAAATCGCTAAAATACACATTATCAATCCAGGTATCGAGCCAATTATTCCGGCTTTTGATGAAATTAAAATTAAAGCATTTAAAGAAAAAAACAACTTAACCGACAAAACAGTCTTTTTATTTGTTGGACGTCTGGTTAAAAGGAAGGGGGCTGATATGGTTATTTCTGCTTTGAGCGAAGCTTTAAAGAAACAAACTAATCTTTTTTTAGCGATTATCGGCAACGGTCCAGAACAGGAAAATTTGGAGAAGCAAATCGCTGTTTTAAAGTTGCAAAAAAATATTAAAATTTTTAACAACGCCGATGAGGTCGAGAAGGATGCTTGGTTTCGCGCTTGTGATGTTTTTATTATGACCGCTCGTCAAATTGGGCATGATTTTGAAGGTTTTGGTATCGTTTATCTGGAAGCCGGGCTTTACGGTAAGCCGGTTATTGCCGGTAAAGCCGGTGGCGTGACTGACGCAGTTATTGATAATGTTACTGGCTTGATGGTTGATCCGGAATCAGTTGATGATATTGCTGGTGCCATTATTAAGTTGGCCGAATATGAAAATTTAAGAAATAAATTAGGTTTTGCCGGGCGAGAGCGAGCCATAAAAGATTTTAATTGGCAAAAACTATCTCATAAGTTTATTAATTTATTTGAATAATATGATTTCTGTAATTATCCCTTTGTATAATCATGCTGACAGTATTTTAAAGACCTTAATCAGTTTGACTCGCCAGAGCTATCAAGATTTTGAAGTAATTATTGTTAACGATGGCTCAACTGATAATCCGCAAAGCATTATTCAAGCTTTTCAAGCTCACAATCCAAACATAAAATTAAAATATATAGAACAAAGCAATCAAGGTTCTAATCCGGCCCGAAATAACGGTTTTAAAGAAGCTTCAGGCGATTTTTTGTTATTTTGTGATGCTGATGTTGTTTTAAGAAAAGACGCTTTAAAAGATATGTTAGAGGCTTTATTAAGATATCCAGAGGCTTCGTATTCTTATGGTTCATTCCGACTCGGTTTTAAAACCTTTAAGGGGCGAGCCTTTAGTGAAGATTTATTAAAAAAAGAACCGTATATTCATACTACCGCTTTAATAAGGACTAAAGATTTCCCTGGCTTCGATAACGAAATTAAGCGTTTCCAGGATTGGGATTTATGGTTGACTATGCTTGAAAATAATAAAAAAGGCATCTTTATTGATAAAATTTTAATGGATATCGGTGAGAGTAGACATATCAGTGTTTGGCTGCCAAGTTTTTTTTATAAATTATTTCCCAATAACGAAAAAGTGATAAAATACAATCAAGCTAAAGAAATTATTTTTAAAAAACATCATTTATAACAAAAGTAATTTATGTTTAAAAAATTTCCTAAAAAATATTTATTATATGCGGCCGTGATTCTGGCTTTTAATATATTGTCATATATGGCCATAGTTTGGCCGATGTTAAACAATGTCTGTTTTATTTTGATTGCTGTTACTTGCTTGATTTTAGCTTTAAAAAATTTATTTTGGGGATATTTATTTTTATTAGCAGAACTGATTTCTAATTCCATGGGTTATTTATTTGCCTGGAATTTTGGTGGGTTTTCTTTGTCGCTGCGGATAGTTTTGTGGGCGGTTGTCATGTCAGTTTGGTTGCTAAGCTTTTCAAAAGATTTTAAAACAATAAATTTTAAGGCTCTTGTTAAAGACAAAATCTACTTATTGGTCGGCGTTTTGATTGTATTTATGTTGTTTGGTTTAATTGTGGCTAAATTGAACGGCAATAATTTGGATAATATTTTTTTTGATGCCAACAATTGGCTTTATTGGTCATTGTTGTTGCCAGCCATAAAAAGTTTTAACAAATCAAATATCGGCCAAGCAATTGAAGTTGTTGTCGGGGCCATGATTGTTTCTTTTACTCAATCTGTTTGGCTGCTATATGCTTTTTCTCATAATATATTAGATGAAAATTCTTTGTTGTATGCCTGGGTCAGGGATACTCGTTTGGGTGAAATAACTTTAATGGCTAATAACTATTATCGCGTATTCATTCAGGCTCAAGTTTTTTTATTGCCAGCTTTTTTCTTTATTTTTGCTCATTGTCTTAATAAAAAAGAAGTGAGTAAACGAAATATTATAGCTTATATCTTAATTGGTTCTTTGGCTTTATCACCCTTAATTATTGGCTTATCAAGAAGTTTTTGGTTTGGGTTATTTGGGGCTTGGATAGCTTTTAATTTGATTTTTAAATTTTACCAAAAGATTAATTGGAAAAAAATCATTTCCGTTAATTTTATGATGTTAGGTTCTTTGGCTGTCAGCGTGGTTATTTTGGTGGGAGCCGTCAAATTTCCTTATCCTAAATCATTAGCCGATGTTTCAGCCGGCGCTATGCTTACTGAAAGAGCTGGGGCGGTTAAAAATGAAGCTGGAGCATCTTCCCGTTGGACGTTGTTGGCTGAATTAAAAAAGGAAATAGCTAAAGCGCCAATTTTAGGTGAAGGTTTTGGCAAAACAGTGACTTACATTTCAAGTGATCAACGTATTTTAGAAAAAACAGCTAAGGGGGAATACACTACTTTTGCCTTTGAGTGGGGTTGGCTAGATATTTGGCTTAAAATTGGCTTAGGTGGGTTATTGGTTTATTTGCTGTTATTGTTTTATATCATTAAAGATTTATTAAAGACTAAAAAAGTTTTGCAACTATCATTGGCAATCGGTGTTGTGGCGATTATTTTTGTAAATATGTTTAGTCCTTATTTAAATCATCCGTTGGGCATTGGTTTTTTGATTTTTTGCATTGCAATCTTAAAATCAGAAAAATTGGTAGCCATTTAATTTTTTTGCTATAATTATAATAAATAATTTTTAAGCATTTATGCCCCAAGCATTTTCAAAAAAAGGTTTTACCCTAATAGAGCTATTAGTGGTTATTGTCGTTATCGGTATTTTAGCAACCTTAGCGACTGTGGGCATGAAGAGCGCTCGCTCTAAGGCAACTGACTCTAAAAAGGTGAGTGAAGTCAGGTCTGTTTCCACTGCTTTGGAAATGTATATGATGGACGAAGGCCAATATCCACCCGATATCCAAAATAAGTGGGGCCAACCTTTAGTTGGACCCACTTCAGGCAAAACCTATATGACTTTGCCCAAACAATTATCTGGCAGTTCCTATGGTAGCTATTGTCGTGGCAATGATTCTATCTACATCTACAATTGGATTAATAACGGCACTTCCTATACCTTGAGCTATTGTTTAGATAATCCTATGAATAGTTGTCCGCCAGGACCTAAAACAGCTAGACCTAATTTAGTAATGGATTGTGATAATCAAACTTCGGCTTGTTTGCCTGATTGTACCAATACTGATGGTACAACTAGAAGCTGTGGTGATAACGGTTGCGGTGGTTCCTGTGGAAGCTGTGGTGGCTCATTAGTCTGTAAAGAAGATACTGGCAGCTGTGTTGCTTGTGTCGGTGATGGTGATTGTAGCGGCTCAGGCCAGCATTGCATCGGTAATGCTTGTTTACCTTGTCGAATAGGCGTTCCAGCTGATTGTAGTTTATGCCAAACTTGTAATGCTTCTAATACTTGTGAGCCCGTAGCAGTGGATACTGTTGAAGGACGCTGTTCTACTGTCGGCTGTGGTACTGGTAAATGTACTGCCACTCAAACCTGCGGTTTTAATAATAATTTTGAAACATGTACTGGCGGTTTCTGCATTGCTGACGGCAGTTGTTGCACCCCGGAAACTTGTGCTAGCCGAGGTTTTAATTGCGGTACTTTTAATAGCACTAATTGTCCCGGTGTTGTTGTCCCTAGCTGCGGCACCTGCGCTACTGGTTCTTGCACCAATAATCAATGTTGCACACCACAGACAGCGGCTGAGGTTTGTGGTAATCAATGTAGTGGAACAGTTACAGAAGCTAATTGCGGATCAACGGTTACTTGCGATAGTTCTGTTTGTGCAAGCAATTCTTGCGTTGATGGTACTTGTTGTGTATCAGAATCATTAGCAACTACTTGTGCTGGCAATAAATGCGGTATGGTTACTAATAATTGTGGCCAAAGTATTGATTGCGGCACAAGCCAATGTAATGATTCTAATCCTTGTACTGATGATATTTGTTCGGCTACCACTCATAGTTGTACCAATCCAACTAAAAATTGCGGTTCGCAAATTTGTCGTCCAAGTGACGGAGTCTGCGTCGGATGTTTAACGGATGCAAATTGCAGTGGTACTCCAGCTACTCCAAAGTGCAAAACCAGCACTGGTACTTGCGTACAATGTTTGGATAATACTCATTGCGCTTCATATACTTGTCTAAAATGTTCAGCCTCAACTAATACTTGCGTACCCCAGTCTAATATCGAAGATATTAATGACCAATGTACTGCAAGTACTTGTTACACTGGTAACTGTAGTGGTAGCGGTGCCTCATGTGGTTATTTTGCCTCAGGCAGCAGAGGTTATTGTCCGAGCTGTCAACAATGCACTGGTGGACCGAGTTGTAGTTCCTGTACGGTTTGTTGTAAATCAGATGGTAGCGGTAATTGCGGGAGTACAATTACCAGATTAGGATGGTTGTCTTACGGTTATACTACTGGAAATTGTAGTGGTTCTTTGTATGTTTCAAAAGATGGTCTTTGTTTTAATGCTACAACTTACCCATATACAGCCAATTGTTCTTGGAATAATTGGAATTTTTTGAATTCCTATAATGGTTCTTTGAGTAGTTGCCAGGTAGGAGGAAATACTATCGCATGTCCAGGCATAACTCTTGGTAGCACTAAACAAATGGAGTGTCTTGTCTGCCAATAATTATAAATATTTTTTACTTGCTAAAAATTTAATAATAGTGTATATTAAATTGCAAAATTAGAAAAAATAAAAATCTGGTTCTATTTTAAGGAACCAATTTTTAATAAATATTTATGACCAGTCAAATTATTTCACCAGAGGGTTTTAAAAAATTACAAGAAGAATATGACAATTTAACTACGCTTAAACGTCGTGAAATTGCTAATCGCATTGAATCAGCTAAAGAATTGGGTGATTTAAGCGAAAATGCCGAATATGCCGATGCTAAAGAAGCTCAAGCTTTTAACGAAGGGCGCATATCCGAACTAACCGGGCTTTTAAAGAATTTAACCGTAGTTGAAAATGACGGTTCCGGCCTTATCGGTATGGGTTCACACGTTAAGGCAGAGACAAACGGCGTTAAAAAAGAATTTACTATCGTTAGTTTTAATGAAGCCGATCCATTTAGTGGAAAAATATCAAATGAATCACCTTTAGGTATAGCCTTATTAGGCAGGAAGAAAAATGATAAAGTAATAGTTAAAACACCAAAGGGCGAAATTGAATACAAGATTATTGACGTTAAATAGACAATATCTATACTGATAAAAATGTAAGGTTTAAAGCCTTACATTTTTGTTTTACTTAAAGCAAAAAATATATAATTAATTTTTTGACTTTTATCATTTTTTTTCTTATAATTAAACAAATATTATAGTGTGTAATAGGCTTATTAAGCCATATTATGTTATCCGCACAATTTTTTAGCTAAGTGGGGATATTTTAGGATTAATTTATTATTTATATATGGACAAAACTGCACATCAAACTGAACGCGACGACCGCATCAAGAAATTGTCAACTCTGCGTGAGCAAGGTATAAACCCTTATCCAGCCAAAGCTAAACGAACTCACCAAACGTTTGAAATTATAGAAAAATTTGATGAATTATCAGAGAATCATCAAGAAGTTTTTTTGACTGGGCGTTTAAGAAGTTTGCGTGTCCACGGTAATATTTGTTTTACTGATTTAGAAGATTTTTCCGAACGCTTACAGTTAGTTCTGTCTAAAAATGAAATAGGCGCTGACGAATATAAACGTTTTGTAAAATTGATTGATAATTCTGATTTTATCCAAGTCTCAGGGACTGTTTTTATTACCCAAGCTGGCGAAAAAAGTTTAATGGTTAAATCATATAAGCTATTGTCAAAAGCTTTGCAGTCAATTCCTAATGAACATTTTGGTTTAGAAGATCCAGAAGAAAAATTGCGCAAACGCTATTTGGATATTATTTTAAATCCTGAATTGAAAGAAATGATTATCCGCCGTGATAAATTTTGGAACGCTATCCGTTTGTTTTTAAAATCTCGTGGCTTCATTGAAGTTGAAACCCCGGTGTTGGAGACGACTGCCGGCGGAGCTGACGCTAAGCCGTTTGAGACACACCACAATGCTTTGGATATAGATGTTTTTTTAAGAATTTCTATGGGCGAACTGTGGCAGAAAAAATTAATGGTGGCCGGTTTAGAAAAAACTTTTGAAATTGGACGTCAATTCAGAAACGAAGGTATGGATGCCGAGCATTTGCAAGATTACACCCAAATGGAATTTTATATGGCCTATGCCGACTATGAAGACGGGATGAAATTGGTTGAAGAAATGTATAAATATGTGGCCTTAGAAACTTTTGGAACTTTAAAATTTAATATTGGAAAATTTGAAGTAGATCTTGGCAACACTTGGGAAAAATATGATTATCGCGATACTGTGTTAAAACATACCGGTATAGATATTTTGAAAGCTGGGCAAGCTGAAATGGAGGCCAAATTAAAGGAGCTAAAAATTGATTATGATAAAGAAGGTTTTAATATTACCAGAGCAATTGATAATCTTTGGAAATATTGCCGTAAACAAATCGGCGGACCTGGATTTTTAATTAATGTGCCGGTTACAGTTTCCCCACTGGCTAAGCGTGATGATCAAGAACCAAATATAGCTCAGCGTTTTCAACCGATTATTGCCGGCTCAGAGCTTGGTAATGGTTATTCAGAACTTAATGACCCGATTGATCAGTTAGAAAGATTTAATGAACAAGCTAAACTAAGAGAAGCAGGGGACGATGAAGCGCAAATGAAGGATGAAGAATTCGTTGAAGCTTTAGAATATGGCATGCCACCGACCTGTGGTTTTGGCTTATCTGAAAGGGTATTTTCATTCTTGAATAATAAATCAGCCAGAGAGTGCCAGATTTTTCCATTAATGCGTCCTAAGATAAATAAAAAGAAACCGGCCATTAAGGTTAACGATATCACGGCTGATCTGCCATCAGTTTCCGAGGAGACTGTTATCGGTTTAAACTACACCCAAGCTAAAGAACTTTTAAAAGAATATATTACTGATTCGATAATTTTAAACCATTCAATTGAGACAGAGGCTATTATGCGAGCTGTGGCTAAAGAGTTAGGTGAAGACGAAGAAAAATGGGGAATTGTCGGGTTGCTACATGATATTGATTGGCAATTAACCAAAAACGATCAAGCTAATCATTGTATTAAAGCAATCAATATTTTACGAGAAGCCGGAGCTGAGCAATTTTTAATAAATACTATTATCTCTCACTGCTATGGCAATTCAAAGTGTGGAACTTATTCAACTTTAAAAAGAACGAGCGCGATTGAACATGCTTTAGCAGCCTCAGAGACTTTAACCGGATTAATTACTGCCGCTGCTTTAATCAGGCCTGATAAAAGCTTGTCTGGTTTAGAGATTGATAGTTTAAAGAAAAAATACAAAAATAAAGCCTTTGCTGTTAATTGCGATCGGCAGATTATTGCAGAATGCCAAGAAGCCGGAATCGAGTTGGATAATTTTTTAGCAATCGGTTTAGAAGCTTTAAAGAAAATTTCTAACAAAATTGGATTATAATTGCAATAAAAAATAATATATAACATATGTTGGACATAAAATTTATTCGCGAAAATGTCGCGGCCATAAAAGAAAATGTTAAAAATCGTCAAAGCGATGCTGATATTGATTTAATTTTAAAATTAGACAATGATCGACGTGAATTTTTAGCAGATATTCAGGAACTAAGAACTATTCGCAACGGCCGTTCAAAATCTAAACCAACTGAGGAGGAAATCGCTAAAATGAAATCAATCGGTGATACTATCCAAGTAAAAGAAGGTG
This sequence comes from Patescibacteria group bacterium, assembly GCA_028704945.1. Lineage (GTDB taxonomy): Bacteria > Patescibacteriota > Patescibacteriia > Patescibacteriales > Patescibacteriaceae > 1-14-0-10-37-14. The sequence goes on from JAQWEL010000003.1 coordinate 110,924, forward strand.
AGCTGAGAGCATTGGAAGAAAAATTAAATGAATTAATTTTAGCAGTGCCTAACATGACTCATCCACAAGTAAGAATTAGCCTGGACGAAGAAGATAACCACATTGTTGAACAGATTGGAAAGCCGCCTGTTTTTGATTTTGAACCTAAGGATCACGTTGAGTTATGTGTTGCTTTGGGTATAATTGATTTTGAAAGAGCCAACAAGGTGTCAGGGGCTAAATTTTATTATTTAAAAGGAGATTTGGTTCGTCTTGAGCAAGCTTTAATTTTATATGCCATGGATATCGTTACGAACCATGGTTTTGAAATGATTGCAACACCGGATTTAGCTAAGACAGAAATTATTTCCAAGCTTGGTTTTAATCCGAGAGGTGAATCTACCCAGGTTTATAATATTGAAAATTCTGACTTATCTTTAATCGGCACAGCCGAAATAACTTTAGGTGGTTTGCATGCTGAAGAAGTTTTGCCTGTGGCCGAATTACCTAAAAAATATGTCGGCATATCACATTGTTATCGTACGGAGGCCGGCAGTTATTCCAAATTTTCTAAAGGTTTATTTCGAGTTCATCAATTCACGAAAGTAGAAATGTTTGTTTACACTACGCCTGAGCAAAGCGAGGCGATGCATTATGAAATATTAGCAATTGAAAAGGAAATATTTTCTAAACTTAATTTAGCCTTTCAAGTTGTTGATCATTCAACTGCTGACTTAGGAAATCCTAGTCACCGCACCTTTGATTTAGAAGCTTGGTTGCCGGGTAAACCGAATAAAGAAAATAAATTAGGCGATTGGGCAGAAATTACTTCCACCTCAAACTGCACAGATTTTCAAGCCAGAGGCCTTAATATAAAATATAAGAATGATCAAGGTGAGAAAAATTATGTGCATACGCTTAATGGCACCGCTATTGCCCTCTCAAGAGCGCTTATTGCTGTTATTGAAAATGGCCAGCAAGCAGATGGTTCTATCTTAATTCCCGAGGCATTACGTGTTTACATGAAAAATCAAAAATATATTTTAAAAGTTTAGCCTGATTATGTATCCAGTCCGTTCAAAATTTTCAGATCAAAAATTTCGAGAAAAAACAACCTTTAGAAATAAATCAGCTTTTATTTTTAAAAATAGGGGAACAAGCCAGTCCGACAGGCCTAAGAATAAAATTAGGTCTTTTGCGGGACGAAATACCAGCAAGCTGATTGCCCAAAAAATACTTTTTATTAGTTTTTTTGTAGCTCTTGGCGCTCTGATTTGGATTTTCTTTTATTCAGATATTTTTAAGATCAAAATAATAGATGTGTCGCAAAATATTAACATAAGCACCGAAGACGTTAGGGGAATAGTTGAAGATCAAATGCAAGATTATAAGTATTTAGTTTTGCCACAAGCCAATCTGTTTGTATTTGACACAGCTGAATTTAAAGAAAAAGCTTTTGAAAAATATCAACTGTATAGCATTGATATTAAAAAGAATATCTTTAGCCAAAGAGTTGTTATCAAATTAGCTGAAAAGGATTATAATTATATTTGGCGAGAAGGTAATGATTTTTATTATATAAACAATCTGGGAGAAATAATCTTAACAAAAACTACTGGTGATAATAACCTAATAACAATTGACAATACCACCAGTTCTCTGAGAGAAAATAAGCTTATAAAAATTGATCAAAAATATTTAAGTTATATCAAAGAGTTAGATGCTGTTTTAAGGAAAAATAATCACAATTTAGGTGATCGACAGTTTATTTATGATGGAGCTATTAGTGGTCTTAAAATACAATTAATTAATGGCCCACAATTATTTTTTAACATTGATCGATCAATTGACGAACAACTTAATAAATTAGATAATTTAAGACGGGTAGAGTTTAGAGATGGCACAAAATTAAATAATCTTAATTATATTGACTTACGATTTGGAGATAAAATTTTTTATCGGTAAATATTTTACGACACATTAAAATTTATAGTTAAAGTGATAGGTTGGTGCATTAATAAATATTTAATATTAGCCAAAAATTAACATTTAGGAGGTATGAGTCAAGATTTTGTTTTTAAATTTGTTTTTTTCTTTGCGGTTGTAGTATTTTGTATTGTAATCGTCGGATTTTTTTTATTGGGTGTAAAAATCTTATTATTATTTAACCCGGAAATAAGAATGATGGGTTTAATAATAAAGAGCGCAGCTATTAATGTGGGTAGTTTCCAATAATAAATAAAGCTTTAAACACAGTAAGATTAAGTTGATTTTTATATCTTGTGTCGCATAAGTTATATTGTGCGACACAAGATAATAAAGCCAAATAATTTAGTCTTTTTACAAAGTTATTAATATTCTCCACATATATTTACACTAATTTAAAACCACCCCTGTTATATTATATAACTCTTGAGGTGGTTTTGTTGATTTTAATCATTAATATGAAACTAACTATGTCTTAGCCAGGCAGAAATACCCTTTCGGTTAAGCATTAACGTGGCCAAGACCGACACTATTATTGATGGGATTAAACCGCTAATACCTAAAGCGTTCATTGCAACATTTAAGATAATTATTATTAGTATTGTCTTGGCAATACATTTAATATTATAATAGCTAATCATTTTGCTTCCCCTATTATTTTGATAATATTTTTTTAATCTTAGGCCAATCTGCTTGATCAATTTCCTTCCGAGTGTTTAAGCGCTGTTGTAAGTTTTCAACAGCCTCAATAAAACCCAACAAAGTCATTCTAAGTCTTTCTTTAACCTCAAGATTTGTCGGTACCAATCGATATAGCTTATACAAGTATATTCTTATCACTTGGCAATTAATAAGCATGGCCATGTGGTTGTCCCCGCTCATTTCGTAGCGATAAATACTTGGCTTGTAATTTTTGCATCGCTGCTTAAGCTGCATAATCATTGACTTTCTGTCATCCGGTATGTTAACTTCGGCAAGTTCGATTAATGATTTTAATTGTAAAGGATCCATTTAAATTACCCCTGAGTTAATTTCTGAGTTTTAGTAATTACTATATTATATCATATATATAATATATTGTCAATATAAATAAAAACCGCTAATTTTAAACAAAATAGCGGTTTTTTTATTTTTTGGGCTTAAATTTGTATTTCTTTAATATTGCCCAATCGGAGAATAAAAATAGCTTTTTAGCCAAAAAATTCCAAAATATTACTATGGCAGAAGCTATTATTTTAGAAGACAGATAATACCAGCCAAAGCCCTCAGTAAGTCGAAACATAATAGCTTCGTTAATAAGCAAGCCGACGCCAGTTATAACAAGAAACACCACATAAAGGCGCAATTTGATGATGCTGTCATAATAACCTTTAAAGACATGCCTCATGTTAAAGTAATAGCTTATTGATGTGGCAATAAGAAAGGAAATAGCAGCCGCTACAAGATAATGGCTAAATAATAATAACTCTTTTAAGATAAAAAGCAGTATAAAGTCTATGGCTGTAACAATTAAGCCAAAAATAACATAACGCTTCCCCTCGCCTACTACCTTATTTTTAGTAGCTTTCTCGAAAGATATTTTTTTCATTACTTATCTCCGTTTTAAAGAACATTATTTTTATTTAATGCTAAAAAACCAACTCTGTCAATCTTTTAAAAACAGCCTTTATAAAGACTGTTTTTTGATTTAAATACTTCTATAAATTTATGGTAAATATTCTAATGGATCAACAGGAATACCATTTAAACGGACTTCAAAGTGCATATGCGGCCCAGTAGTCATATTGCCAGCACCATTAGTACCGGGGGTGCCACCTGATTTACCGATTATTTGTCCTTGATTAACAAATTGTTCTTCTTCAACCGCTATACTGGACACATGCCCATAAACTGTAGATAAACCATTAGCATGAACTAACATGATGTAAGCATAGGCTCCATTAGCACCTGATTTCGCCCTAGCTACATAACCTGAGGCAGCTGCTCTTACGGTTGTTCCCTGTGCTGCTCTAATATCAATAGCAGGATGTTCAAAAACATTTCTAAAAGGATAATCAGGATCATGAAAATAAGCGTTAACTCTATTTTTAGGAACTGGCCAAATTAATTCACCGCTTGATTCATTTAAATTTTTAAATTTGGCGTTAGCAGACATCTTGTCACGCATTCTTTTCTCTAAGCTGGTAATATCTGCTGCTGCATCTTGTTGCTCTTTTCTGGCTTTAGCTAACAAAGATTGATATTCTGACTCGGATTGTTTAGTTTCGTCTAATATAACCACCTTACCCTGCTTTTCTTCTTGCAGCGTAGTCATTTTATCAAGCAAATCTTCATTCAACTTTACCAAGCTTAAGCGCTTAATATCCATGTCTTTCTTGTCTTGGTCTAAACGTTCTTTAGTGTTCTTTAAATTTTCTAAATTTTCTTGTATGCCAGTATTTATATTCTTAAGATGCTCTACTTGATCTATGTAGGTAGAAAGATTGTCGTTTAAAAGCATTACTTCTAAGTCGCTCTTGGAACCCTCCTGATATAAGAGTCCTAAAGCAGTGCCTATCTGCTCTTTATTTTTGTCTATCTCTTTATTTTTTAAAGCAATTTCTAAATCTATTTTTCTTATTTCAAGTTCGGTTTTAGCAATATTTTCTTTAACATCTTCAATGTTGATTTCCATAGCGGCAATACGGTTGTCAAAAATAGCTAATTGATTTTCTAAGTCAGATTTTTCCGATTGTTTTTGACGAAGCATCCGCCGGTACTCTTCTTCTCGCGCTTTTAATGCGTCAATAGAATTTTTCTTATCCTGAATGTTCCTATTTAATTCATCGATTTCTGGTGTGGTTTGATTTTGGCTACCAGTGGTGGTATTGCTCAGTTCAGCTTTAGCAACCAAAATTTGATGTACTAAAAATATAACGCTAACGAAACCGGCAATTATTAAGATAGTTAAAATTTTATTAGATTTCATACCTCCTTAGTATACCAAATTTTTAAAAACACAACAAAATGTATTAATCCACATTGTTTTGAATAAATAATTATTCTTATTTTTTAAAATCTCCGAACACAGCGGATATTATTTCCGACACCATTTTTAACAGAGCCGTATTGATTACCGTTGCTGGCATACTGGGACCAAACACCTATAGCGCTGTACTCAGTCGATGATAAATAAGCTGAGCCGTTCAAACCAAACGCTCGAGAATTAACTGAAGTAGTGATTAAGGCTATGGTGTCATTGTGTTGGACTGTTGTCCCATTATTAGCTGTTTTTAAAGTAGCGCTAGTAGTATTTTCTCCATAATAGGCATTACTTGCATATTTAGTGCCGATAAAACTATAAAAAGGCTCACTGCTTTTAATGATAGCAGTTAATTCTTTAGCAGCTGGTAAATACCAATCACTATAAGGGACACCATTAATAGTAATACTTAAATCTAAACAATATTTAGCAGCGGCATAATTGGCATTAGTATTGTTCTTAGCTGGGTAATCAGAATCAGCACCATCGCTGAAGTTATTACGCCCATCAACCGCATCATCGAGATTCATATCAGTAGTGCCAACAGTATCCCAAGCTTTATTATTAGTATTGGCATCTGTGGTACAGGTGCAGACCGAAGCAATATCGCCAGAAATATTAGTACAATTAGACGGAGCGGCTACTAAATTAATATTACCGCAGTTACTATCACCAGATTTACAAACTAAATAACCACCACCACAGATAGCGCCATAGGTGCTAGAGTTAGTACACTCCGTTGCAGCATTAGCCGTGTCAGAACAAGGTGTAGGTCTAGTGGCGCTACAAGCATTAGCATTACAATACGGCGTAGTTGGTGTACTAGAACAATCACTGTTAGTATTACAAGCAACACAGGCAGTGCCATCAGCCTTGCAATATGGTGTTGCCCCGCTACAACTATTAGGAGAACAAGTTTGGCCGCAACCATCATTACCGCAAATCTTACCGCTGCAATTAGGCGTGCATTTAACGTTAGAAGAATTATTACTAGTGTTTATTATTTCTCCCAATTCTGCTAGAGGAGCATAGACTACTGGGCGACCGGAAACTGTTTTGTAGGCCATATAACCAGTACTGTTAAGAGAAGAAACACTAGGATCTGTTGGTAGAGCAGTTAAATATTCAGCATTGTTAGATAAGACTGATAAATCAAGCAAACCAGTACAATCAGTCGCATTACTGCGACATATTTCCATTGAGCTAGTACCGACCATAGTTGTTGGTAAAGAACCATGAGCAACTGTATATTGCAGAAGTGCTTTATGGATAGCATTAATATTCATAGCGCGCTGAGCATTTCTAGCTGCAGCTAATTGGCGTAAAGGGTTAATAGCTATAATTACTACACTGGCTAAAATAGCAATGATACCAATTACTAATAAAACTTCTATTAAAGTAAAGCCTTTGTTAGTCTTAAGCTTCATATAATTAATAATTTAAGTTTAAAATTTATATTTATTATACTCTACAATGTTTTTCTCAACAAGTTTTTAGAAAAATAAAAAACAAAGGCTTGTCAGACTTTGTTTTGCTTCTTGATATTAATAATCGTAGCCGTTGGGTTTATTTTTATACCATTCTATTAGGCTCTGAATACTTTCTTCTAGTGTTTTTTTTGGTTTCCAGCCTAATACGTTTTCCATCTTATTGGTTTTGGCATACATAATAGCTATCTCACCTTGCCTTATTTCCCCGATATTTTTTTCTATTTTAGTATTTAATATTTTTTCTATAGTATTAATAATTTCATGCACAGAATAACCTGCCCCGCTACCAATATTAAAAACATCGCTCCGATTATGTGTCTTTAAGTAATTAATCGAATGGACAATTGCATCAACCAAGTCTTCAATATCAATAAAATCTCTAATTGGTGATTTATCTGGCGTGTCTACTTCAGAAAAAGTTAAACTAAATGGTTCTATACCCATGGCTCCCCTGACAGCGTTTGGCATTAGCAATGATGAAGGCTTTTTACTATCACCGATTACGCCAGTGGTTGAGGCTCCACAAGCATTAAAAAATCTAAGGATAATATAGTTAATATTATGAACCTGATTATACCAATAAATTTTTTTCTCTGCCATTAATTTAGCTTCTGCATAAACGCTCAGTGGAACAGTGGGATGATCTTCATCTACCGGTAAATACTGAGAATCACCGTAAACAGCGCAGGTTGATGAAAAAATAATCTTATCAGCCCCAAAATCTTTCATTACTTCTAATAAATTAAGAGTACCATCAACATTTTTTTTAAAATAATAAGCCGGCTTCTTCATTGATTCATCAACAATACATGGTGCGGCTAAATGAATAACTGTTTTAATATCTTCTCCTTCAAAAGCATTTTTTAAGCTATCTATGTCTGATAAATCTCCTTCAGCTACCCTTAATTCTCCATATTTAGCTAATATATCAACGACTTCTTTGTGTCCCTTGCTAAAATTATCAAAAAGCACCACACGATAACCGTCTTCCAAAAAACGTTTTACCGCATGGCTACCAATATAGCCGGCTCCACCCGTTATTAATATGGTTTTTGTTTCTTCTTTTTCCATATTTAATCTTTTATTTTTTAATTAAACAATGTTTTAACAAAAATAGCAATTTTTCTATAGTTTCACTATATTTAATTTATTTTGTCAAAAAAATAGCTTGTTTTAGCAAGCTATTTTTTTGACTTCTATAGGCCTAATTTTTTAATAACAACCTTCATCAATTTGACCATCGCAATTATCATCTTTTTTGTTTCCGCAAATTTCTATTGCCCCGGGCTTAATTTTAGAATTACTGTCATTACAGTCACCAGGAATTTCGGAGGATGAAGCTGGGCAAGTTGCTGTTGGAGCAACTGCCTTAGTTCTGGTAGCTATACCATAACCATCTCTATCCCAATCATAATAACAAATTTTGCAACCTTCATCTTTTTGACCATTGCAATTATCATCAATATTGTTACCACAAATTTCCGTTGCACCTGGTTTAACATTCTTATTGCTATTATTACAATCACCAATTTTATCTGAATAACCAACAGCACAGCTGGCGGTAAAAGGAACGGTTACTTGTCTGGAGGCAACTCCATAGTTATCTCTATCAGCATCATAATAGCAAGCTTTGCAACCTTCATCTTTTTGACCATTGCAATTATCATCAATATTGTTACCACAAATTTCCATAGCACCCGGCTTGATTTTAGCACTATTATCGTTACAATCGCCCGATGTTTCCGTGTATTTATTAGGGCAAGCAAGACTAATATTTACTTTGGTAGTTTTTGTTAACAAGCCATAATTATCTTTGTCACCATCGTAATAACAAGTTTTACAATTTTCATCTATCTGTCCATTGCAATTATCATCAATATTATTACCGCAAACTTCAGCTATGCCTGGCTTGATTTTGACATTATTGTCGTTGCAATCGCCTGATGTTTCCGTGTATTTATTAGGGCAAGCGAGGCTAACATTAATACTTGTTGTTCTGGTAGAAATTCCATAGCGATCTCCGTCACCATCATAATAACAGATTTTTTTAGCATCATTGCTGCCATTATTATTACTATTATCACTACTGTCACTACCACTGGAAACATAGTCTTTTATACAACGAAGCGGTAAATAAATATAGCCGGTATCACTATCCCAAGATCTTCTAACTATATCCGTATAAAAATAATTATTATATTCGGAATTTGTTAAATTCATCATGAAAGCAAACTGAATGTAATCAATATTGTTATCATCAGTAGCGTAGGATGATGACCAATATTTAGCCGAATTTTGCCATAAAATATTTGGTCCGCTTTTTTGTCCATAACGAAAAACATTAATATCTAAATCAGATTTTAAGTATTGTCCTGCGGTGCTGCAAAAAGTTGTTTGCCAAACGTCATCAATAACTTGGCAAGTTGAATTGCTGGCTGCCTCAGCTGCCACAACCCATTCAGCTGACGTTGGGATATGCCAACCGGCTGGACAAATTCCTCTAGCGCCAGCGGAGCTATTGTTTGCCATGGCATCGTGCCAGGTATAATATTTTTTACCGTTATTAGTTTGGACATTAGAAACACCTGTCTGAAATAAAAGATCGTCTTTCATCCAACACTTTGAACCGATTTGAACGGTTCGATAAATATTATTATCACGCTGATCAGTAAAACTATATGGACAATCATTGTTATCCGTAGTGCAACCTTCATTAATTTGTCCATTGCAATTATCGTCAACATTATTAGGACATGATTCTGCCATTCCTGGGTTAATTTCGCCATTGTTATCATTACAATCACCTGCTTGAGCTGAATAACCTGATGGGCAAACATGAGCATCATTAATAGTCTGAATTGAACCACTACCATAACCATCACCATCATTATCAGCATAACATTGGACGGAATAAGAAGTGTCGGTTGAACCTGTACCTTGAACACAACGCGCTAAACGATAATTATTATGAACAGCGTCTGAATTATAATAAAAAACATCAGTTGAGAAAAAATTAGGCAAGCTATAGGACGTAGGGTTACTTATTAAAGCAACCTTGATTAATAATCCAGCAATATCACTGGGGGCATCCGATGCCCAATAGTTAACGCTATTTTGAAAAGAAAAAGAATATGACCCGCCATAAACTTTAACAAATTCACCGAACTTATTAATATTTAAAATATCTCTGAGTTGAGCGCCGGCACTTAAGGAATAAATTGATCCAAAAGCGTCGCCCAACTCACCGCAACTATTACTGCTCACAGCATTGGCGGCCTCTACCCATTCAGCAGAAGTGGCAATATGCCAACCGCTTGGACACAAACCTTGCGCTCCGGTTTGGGTTGAGTTATTCATTACATCGTGCCAAGTGTAATAAATATAGCCGTTTGCTTCTTTCGTGTCAGCCACGTTTTGAGTATAGGCTAAGTCAGACCTAAACCAACACTTAGAACCAACTTGGATGGTTGGATAAATTTTGTTGTCGCGGCTGTCAGTCACATTGTCGCCACAAACAGCTTTTACTTCCAAGACGCTTATAGTAAAAGCGAAAAAAAGTAAAAACAAAAAACCAATTTTTTTCATAATTTTTTGTTAATTAAATTGTTTATTCAATTATAACATATTTTTTACAAATTCAATAGTTTTTCTGTTTATAACAATTTGACAGATTAATAGTTTATGTATAAACTATTATGGTTAACCAATAAACTAAATAATTATGAACTTAATTGAAGAAAATGAGATCGTAAAACCGATTATGCTTGCCTCAATAAAAATTGAAGCAATCGCTTATCGTTATTGTCTGCATCCTTTGGGTTTAAGTTGGCCGGCTGTCCAAATAATGAAAATTATTGAGATGTTTAAGGAAATAAAACCGTCAGCTATCTGCCATGCTATCGGTTCCAGTAAATCTAATGTAACGCAAAGACTGCAGTGGTTGGAAAAACAAGGTTTAATTGAAAAATCAATTTGCACAGAAGGTGATAAACGGCAAGTAGCCATTAGTTTATCAGACGAAGGAAAAAGGAAATTAAAGTCTCTTAATAAAACTTTAAAAGATTCCGAGGTCCATTTAGAAAAATTTTTTACCAAAGAAGAATTATCTAATCATATCATTTTTTTCAATAAATTTATGGCTATGCTTGACCAATGGGAAAAATGTGAAAAATATCATTAACTATATGACTAAAATTCATAAAACAAAAAAATTATTATTAAGCATGGTGGCAATTATAGCTCTACCTGCTTTACTTACTGGTTGCGGTAAAAAAGAAGAAGAAGTTAAAACTGAAATACTTCCAGTTGCCGTAAAAACTCAAACAATGGCTAACAGTAAAGTTGCCCAAAATAATTTAGAATTATCTGGCATGGTTGTAGCTGAAAGTGAGGCTAAAATCATTGCTAAAGCTTCTGGCAATGCTGCCGTCATAAAGTTTAATGTCGGAGACAAAGTTAATGTCGGCACAGAACTTATGAAAATCGACGATATTAACAGTAGTCTAACTGGAGCCGGCTTTAATTCATCACAAGTAAAACAAGCAATTGTAGCCGTTAACCAGGCTCAAACCAATTATCAAATGGCTAAAACCAATTATGATAATTTAATACTTTCTTCAGCCAAAGATCTTCGTCAAGCAGAAATTGGTCGCGATCAGGCTGCTAGCGGCAAGAGCAATACTTCAATTACTACCGCTGAGGCCATCAAGTCGGCCGAATTAGCTCTTGAAACAGCCAACTTAGGAGTTGAACAAGCTAAAAATAATTTGGATAACAAAAAAAAGCAGTTAAGCCAGTCCAAGACTGATACTTATGACAACGCCAATACCTCAGCTGAGGCAGTAGCTGCTACCTGTGCCAATGCTATAACAACTGTCAACAACACTACTGGCATTGATGACAAAAATTCAGTTGATATTCCTTATAAAACTAATTTAGGAGCGATGGATTCATCCTACATGACCAAGCTCAAAGAACAATATTATCAAGCCAAGGCTTCTTATGCCAACTATAATAAAAATAAGAGCGGTAATATTAACGACAAATTAGCCAGTGTAATTAAATTGGCTGAAGATTGCAAAAATATGGCCGAGACTTATCGTGATTTGCTTGATAAAAGTATTCCTTCTAACACCTTGTCTCAAACCTCGTTAAGCACTATGCAGTCAAACTCAGCCACTATGGTTAACCAGTTAGTTGCCAGCTTATTGCAAGCGACAGCAGTTAAACAAGGCTTAACTAATGTAGACTTAAATAATAATTCCGTGTCCGATTCGCTTGATAGAGCTTATGAGTTAGCTAAAAAACAACAAGAACAAGCCAGTCAAGCTTTAAACAATCTAAAGGCTGGTAATAATAGCCAATTAGACCAAGCTAATTTTTCAGCCATTTCAGCTGAAAATCAATATGAAAATTTAAAGGTTAAAATAAACACACAAATAGCTGTCGCCAAAAATCAACTTGATTTAGCCGAATTGCAATATCAAAATGCCGGCTTAGCCCTTCAAGGATTATATGATAATCGTTTAATTATATCGCCTATCCAGGGCACAGTTACTAAAAAATTGATTGCTGACGGAGATGCTATTTCCATTGGACAATTATTAGCAACAATCAGCGAAACTACTAATATTAAAGTTCAGTTTTATGTTGATCAAGACCTGCTCGCCTATCTAATGCCAGGTATGAGTGTTAACTTGGTTAATTCTGATAACAAAGAAATTAACGGAATAATTACTGCGATTTCTCCTCAGGCTGATGCTGCCACTAAAAGATTTTTAGTTGAAGTCAAGCCAGCGACAGAAAATGCGAAACCGGAAGAATTGCCAATAGGAACCGTTGTCAATGTCAAAATTAATGTTAAAAAAACCGTAGTCGGCAATGGCAATATTATCTTACCCTTATCAGCTGTTAATATCGGTCAAAATGAAAGCTTTATTTTTGTAGCCGAGAATGGCATCGCTAAAAAACAAACAGTTTCTTTAGGTGAAGTTCATGGTGAATTTGCTGAAATTAAAGTTGATCTTAATCCGGAAGCGGCTATTATTATTGATGGCTCACGTCTTTTATCTGATGGACAAAAAATAGAAATTAAATAACGTCTATGAATGAAGATTTTAAAGAAAAAAACAACGATGTCCGTGAGCAAAAGAATTCCGATCATTTATATTTAGAAAAGCTTGAATTCAATCCCGAACTCAGAAAAAATTGGCTAAACTTTTTTATTGTTAATTTTCGTGTAGTTATTTTGATGATTATATTGTTAACCGGCATTGGCTTATATTCGTTTTTTGTTTTACCCAGAGAATCTAATCCTGAAGTTAAAATTCCGATAGCCTTAGTGATGACCACTTATCCCGGCGCATCGCCAGCCGATGTAGAAGAATTAGTGACTAAAAAAATCGAAACCGGTATTTCTGGCATTAAAAATATCAAAAAAGTTACTTCAAAATCAATGAACTCTGTTTCAGCAATTACAGTTGAATTTGATGCTAAGGCCAACTTGGATGACTCGATTAGAAAATTACGCGACCAAGTTACTACTGTTCAAAAAAATTTACCGGCCGACGCCAACGAACCGTTTGTTAAAGAAATATCTTTAGATGATACACCAATTTGGACAGCTTCTTTAACCGGACCTTATGACGGTCTAACTATGAGAAAATTTGCCGAAGATATCCAGGATGAACTGGAAAAAATACCAGGTGTCCGCGAAGTTTTGTTGTCGGGAGGAGATGAAACTGAAATTGAAGTAGCTTATGATCCAGAAAAATTAATACAATATAATATTTCAGCTGATAGCGCTAACCAATTAATTAAGGCTTCAAATTTAGCAATTCCGGCCGGTTCCTTTGACGGTCAGCAGTTTATTTATCCCATCAGAGTTGATTCTAAAAGTTATACTGCTGAAGATATTGCTAAAATTCCCCTATTCCATTCAGATGACGGCGCGATTGTAATACTTAAAGATATTGCCAGTGTTAAAGAGAAGGCTATTAAAAAGACAGTTTATTCCAGATTATCAACCAATGGGCAAAAACCAAACGATTCTATTACCATTGAAATTGTTAAAAAAACAGGCTCGTCTATTATTGATACTATTGATACTGCGGATAAAAAGGTGGCTGAGATGCTTAAAACCATGCCTCAAGGGATAGAATATTCAGTTATTACCGATCAAGGAAAAACCATTAATGACGATTTCAATCGCCTAACTCATGATTTTATTCTAACCATTGTCTTAGTTGGTCTAATCTTGTTTTTAATAGTTGGTTTTAAAGAAGCTTTGGTAGCTGGTTTAGCTGTGCCTTTAGTATTTTTTGCTACTTTTGGCATTATGTTGTCCACTGGTATTTCTTTAAACTTTTTATCAATCTTTTCTTTAATACTCGCTTTAGGCTTATTAGTTGATGATGCTATTGTTGTAGTTAGCGCTACTAAGCAGTATTTAAAGACTGGCAAATTTACGCCTGAAGAAGCTGTGCTTTTGGTTCTTAATGATTTTAAAGTCGTTTTAACCACTACCACCTTAACTACTGTTTGGGCGTTTTTACCGCTATTAATGTCGACCGGCATTATCGGTGAATATATCAAATCTATTCCAATTACAGTTTCTGTAACTTTATTATCTTCATTGTTAATTGCTTTGATGATTAATCACCCCTTAGCAGCCGTGTTAGAGCGTATCCGTTTAACTAGAAATATGTTTAGAGGTTATTTGGTAGGAATAATTGTTATCACCTCTTTAATTATCAATTTTTCCGGAAATCTGTTTGTCAAAATAATTACTGGAATTATTGCCTTATTCTTAATTTCATTGTTAATTAGATGGTATTTAAGGTCGGGCAAGCAAAAATTAATCGCTAATGAACAGTTGGTTGAATTGGAATGGCGTGATGATAATCTTATTAAAGAAAAATTAAAAAACCAATCAAGCCATGAGAATGATAATCTGTGGACAAAATTAATGCATGGCATTATCCATTTTGATGTTTTGCTGCCGATATATGAAAAATATTTAAAAAAAATATTAGCCACTAAAAAAACAAGGTTAACTACTATTTTTGTTACGCTTGGTTTGTTTATTTTGGCTATCGCTTTGCCGATAACCGGTATTATTCCAAGTGAGTTTTTTCCTGCTTCAAATTTAGATTATGTTTACATCAATATCGAAGCTCCGACTGGTTTAAAATTATCAGAGACCGATAAAATTATTAATCAGCTTGAAAATAAGCTATTAAAATATAAAGAAATAAAAAATTTCACCACTATAGTAGGCGGCCAGTCAGGTTCAAGCCTTTCCTCCGGTTCTTCGAATTCAACTCACCTGTCGACCATTATAGTAAATTTGGTTGATAAAAAAGATCGTCAGATTAAATCCTATGACTTAGCTGAAACATTTAGAAAAGATTTTGCTGACATAACTCAAGCTACGGTTACTGTTGAAGCACCACGTGGCGGCCCCCCGTCAGGTTCTGCCTTTGAAGCCAGAATTTACGGCGATGACTTGCAACAATTAGATAAAGTTGCTCGAGATTTAAAGCCAACCTTAACAACCATACAAGGTGTTACTGATGTTAAAATATCACTTAAGCCTTCACCAGCTGATTATACCTTTACCTTAAATAAAGACAGATTGGAGCTTTATAATTTAAATGCTGCCAGCGTTGGCGCTACTTTGCGCATGGCTATTGCCGGACTTGAAACCAGCACTATCTTACGCGATGGCAAAGAAATTAAGATTATTGCCCGATTTGACGAATCTAAACTTTCTAATTTAGAAAGTATCCAAAATTTACAAATTCTGAACAACAAAAAGCAACCAGTTTTTATTAAAGATGTTGCTAAAATTGAATTAAAGCCATCGGTTGATACTATCACTAGAATTGATCAAAAAAGAGTAGTCTTGCTATCAGCTGGTGTTGATGGTAAAACCAGACCCCAGGCAGTTGTAGATGAATT
This sequence comes from Patescibacteria group bacterium, assembly GCA_028704945.1. Taxonomy (GTDB): domain Bacteria; phylum Patescibacteriota; class Patescibacteriia; order Patescibacteriales; family Patescibacteriaceae; genus 1-14-0-10-37-14. The sequence goes on from JAQWEL010000003.1 coordinate 126,362, forward strand.
TGAAAAAAGGATTAAGAAAGATTATAAATTGCCGGAAGGTTACTATATTAAATACGGCGGCGAAAATGAACAAAACACTGAATCAGTTATGTCAATTGTCCGCGCCATGGCCGTGGCCGGTATATTAATCATTGCTACCTTAATTATTCAATTTAATTCATTCAAAAAAGCCTTAATTGTTTTAGTCACTATTCCTTTGGCTTTAATCGGTGTATTTTTCGGTATGGCTGTTGCTGGTATAAATCTCAGTTTCCCGGGCCTTATCGGCATCTTAGCTTTATTCGGTATCGTGGTAAAAAATGCCATCATCTTAGTTGATAAAATAAATCTGAATATTAAATTTGGTATACCATTTAAAGACGCAATCATTGACGCTGGCAAATCAAGACTTGAAGCTATCTTTATAACTTCCATTTGTACTATTTTAGGTATTATACCAGTAACTTTATCTGACGAAACTTGGCAAGCGCTTGGTTCGGCGGTAATCTTCGGATTAATGCTTTCTTCTTTCTTTACTTTATTTATTGTACCAACTTTATATATGACTTTAGTTAAAGACAACGAAAGATAGTTTAGTAACATAAAACAGGGCCTAAACACCCTGTTTTATGTTACTCTGTTTTGTTATCGGCGATTTTTCTTTTCTCAGAACAACCGCATTGACAATCACTTGAGCATTCGCAGCAATAAACGCAAAGCTCTGGATTGCACTGGCATTTAACGCCATCAGTTAATGGCATGCCGCATTTGCATAAATCATCCATAATTTTACATTAGTTCTTTTACACAAGTAAAAGATAATAATGATTTTATTATAGCATAAATTGATAATCATGAACAAATTTTAAAACATCTTCGTAATTATTTATTTTAACCGCGGCCATTCTCATCTCTTTAGCCTTAGGTAGGCCGCTAACATACCAAGCTAAGTGTTTCCTGAATTCTATAAACCAAGCGTTATCTGCAGCTACTAATTGAGCATGTTTTAAAATAGTCTCAAAAATTAATTTTCTATCAATATTAAAATTATCATCCTTTAACATTTTGAAAAGCCATGGCTTACCTAAAATACCTCGCGCTAAGCCCGCGCCATCCGCATTAGTTTTAGTCATTATTTTATTATAACTATTTTTATCAACAATTCCCCCGTTAGCTATCACTACGCCATTAAAATAATCTTTTATTGCTTTAATGGCTTCAAAATCAACCCCACCCATAAAGCCCTCTTTGAGACTGCGGCCATGCACCATAACTGCTTGAATCGGTAAACCTTCCATCTCTTTTAAAAAATCAATCGCTTGGATTGCGCCAGCCGATTTTCTAATCTTAATAGAAACCGGCAAATCCGTATTATCGATTACGGCCTTAATACAATCTTTAGCTACCTTCACATTTTGAAATAAACCGGCGCCAGAACCAGTGTTTAATACTTTTGAAGCCGGGCAACCCAAATTTATATCAATGCCGGCCGGCTTATGATAATTCATTACATCTAATGATGCAGCAAATTTTTCATCGGTTATTCTTTGAATAGCTAGAGCAAAATGTTTTGGTTCGGAACCAAATAATTGAATAACTAAATTATTTTCTTGACTATCTGAGCGAACTAATTCCAAAGTTTTTTTAGGTTGATAACTTAAAGCGGCAGCGCTAGCCATTTCACTATAAATTACGTCAGCGCCAAAATCTTGGCAAATTGAACGAAACGGCATATCAGTAATGCCGGCCAAAGGAGCTAATGCTAAAAAATTTTTATTTAATTTTCGCCAAAAATTATTCATTTACTTGACTTTTTATTAAAAATATGCTAATAATATATACAATATATTATATTTTGTCAATTATTTGACGTCTAATAAAGAGTATAATAAAATAATTAGGTTCTTTAAACAATTTAAAACAAGGAGTTATAATGACGGCAAAACCAACAGAAACCATTCTCAAATGGCACGGTGACGAGAGCGTGATTGAAGCACAAATCGATCAAGGCAGGGTTACTATCAGGAATAAGCAAATGTTTAATATCGACTGCAACATAGCGGGCATTGAACCAGGACCTTATTTTGGACAAGTCAGGGGTATTGTTGAAAATACTTGTGATATACCCAAAATAGCCAGACGCTTAAGATTAAAAAAGACTGACATACCTGAAGTAGAAGTTATCAATCCTTACTGCGAGAGCAATAATCTCAAAGAAGCAGATAACAATTCATTTCGTCTAATTGTCTGGATTGGCAAAAAAAATCGTGAATTTGATGAAAACCTTGAAGATGAGGGTAGCTATTTCGTAGTTTCGCCCTTACTGCTCGTAAGTGAATTATCCATCTTTAACGTTGCTAAGCCAACAGATAATAAACAAGGACCAAAAATCAGTGAATCAATCAGCACTACTCGATATACTCGAGAAGTAAAAATTGCTTAAAAATGACTTCTGTTACAAAACCCCGGATTTTATAATTCGGGGTTTATTTTAAAATATAAACTTTATTTATTTTTTCCTGATTTTAGTAGCTTCTTTACTGTCTTCAACCAAATAGCCAAGCGCTAAGAGCTGGTCACGCAAAGAATCAGACTCAAGCCAATTCTTATTTTTTCTGGCCTGAAGACGCAATTCAAACACTGTTTTAATCTCTGGCGGTAAATTATTAACATCAATTTCTAAAGAATCTTTGAGTTTAAGCCCTAAAACTTTATCAAAATCGAACACAGTCGCCAATTTATCGTTATCACTTAAATCTGATTTAAGTAAATCAAATAAAACCGCCAAGCCTTCAGCTATATTCAGATCATCATTAATCGCTTGTCTAAATTTAGTTTGCCATTCTTCACTTATTTCTCCCTCAGAGAAACTAAGCGCGGCTAATTGGCTTTTAAGCTTAGCATAGCCTAACGCCGCATTATCAATAATGTCGTCAGAATACTCCATTGGCTTGCGATAATGCACTGATAGGGCGCTAAAACGATAAACCAGGGGGTCTATTCCCCTTTCAAGTAAAGCTTTTTCCACTGTCAAAAAATTACCCTCAGATTTAGCCATTTTTTTACCGCCGGCAATATTTAAAAATGCGCCATGCAACCAATAATTAAAAAACGGTTTGCCAGTGGCTGCCTCAGATTGAGCAATCTCGTTAGTATGATGAATATTAATATGATCAATCCCGCCACAGTGAATATCTAAATTATCGCCAAGATATTTCATGCTCATGGCCGAACATTCAATGTGCCAGCCCGGGAAACCTTTACCCCACGGGCTATCCCATTCCATCTGCCTTACAGTATCTTGGGGAGAAAATTTCCATAAAGCAAAATCAGTTATATTTCTTTTTTCATTATTCACTTCCACCCTAGCCCCTTCTCGCAAGTCCTCCAACGGCAGGTGCGATAACTTATTGTAATGTTCAAATTTAGACGTATCAAAATAAACACCATCAGAAGTATTGTAAGTATAACCCTTAGTTTCTAAAATTTTTATCAATTCAATTTGCTCCTTAATATTCTCGGTCGCCTTACACCAAACATCCGGCTCTATAATATTTAAATGTTTTAAATCACTTTTAAAAGCCTGAGTATAATAATCAGCAATTTCCCAAGCATTTTTACCTTCACGTTGAGCGCCTTTTTCCATTTTATCTTCGCCATTGTCAGCATCATCAGTCAAATGTCCGACATCAGTAATGTTCATAACATGCTTAACCTCAAAGCCATTATAGATCAGCGTTCTTTTCAAAACATCTTCAAAAATATAAGTTCGCAAATTACCCAAGTGGGCAAAATTATAAACAGTCGGTCCGCAAGTATAAAGACCGACTTTTTTATTATCGATTGTTTTAAACTCCTCCTTAGTTCTTGTCAGAGTATTATATAAAGATATGTTCATAGTATTATTTCTTATGATTTAAGTATACCAAGCTTATTTTAAATTTTAAAGACTTACTATTATTTTCTCGCCTAAACAGTGATTTTTTTCATCTTTAACTTCAACATCAAAAAAATATTCAGTTTTGGCAAAATATTTACCAGCTCTTTTCCCGGTAATAATTCCTGGCAAATTTTTATTTAAAAATTTTTGATAAAAATCTTTTTCTAAGCTAACCGATAATTCTCTCAATAATCTTGCTCTTTTCTTAATGACATCGGAACTATTTTGACCTGGCAAAGAAAAAGCCGGGGTTATTTCATGAGCAGAAAATGGAAAAACGTGAATTTTGCTAAATTTAATTTTTTTAACAAAAGCGCAAGTATCTTCAAAATCCTGATCTGTTTCCCCGGGAAAGCCGACGATAATATCAGTGGTGATAGCAAAATCAGGCATTAACTTCCTAATTTTATTAATCCTATCTTCAAAATAAGCAATCCGATAAGGCCGATTCATTAATCTTAAAATTTTATCAGATCCAGACTGCAAGCTAATATGCAAATGTTTGGCTAATAAAAGATTTTTATAATATAAATCAATTAACTCGTCGCTTACTTCGGTAATTTCAATAGAACTTAAACGATATGGAATATTACCGCCCAAAGCTAACATTTTTTTTAATAAGCCGCTTAGATTGGTATTTGTTTCTTCGTCCTTATATAAACCAAGATGAATGCCAGTTAAGATGATTTCCGGATATTTTTTATCCACAGCCTTTTGCGTTTCGCCAAGAACCTCGTTCAATGGCCGGCTCCACAACTTTCCTCTTGAATAAGGGATAATGCAATAAGAACAAAATTGTTCACAGCCATCTTGGACCTTAATCGTGTAGCGACTCCTATTAGAGGCAACTAATTCGGTATGCTTAATTAAACTTATTTTTTTTAAACTAAAATATTCAGCAATGGCTTGCGCTAAAATTTCCGGGTTCTTATCTGTTAAAACTAAATCAACTCCAAAATTTCTAAGATCATTACCATAAATTCTAGCCCAACAGCCAACCAAAATTAGCTTAGCTTTAGGATTATCTTTTTTAGCTAAAGCAAGCATTCTGGAGTTTTTATGTCCGGTAGCCTTAGTAACACTACAGGTATTAATAATCGCTAAATCGGCTCCGACATTAATTGGACTTAAGCCAAATTCTTTTAAATATATTTTTAAACGCTCGCTGTCATATTGATTGACTTTACAGCCAAGCGTATATATTTTAAAAGTTTTTATCATAAATTTTTTATAAAAAAAGACGAAATAAATCGTCTTGAAAAAATGAGCCGTCTGTCGGGCTCGGACCGACGACCTACGGTTTACAAAACCGTTGCTCTACCAACTGAGCTAAGACGGCAGTAGTGATTATACCAACTGCCTGCCCGCAGTGCTAAGTACACAGCTTATGCAGGCGGGCCTGTCCGCCTCGGGTGGAAGCTAAGACGGCTGGTATGTTAAAAATCAGTGCGCTGTACTGGATTCGAACCAGTGACCTTCTGCTTAAAAGGCAGCTGCTCTACCGACTGAGCTAACAGCGCAAAATTACCATTTAAAACAAAAATTAAAATCGCCAAAAAATTCAGGCAATTTTACAAAGGTATAATAACATATAACTATATAAATATCAAGACCTTATAAAGACTATTTTTTGTGGCTATTTATTAACTTATTTTAAACAAATTTTAAACATTCAAAACTTCAAAAATAAACTTCACTAAGATATAAGATACGAATACCAGCACCACGCCACCAAAGGCCCAAATTAATATTTTTGTAGCTTTGGCAATTTTAACATCATTACCTTGAGCCGTCATCCACATCCAACCGCCATAAACCACCATTGCTACTGTTATTGTACCAATAATGGATAGAAAAATATTAATCACTCTGCCAACTATGGTTGCCAGAGCCTCGGCTGGCCTAGCCGCAGATAATCCTCCTAAAACATCCGGTAAAGACTCAATAACATGCTCTGCTTCAACTATGCCTATCGGCGATGATGAAGCGACAACTGGAACAGTTGAAGTAACTGCCACAAATTCACAATCATTGCCAGCAGCATTCGCTTTGTAACCATCATAATATCGACAATTAACTCCAAAACTATCGATATCGTCACACTCTTGTTTTGTATTAGTTGTTGTGTAATTAGTGGTAGTATACGAGACTGATGGGTCAGGCGAATAAATACAAGCACAACAACCAATGGCTAAAACAACAACACGTGGTAATAATAGGTTCAAAAAAATAAGACACAAAATAATAATATTTTTTTTCATATAATTTAAGCGCCGATGGCTTCAAAGAAAAATTTAACAAATACGTAAGCCAGAAATATAATAGCCAAACCGATAGCAGACCACATGATAATTGCTTTACCTTGAGCTACTTTTTTATCATTACCAGCCGAAGTTAACCACAGGAATCCGCCATAAACTAACATTAATAAGGTAACTGTGCCAACAATAGATAAAATCATAGATATAATCCGGCCGATAATAGTCGGGATGTCAGTTGTTCCGATAGGATTAGTCAAATATATTGCCCCCGGAATTGCATTCACCTTTGCCTTAGGAGTCGTTGTTGCGGGAGTAATCAAAGGCGTGCTAGTGGACACGCAAGCCATGTTATTTTGCGGGATATAATTATCAAAATACAAACAAATTAAGGTGGGGTCATGAACAGCTGGCGCTTCGCAGGTATCTTTATCCGGTGAAACAGCTGCTGTTACCTCTTTTATAGTATTGGCAAACGATGTGCAACGGCAACAACCATCAGCCAAAGCAAAAAATCTTGGCACCAACAAAACAAATAAACTAATAAATGAAATGGTAAATATTTTTTTCATATTGTTTTCTTTTATTATAACAAAAAAACCGTCACTTTAAAATAGCAACGGTCTTGGGGGTAAATATAAGTTAAGCTTGGGTGTAAATAAGTTTTTTAGGCTTAGCTGACTGAACGATTAACATTATTGTTGATATGATTGCGCCGACAAAAGATCCAATCATTAGCAATATTATCAAACAATAGGCGATATTGGCGCTGAAATTAGCAATAGTATTTTCAAAAAAACCTAACCAAGTATTAACGTTGGAAAATAATTCTCTTTGAGAATTGTCATAAATCATCCAAACGAATTTTGTTTCTTGATCGGCGGCAATTTGAAAGTTATGGGGAGTCGACACGACTTGATGTTTTTGTTGTTCAATCATATTGATATCAAGCACCTTGTCAAAATCAATTTTACCAAAACCATTTTTGTCGGAATAATTGACTGGATTATTAGTCAAAAATACTGACTTAGCATTGCCTTCGATAACGCCCTGATATTTTTCGCCTGATTTTATAATCGCTTTGCTATTAATTGAATAACCGCGATTGTAATATTCCATAATTGCTTTATCAAGCAATTCGTCACCGGTTAAGTTTTTGGCTGGCACGGCTTGTTTGTCTTGGAAAGCATTATACAGGAAAATAATCGAGATGAAGAAGATAGCGGTAAAGACTGCTAATAAAGCAATCAAGGTTTTGTTAATGAATCTTGGCAAATATTGCTTTTCCGGCGGAGGAACTTTTTCCTTTTTTTCCGGCTTGTATTCGGGTGTAGGGTGTTGTTGATCAGCCCACTTTTTCAATAATTCTTCATCTGAGTCAGCTTTTACTTCTGGCCCAAAAAATGGTTCGGGTAATACTGGCCGGGCAACGACGATAGCCTTGGGGGTTGAATCAGGTTTAGGCTCGGATTTAATTTTTTTTGGCGCGTTTAATTTTGCTTGCGTCCGTCCATTAAGAGTAGCTTCCTCCTCAACAACTCTCCATTCGGCTTCCTCAATAACCCTTTCTTGTGGCAAAGTTCTGTCTTTTTTCACTAAAGGGTTATTACCATTTCCATCGGTTAGCTTTTTCATTAGAAAACTCCAGTAATTTATTTAACTTATATTATTTTTAATGTACTAATTTAACGACTAAATTATATCATATTTTATTATAATTGTCAATATATAAGCTAAATACAGCTAATAATAAATAAAAAACTCGATAATACATAGGTAAAATCGAGTCTATTTCTTGTGTTAAAAGGTTATTCTATACTTTATTTTCTTGTCTGTCTTTCTTTATTTTTGTGTAATATTCTATGGTTTGAAACAGCTTTACTAAGGCATCATAGTCTTTTTGTTCGCCGTTCAGGCTTCCTTTCGAGCCAAGTTCAGTTAATTCTTGATACTTTTTTTCAAAAAATAACATCAACTTTCTGTCCGGTTTTACCAGCTGATCAATGCCTGCCAACTCGTTTAAGTGATAAACTTTATCAAAAAGTTCGATTTGATCTTTTTCTTGCGGACCAATTTTTCTATGGCAAATTGGGCAAACAGGGTTACTGAACCCTTTAGTTGATTGTTTACTTGGATATCCACCTCTAAGTCCATAGCCTGTGCCGCTAGCGTGCGTCACGCGTCTGCCTGAATTAGACATTATTCCCCCACTATATTTGTTGAACAATTACTTAACCAAAAATTACTATTAAAAAACAAAGAATGCATAGAATCCTCTTTTCTATTAATTTTTTAAAAAACTATTATAGAAGTATATTATAATACTTTTTTATATTTTGTCAATATCTACTCCAAATGGACGCTGGTTTGATTATTAAGCTTAGCTTTAATAATTTGATCTTCTAAGCCAGCTGGATTATTTTTAATAAATTCTTTAGCTGAATCCTTGGCCAATTTCATTAAGTCTAAATCAAATAAATTAGCTAATTTAAGCTCTGGAAAACCTTTTTGCAAAACACCGAAAACTTCACCCGGTCCTCTGAATTTCAAATCAACCTCCGCTAAATCAAAGCCCGAAGAATATTGTTCCAAACATTTTAACCTCTCTAAGCTCTTCATCGAGATATCTTCAGCCATTAGCAAGCAATATGATTTGTTCTCACCGCGACCAACTCGACCGCGATACTGATGCAATTGCGCCAAACCGAAACGTTCAGCCGATTCAATCATCATCACAGTGGCGTTAGGAATATCAACGCCCACTTCAACCACGGCCGTGGAAACTAATACTTTTATCTGGCCTGATACAAAATCGGACATTATTCTTTCTTTTTCTTTGGCAGAAAGTTTGCCGTGCAAAAGCCCAACTTCGTAATCAGAAAAAATCTCTTTATTCAGTCGTTCATATTCCTCCTTGGCTGACTTGGCGCCAAATTTATCCGAGGGGTCAATCAACGGACAAATTATAAAAACCTGATGATTAGCTTTAAGTTCATTAATGATTAAATCATAAGCCTTGGGTCGCTCTGAACTAGTGATAATTTTAGTTTCAACCGGTTGGCGGCCCACTGGCGACTGCTTGATTATTGAAATTGATAATTCATCATATAACGCCAAAGCCATCGTCCGCGGAATTGGTGTTGCTGTCATGGATAATAAATGCGGAACAATGTTTTCTTGGTTGCCTTTCTTGATAATCAGCTCACCTCTTTGCAAAACGCCAAAACGATGTTGTTCGTCAATTATGGTTAAAGCTAAGTCTCTAAAAGTTATTTTTTCTTGAATTAAAGCATGCGTCCCGATAATAATGTCGGCTGCTTCGGTTATTTCATTAACTTTCAAGCGTTTGCTATCGGAGCGGCTTGATAATTTTTTTTCTGAAGCAGTAATCAGACCGATTTTAATCGGCCAATCAGCTAAAAATTTAACAAAGGTGTTGTAATGCTGTTTAGCTAATATTTCTGTCGGCGCCATTACAGCCGTTTGATTAAAATTCAAGCTCGTATTCAAAGCGCAAATCATGGCAACGATTGTTTTGCCTGAACCAACATCCCCTTCCAAAAGTCTGGTCATCGGTTTTTTTGAACTAATGTCTTGTAATATTTCCCAAGTTGCCTTTTTTTGAGCTGCCGTCAGATCAAATGGCAACTGACTGGTAAAACGCCTAATTTCTTCACCTTTAAAATCAATCATCTTAGCTGTCTTAATTGATAAGCCCTGCTTCATTAGTTGCGCCTCTAATTGTAATAAAAATAATTCATCAAAAGATAGTCGATATTTCGCTTTAGCTAAGCTTTTATCATCTTGAGGAAAATGAATTTCTTTAATCGACCAAGCTAAATCAGCTAAATCATTTTTTTGCTTAATCAGCTTCGGCAACCAATCTTCAACAACTCCAACTAACTTTAAGGTTTCGGAAATAAAAAATCGAAGCTGTTTTTGCGATAGCCCTTGGGTTAAATGATAGTTAGGCACTAAGCCCGAAGTATGTATATTTTGTCCGCCTACAATTTTCTCATACATTGGGGAGCTAAAATACGGTCCGGTAAAATCCTCATCTACTTTGCCGGCTAAAGAAATTTTATCTCCTGATTTAATATTATTGGCAATAAATGGCTGATTAAACCAAACAACTTTAACTAAGCCGCTGGAATCGGACACTAAGGCTTCGGTAATCTTTAAGCGACGGTTAGCTGATTGCTTAGTAGCAATCATTTCTACTGTCCCGGTAACATTGGCGCGAGTACCTGAGCGAAGATCGACAATTAATGTTATTAAACTAAAATCGTCATATCTAAACGGAAAATAATAAATTAAATCCTCCCAAGTTAAAATACCTAAAGCTTTTAACTTGGCGGCCATAGCTTTGCCAATTCTTGGTAAAGTCTCAACTTTGTTCTTTAATAAATCCATTATTAAATTATATGGGATAATAAAAAAATAACCAAATTAATAGCTTTTTTTGTTTTTTTAGACTACCTTGTATTAAAAGGTAATATGTGATACCATAAAAATATCTATAAGCTAAACATCTTAATTATGGAACAAACTGATTTTCAAAAATCTTTAGACAACGCTGAAGCGCAAATGCGTAAAGGAGTCTTGGAATTTGCAATTTTGCTCGTAATCGCAAAAAAGAAAACTTACGCTAACGAAATAATCACTCAACTTCAGGACGTTAAGTTAACAGTCGTAGAAGGAACTATCTATCCTCTGCTTTCTCGACTGAAAAATTCTGGTTTATTAAATTATGACTGGGAAGAATCAAAGGCGGGACCGCCGCGTAAATATTATACCTTAACTGAAAAAGGGAGCCGGTTTTTGGCTGGCTGCGAAACACAATGGCAGTCATTGGAAAAAGCAATCGCTAACTTAAAAAAATAATTATATGAAAAAAACAATCTCAATAAACTTAAGCGGTCAAAATTTTATCATTGAAGAAGACGCTTATGGACAATTACTTGCTTATTTAGAAAATATCAAACAACACTGTGGCGCCGGCGCTGATGCCGCTGAAGTGATTGCTGATATCGAAAACAGCATGGCGGAAAAATTAAAATCTTCCTTATCTGCTTATAAAGAAGTTATTACTGTCGAAGATGTGGAGTCTTTGATAAAAATAATGGGGACAATAGAAGATTTTAACCGTGAAATCGGCGGGCTTGATAACGAAAACGAAGAAAAAACAGATCAACGGATAAAACGCAAGCTTTATCGCGACCCAGATAATGCTGTTATCGGCGGAGTGGCTGCTGGTTTAGGCGCTTATTTCGATATTGATCCGGTTTTATTCCGCGTAATTTTTTGCGCCTTGGTCTTTGCCGGAGGAAGCGGGTTATTTATTTACGCCGTTTTATGGATAGCCATGCCGGAAGCAAAAGCGGCTTATCAAAAATTAGAAATGCGTGGGCAAGCCCCAACCATATCCGCTTTTAAACAATTAGCCAAGACTGGCAAAAATATCCAAGAGGGCTGGAAAAAATCTTCTATTTGGGGAAAAATATTTAGTTTGCCCTTAGTTATTATTAATGGCTTATTTCTGGCTATAAAAAAATTGTGGAAAATTTTTTGGCCGATAATTAAATTATTTTTTGGATTATTTTTAACAATTTTTTCTCTTATTGGTTTAGGCGCTATTGGTGTCGGCAGTTTATTTTTATTACTATATGGTAATTCCTCTTATCAATTGTTTTTCATTCCTGTTTCTGAATTAACTATTTTATTGCCTTATTGTTGGATTATTTTAGCCGGCTTTCTCTCTTTAGCTATACCAGCCATTTTGTTTATATTCGCAGGCTTAGGAATTATAAGAAAAAAGAACATGGTTAATTTTACTATCGGAGCAATCTTGGTTGGCATCTGGATGATTGCCGGAATATTCTTCTGCGCTCTCTGCTTACGTTATTTCCCTGAATTACAAAAAAAATTCAATAGTAACCAGCTAACCAATCACACTGAACAAGTCGTGGATATGAGTGGCATTAAAGAAATAGAAGCAAGGGGTGAACTAATAAACATATCTGTTTTGGCTAATCAAACTAAACCAGCTCATTTAAGCGGCCGAAAAATAGATTTAGATCATATTGATATAAAAAAAGATGGCGACAAATTAATTTTAACCGAACAACCATTGATCAATAACAATGAAATCTGTCTAAACTGTAATTTACAACCAGTTGACTTTATAATTGCGACTAGCTCCAGCTTAAAGATTAAAACTGACGAAGGCGCTTCTGTTTTTGATGAGACAAAAATAAAACAAAACTTTAAAGGAGATAAATATGAGTCCGAAGAAGAATTTTTAGTAGAATAAGGTCAATAACAATTTCTATTACACAAAACACGTTTTATTTAAAAACGTGTTTTGTCATCTATTTTAAATATCAAACTAATAAAAAAGTAATTGCGTGAAATCACAATTAATAGTATAATTAAAGAAATATTGTGTTTTGATTATAGTACTAACATTACTTTTGTGAACAATCTTTTGGCCAGCCAACTTGATTTAATCTATTTCATTAATGGATTAATATTTATTATTGCCGGAGCCGGCAGTCTCAATTATTTTCCAAAAAAACAAGCTGATGAACAGACAATCCAAAGGGTTAATTGGAATTGGTTCGCTGCTTTTGCTTTTTGTTTCGGTATTAATATTTGGATGGATGTTTTTGTACTTGGCTTTCCTAGTTATGAAATCTTCAGGTGGATAAATCCGATTATAACCGGTTTTTCTTACTTTTTACTTTTCAATTTTGGGATATCTATCTTTAATTTTGGCAAAGAAAATAAACTGGTTATTAGATATCTATCCATTATTTTAGCGGTTGTTTCCGGTTTAGATGAAACTCCTTTATTCAGCATCGGCATAAAATTCATCACCGCCTTAATCGGTGGTGGCCTCTGCTTATTTATCATGTGGAAATCGGCCAAACATTATCCGACAAAATCATTTTTTTATAAATTAGCTTTTTTAGGCATTTTTTTATACACCTCAATCTTCAGCTTGTCACCGCTCGTTCTAACTTGGTTTTCAAGCGAAAAGACTTTGGGCACCTTATTTTCGGATTGGACTGGTTTTCCCATTGATTTAATAGCGATGGTGGGCGCATCGTTTGTTGCTATCGGCATTTGGTTCGCTAAAAAACCGCAAACCGATTTGGCTAAAAAAGCAAAACGCGGTTTTATTAATCCGCCAAATGAAGTCATTTTTATTTTAGTGGCGCTTATTAGTATCGGCGCCGTATTTTTTGTCCAAAATAAATCCAATCAAGAAATTGAATATTTTAACGATTGGTTGCTCGAAGCCGGTCATCAACCAGCTGAATTCATTAGCGATTTAGATGATTCTTTTTTCCAAAATGACAAATTAGATACCAGTAACCCGCTATATGCCAAAACCGAAACGGTTATAAATAATTTTTTAATTGATTTTCCAAAAATAAATAGTGTAAAGATTATTCGACCCACAACTGACAAAGATTTTCAGCTGCTAATGGATATTAAGCAAAAAAAAACCACTCCTAAGAAAAAAATAACGGATAATTACATTGATATCGCTTACTATAGCAATAATATCTCACCAAGCAAGATTGCTTCGGTTTACGGACCAGTAACCAATGCTGATAAGCAAGAAATGGTCGGGGCAATTCCCCTGCTTGATGAAAATAGCAATCCTAAATTAATCTTAACTGTCAGCGTCGATTATGTCTTCTATCACGAAACAATCACCTACCACAGAATTATAGCTATTATTCCTTGCTTATTGATTTCTTTAGCCTTAATTTTTTTAATTATTTATTCACGTCAAAAAAGTATCTACGAAGCTGAGAAAAAAAATCCTAGCAGTATTTGGTTATCATGGTTTGCTCCTGGTTTTGGATTATTTTTAACCATGTCCGCCATAACTTTGATAGCTTTTATAGAAACCAAACAAAACGATCAACGTATTTTTAGCAATAAATTTAATGTTTTAGCTAATTCTGGTTATGCAAACATTAAAGAAGCCTTTCATGATACCTTAAGGCAAATGCTTATAATTGTTGATTTTTTAGAAAAAGAAAATAATATAACTCCAGAAAAAATAAAAACTTTATTAAAAACCGTTAATAAATTAGAATTCGATAAAATTGAGGTGGTTTGGATACCAGCCGACAGAAGTAAGGAAGTAATCGAACAAGATTTTGGTGAAAATTCATCAATTTTAAATAAAGCCACTGTTTTAAATCAGGCAATAATTTTGCCACAACAAAATACTAAAGGTGTAAAAAAGGACATAGAAACTTTAGTGCCAATTTTAGTGCCCATATTCAATAAAGATAATCTTTCGTTATCCAATCACAATAATCCAAAAGGCTTCATAGTTTTAAAATATTCAGTAAACAAACTAATTAAACAAAGTCTGCTTAACTCTTTCTTAGACAATATTGTTTTTGAAATAAAAGATAGTACTCCGCAATCTAACTGGGGAGTTTTCCATTATCATCGTAGTTTTGAAAAAGATTATTCTGATAGTTTTGTTTCAAAAGATGTATTATTCAAGGCGCCAATAAACTACGCTGATCGCCTTTTTTATGTAATTATCTACCCAGACGCAACCTTGGTTAAAAAAAATACGTCTGAAATGCCTTTTGTAATTTTATTCGGCGGACTTGCTGTAGGAATTTTGCTTGGATTTTATGTATGCGTGGTCTTAATCGGTAAACATCGAGCCAAACTTATGACAGAAAAAAGAACCGAGGAATTAATAAAAGAAAAAAACAGATTAGAAACTTATGTTAATATATCAGAAATTTTTGTTATTGCTTTTGACAATTCCAACCGATTATCAAGAATTAATAATAAAGGCAAAGAAATATTAGGAATTAGTCATAAAAACAGTCTTAATACTAATTGGATAAAGCGTTTTGTTTCAATTCCTTATCAAAAAAAATTATTGCAAGAATTGGCCGATCTCCGCTCTAATCAAAAAATGACGACCGACGATATCGGTTTAGAGGTGGTAGATAAAAATGGTAATACGCACCAGCTTATTTGTCGTTTTGCCATATTAGAACATGAACAAGAAACAATTATCGGCGCTGGTATCGACGTAACCGAATTAAATCAAGCCAGAGTCACTATTGACCAATTAAAGGAATTTGATAAACTTAAAAACGATATAATAAACATAACTTCACATGAATTTAAAACACCATTAGTTTCTATCATTGGATTATCCGAAGTCATGAAAAAAAATTCAACCAGTCTGCCAACCAATTTTCAGCAATATGTAGAAATTATTCACCGGGAAAGTGTTCGTTTAAATGCCTTAATCAAAAAAATGCTTATTGTTGCCAAGAATGAACAAGGTAAAAATAAAGCCAACTTTGAGACTTTAGTTTTAGGAGATTATATTAACTCACTAAAAACCCCTATCGCTGAAATAGCTAATACCAAACAAGTAACCGTTGAATATGAATTGCATAATCCTCAAATGAAATTTATCAGTGATCGTGACTTACTTTCTCAAATATTATTCAATTTTACCGATAATGCTATTAAATACGGTCCGGAAAAACAAGAAATTATTATCGCTTCTTCGCAAAATAATAATTTCTTGCAATTATCAGTTACCGACCAAGGTCCTGGCATAATAAAAGAAAAACAAAAAAAATTATTTGAAAAATTTTACCAGCTTGATTCAAGTCCGACTCGAACTCAAGATGGAATCGGCCTAGGCTTATTTATCTGTAAACAAAATAGTGAAATTTTAAATGGTCAAATTGGTTTAAAGAGTGAGTCAGGGCATGGATCAACTTTTTACGTCAAATTACCACTTAAAAACAAATAAAAATATGAAAATACTAGTTGTAGACAATGACAATGATACCGGTATTACCCTAAAAGCTCTGCTAAGTGATAATCCCGACATTGACATCAAACTAATGTTTGACGGTAGAAGCGCTATTCAGGAGCTAAATATTAACAACTATGACGCTGTCGTTGTAGATATCATGATGCCAGAATTTAGCGGCTTAGATATGGCTAAAGAAATAAGTAAAAGCGAAAGATTAAAAAATATCCCAGTCGTTTTAATGTCTTCTGCGCTGCCTTTACCCCCGACAGAACTATTAGCCACTTTTGAAAATGACAATAATATGACCGCCATCAAGGGCGTCATCGAGAAACCTTTTATTGTGGAAACTGTAATCGAGGTATTAAATAAAGTAACTAACAAAGAAACAAAATAATCCTTTAATCAAAAAAAATAACCCGAATTAAACTTGGGTTATTTTTTTTAATAAATTAATGATTATTGTTTGTCTGGGAACCCTTCGATAATCTTATTTAAATCATTATCAGTTATACCAAGGCCTAATTTACTCATAACCTGAAGAGTTTGAGCGGGTCTGCCAAGATAATAAGCTTTTCTGTCTTTTGGATAAATATAATAGGCCTTGCCGGCGTCATCAACATCAATTAAAATTCGGCCAGACACCCTGGTAGGATAAACTCGATAACTGGTTATAAATTTATGAGTAGCGCCTAAACCTAAAGACTTCATTGTTGCCAAGGCATTTTGAGGCGAACCTAAATAATATTTTTGGCCATTAACAGGATAAACATAATAAGCTTCGCCACCCTTTTCTACGCGTAACAATATCCGGCCTTTTAGTTTATTCATCAGTTTAACATCATAAACAACGGAACTAGGCTTAACTTCAGCTGTGGAGCTAACCGATTTTTCTGCCGGCAATGATTTAATTGTTAATTCCACTAAATTAACTTTGAGATTGCTAAAGCTTATAGAAACATCGAGAACACCATCATCATTTAAATCAATTTTGACTACTTCGTTTAATTTCAAATTAATCTTTTTAGGGCTTGATTCGATTAGCAACGTAGCTATATTATTTAATAAATCCAAATCAATAATTTCCATTTTATGATCTTCTATAACAGAAGTTTTATTATTTTGTAGCGGCCAATAAATTTTAGACTTAGGATATAATAAAATATTAACTCCGTTATTATCTACTAAAGAAATTGTTTTAGTATCGCCAAAGGGCACAAAAACTGTTGTTTTGCCACCACCAATACTGGCTGGGGCTGCAATAGCTGATGATCTTAATTCGCTTATAACCCAAGTAAAGCTGGCTGGCGTGGTATCAACATTAGCCCAAGCGTCAATCGCCCTGACTTCAAATGTATGGCTATTAAAGCTCAAATTATTATAAGTCTTGGGGCTAGTACAAGCTGAAAAAGCATTACTGTCTAATCGGCATTCGAATGTGCTTGCTTTATTAGAACTAAAAGAAAAAGAAGCATCAACTACACTGGTGGTTTTGTTAGGGCTACTAATAATGTTTGTTTCTGGTAAAATTGAATCAACTGTATAGCCGCTTTCCGTTTTAGTAAATAAATTATCATAGATATCGGTAGCTGAAATAATTAAATTACCGGAGCTAATAATATCAATACTACAATCAATAACATTAACTGCGGTTTGGACACAATCAAAGTTATTATAACCAGCCGTCGAAGACGCCGCGCTGACATTGGCTGCCGAAATAGCTTCATTATCAGTAATACGAATATCAGTGTTAGTAATAGTGGCATTAGAACTTTTTGTTGGGGCGTTAATTTCGATAACTAAAATATCAGAATCGATTATTAAATTTTTATTAGCCCCTAAAGAACCAGCTGAACCTGGTGTTGGTAAGTTTAAAATCGCATTATTACCAGCCGAATCCTTGATAGTACCGCTGTTTAAATCTAAGGCGCCTGTATTTGCATAATCTAAATCTGAATTTAAATTACCGGTTGACACTTCGTAATTGAAAGTTAAAATATCTGAACCGGATCCAGAAACGTAATTAATGGCGGTAGTAACTGGAACGCCAGTGGATAAAATTATTTGCGGTAGGCCAGTTACAATTACATCTTCTGAAAAATTAACTTGGATTGGAATAACATAACCATGATTATAAACGCCATCAATTATAGTAGAACTAATATTAGTTATGGTGGGCGCAACCGGGTCAACACTAAAAGTATTAATCGCCAAAACCGTGCTTTGGTTACCCGCTAAATCAGTAACTTTAATAGTGCAAGAATATATTCCCGGACTAAGGGTGTTAAAAATAATCGTATTATCTCCGTTAACAGCCAAGGTTGTTGCGGAACTACACCCAGCTGTTCCGCCATAAGTGATAGTGCCTGACTTACTGGAATTAAAAGTAAAACTGGGAGTAGTATTATTGGTTATTAATGGGACAGAGCTAACAACTGATAAAGTCGGGGTAGCAGTGTCAATTGTAAAATTATTTACATAAAGAATAGCGCTGGTATTACCAGCCACATCCATTACGAATATTTCACAAGAATAACTTCCGTTTGATAAAGTATTAAAAGTGATTAAATTATCACCAACCACAGCCGAATTTGTCAATGAACCACAGCCGGCTGTTCCACCATAATTAATCGTTCCAATCTCATTGGAATTAAAAGTATAATCAGGCGTTAAATCATTAGTTGGCGTTGGCACGGCAATTGTTGACGTTAAAGTTGGTAAAACTGTGTCAATAGTAACCATAAGATTTCCAGACAATGTGGAGGTGTTACCAGCCAAATCAACTGCTTTTACATTAAAAATATGTTCACCGTTAATCACAATGGAACCTTCAACAATCCAGGCACCGGCGACAGTCGGGTATATCCCTCTTAAGCCATTATTAAGATAAAATTCTATCAAGCTGCCGGTTTCAGCCGTCCCCAAAATAGTCAAGTTGGAACTCTGTTTAGTAATATGATCTGTGTTGGAACTGCCGGTATCGTCAGCGCTATCAAAATCAGGTGTCGGTGGAGTTGCTGGCGCAGTAGTATCCACGGTAATTGAAATTGGGCTGGAAGTAGCCGAGATGTTACCAGCCAAATCAGTAGCTACAGCCGTAATGCTATGTATTCCTTCAGCTAAAGCTAAATCAATAGTCCAACTACTACTGGAAGCGGTAACACTTCCTTTAGAAGTAGCGCCATCAAATAATTCAACCGTGCTGCCAGTATCGCCTGTGCCGGAAAAAGTTAAACCGGAAGTAAGTTTAGTGATGTTGTCTGAATTAGAAGTGCCGGTATCATCAGCGGATTCTAAATTAGGAGTGCCTGGAACAGCTGGAGCGGTGGTATCAATCACAACAAAAAGAGCGAGTGAAGTAGTGGAAACATTGCCAGCTATGTCAGTCGCGATTGTAGTAATGTTATGATTACCAGCCGCCAAATTAAGATCAAAAGAATAGCTACCAAGAGAGGCGGTAGTAGTTCCTTTTGAAGTAAGGCCGTCAAAAATTTCGACTACACTGCCCTCCTCCACTGTTCCGGTAAACGTCAAACCGGAAACTTTGTTAGTAATATTATCAGTATTAGAAATCCCCGTATCATCAGCAGCATCAAGATTAGGCATTGATGGATTAGGACTAACTGAAGTATCAACAGTCACTGTCAGTATACTAGAAGTGGCTGAAAAATTTCCAGCTACGTCGGAAGCTCTGGTCCAGAGAGAATAAGTTCCGGGATTAATAAACATATTGAATGACCAGGTGCCATCAGTAGCAACAACTGAACCACCAGGGAAATATTCCCCTGGTTTTTCTCTGAATATTTCCACAATACTGCCACTATCGGCTGTACCGGTAAAAGTATTATTAGAAACTTGCTTAGTAATATTGTCAGTATTAGAAATACCGGTATCATCAGCATTATCTAAATCCGGGACGCTGGGGACACCAGGAGCAGTGGTATCAATAGTAACTGACAAAGGACTAGAGCTAGAAGAAGCATTGCCAGCTAAATCAGTGGCGATTGCGGTTAAGCTATGGTCACCAGCCGACAGGGAAATATCCATGGTCCAGGCATTATCAATAACCGTAGTAGTTCCCATTAAAACGGCTCCATCAAATAATTCAACAATAACTTCATTTTCGGCTGTGCCGGTAAATGTAAGATTATCTGTAAACTTGGTAATATTATCACTATCGGAAACGCCTGAATCATCCGCAGTAACTAAATCAGGTGTAGACGGAGCGTCAGGAAAAGCGGTATCAATGATAACTACAAGATTAGGCGCAGAAGCAACGGAGATATTACCAGCTAAATCAGTTGCTTTAGCAGTTATTTCATGAGTACCGGCAGGGAGAGAAAGATCAATCGTCCAATTACTGCTCGTTGCGAAGACGCTACCAATTAAACCGGCTCCATTAAAAATATCAATTGTACTCGAAGCTTCGGCTGTGCCGGAAAAAGTAAGATTATCTGTAAACTTGGTAATATTATCACTATCGGAAATACCTGAATCATCCTCGGCAGCTAAATCGGGTACAGAGGGAGCGGCGGGAGGGGTCTGATCAACAGTAACGGCTAATGCGCTGGACGTGGCCGATTTATTCCCAGCCGCATCAGTAGCCGTAACAGCCATATTATGAATACCAGGAAGCAAGGTAATAGTAAAAGAATAAGTTCCTTCCCCTGTAGCGACCGTAGTTCCCTTGGAAACAGCTACGTCAAAAAGCTCAACCGTACTTGAAGTTTCGGCTGTGCCGGAAAAAGTCAGATTAATTGACTGCTTAGTAATATTGTCGGTATTAAAAGTTCCGGTATCATCGGTAGCGTCAAGATCAGGAGTGGCTGGGGTAGCTGGCGCGACAGTATCAATGATAATATTTTTATTAGCGGCCAATGATCCAGCTGTACCAGGAGAAGCTAAGGTTAAAACAGCATTAGCATTGCCAGTAGCCGTATCTTTAATGGTGCCGCCGTTTAGAGTTAAAGTTGACGTAGACAGATAATCAAGATCGGACGAGCTATTACCGCTAGCTACTACATAATTAAAAGTCAAAATATTAGTTCCGGAGCCTGACGAATAATTAACCACTGTAGTTGCCGGCGATAAAGTTGATAAAGTTAATTGTGGCGTGCCGGAAACTGTTACAGCTGAACTAAAAACAACCTGAACTGCAATAGTTTGCCCAACACCATAAGTGCCATTGGCATTTGAAGCTGTAACATTTAAAACTGTCGGCGAAATCGAAACAATATTACTAAACGCTGAAGTAAGTCCGGTGGAAGTTGCGCAAATCTTTATCGCTTCACCATAAGAATATTGCATAGCGGTATAAGCTATTGTGCCAGACGCAACTGTACTGCCAGAGCTTGGCGTTGAGCTTAGCGTGCCGTGGCCACTTGTACCGCCACAACTTTGATCAAATAAAACCGTCGTATGGTTGATAATTGAACTATTATCAGTAACAACCACGTTATTGAATTGATCTTGGACTTTAATTGTCGGCTTAATGCTAAAATCAGTATTAATAGTAGAAGAGGCTGCCGGCGATGTAGTAAACATTAATTTATTTTTGGCACCGACTACTTCGGTTAAAGTGCCATAATTATTGGTCCCTTGAGGAAAACCAGTGTTACTACCGCTATTAAGCAAATTACCACTAGCCAAAGGCGTACCAGCAGTCGGCCTTACCCTAACATTAGAAAAACTTACTTCGCATCGAGTACCGTTAGCATCTCGAGAAGACATGGTAAAAGTAATCGTAGAAGTAGTTGGTGTGGCCACAGTTGAAGTAAAAGCAAAGCAACCGCCAGTACCAGCCAGGCGTGTGATTGTTGCGGTAACTGTCTGCGATGTATCAAATCTAAAACCGCCAGGCGCATTTAATATAAAAGTGCCAGTAGCTGGAATATCGCGACTAACTCCTTCAGTCACTAATGGTCCAGTCAAAGTAGTATAAGTTCCGCTAATAGTATCGGCTGAAATAGTACTGCCCCCGGTCGCTGGCGTCATAGTAACAGCCGCTAAAGCAGTTTTAGAAAAAATAAAAATAGCCGCTATAAAAATAGCCGCTACAAAAAACAACTTCTTTATTTTAATATTGTTTAGAACAAAAAACATAATACTAAAAAACTATTTTAAATATAGCACAAAAAATAAAAACAATAAAATAGTTTATTCTTTAAAAAGCGATTCCTCTCTGCTTTTATAATTTGTATTTATTTCAGAACTAAGTGGTACCGTATTCTCTTGATAGACGGATTTAAACCCGATATTTGGTTCATTGATTGCTGAGGCTGGCGCTTGATTAGAAATAGTCGGCTTGGTAAAAACCATAAAATAAGCTGAATACATCCGACTAGTGGAAATATAATGTTTATTATCTTTTTCAAAAAAATAACCAGAACCCATTTGCTCAATATAAGTAAATCCTTGACGTTCCATCGTTTTAACAAAAGAAACGATGTTCTTCGCCAAATACTTTTGATCATCTATCTTAACCGCTTCAGAACGATAAATCGCTTCAGGTAAAACCAAGGCGATGCCTAAATGATTTTCTGATTGAGTTAAGGCGCGACCAAAAACAGCTAAATAACTTAAAACAATAACTAAAATTACGGCCAAAATTATATAAAGAGTTAATTTTACCTTTGATTTGAAAGTCTTATTCGTGAAACTATCAAACAAAAATAAAATACCGGTTACAAACGTTATGCCACCGATAGTAAAGCCGACCCAAAACAAAGGGTGAAAAAAGAAACTGAAAAAAAGTCCTAAAACGATAAAAAACCAGCTTCCAATCTGGGGACGTTTCCAAGCAACTAAAGTTATGCCGGCAATAATCAGAGTAACAACTAAATTAACGACGGAATCACGCCAATTAAAACCTTCGCCAAAACCTTCTAAAATGAAAACGCCAAAAAATAAAACGATACAAATTGCCAAAATTCTCGGCAAATAATAGATGACTTTTTTCATAATTTTTATTTTTCTTTATCTTAAATATGCCATAAAATCACTAAACAATCAACTAAAATTAGCCAATTAATATAAAAAGGAAATCACTAATAGATTTCCTTCGGAGCGTTTTAACGAATTTTATTTCTTAACTTTTCATACTCATCAATGTTTAAATCAATATCTCTCAAAATATTCTTCAAAAGACCTGGTCCAATATCTTCGTTGTTGTGGACCGGGATTACCGTTGTTTTATTATTTTCTTTGTTTAGAAAAAAATGATGGCTGCCCTTTTTACGAATTAATTCAAACCTCAAGAACAACAAAATCTTTATCATCTTTTTAGTTGAGACAATGTTAAGCTTGCTCATATTGGCTTATTTTACAAATTCCAAAGTTTGTACGCCAATAAATTGATTTTGTGGTATTTGTTGTTTAAACTGTTTTTCTTCTACTTCTAAACATAAACTAACGACTTCTGCTAGCCGTTTATAAAGTTCACTTAATGTCTTGGCTTGTGTATAGCAACTTCGTAAGCTGGGTACGCTGCCAACATAATAGCCTTCGCTATCTTTTTCTATAATGACTGAGAGATTATATTTTTTTTGTTTTGCCATATAGTTATTATCACTTATTTCATGCTATTAATTTATCACATTTTCTTAAAAAAATCAACAAAAATTACTTACCACTCTTTTACTTTTCAAGCGCTTTTCTCAATTCGTTTATAACTGCTTTTTCCCAGTACTTCATTGAATACCAACGTATAAGTGGCGTTGCCACTACGCGTAGCCAGGCCTTATGAATTGAAACATGATAGGTGTAATCAACTAAGGTTCCTTCGGGAGATTTGGAAAGCAGCAGCTCCTCATGTCCGGAAGTTCCGAATTTAAAACTGTCATTATCTGAAATAAAACCTTCTTCTGGAAGAATTTGAGTTTTCATTTTTACCGGAAAATTTTTACCAAATGATTTGACAGTTGCTTCCATCTCTAAATAATTTCCTTCTCGTTTCTTCACCTGTATTGATTCAGCAACCTTCGGGAAATGCTCGGGAAATTTCTCGAAGTCTGTCATCATCATGAAGACATCTTTGATAGGTGCTTTAACGAGCCACTGATTATGAAGCGTAATTTCTTTCATATAATAATATTAAGACTCATCAAGAATAATCCTATCTTTAAACGCTCCCCTTTCCTCAACTTTATGATTTTTTATCTTTTTCACTTCACTATCGTCAAATTTCTTATAATTAGCTATTGCCTCTAACACTTCAAGAATATCGGCATATTCTTCCGCATTTTCATCTTTCTGAAACTCTGCAACTTCTTCAGACAATTTCTCTTTTAATTTCTGCCAATACTCCCCCTCTGTTGCAATGTGAGTAATCGGCACCCCACCCTTACTAAGAATATATTCCGGTATTTTGTCTCGAACTAATTTATCGTATTTCATATGTTTTAATTATAATACAAGTCATTCAAAAAAAATTTTAGGGGCGAATCTACGCCTCATGGGTGTATAAATTTAATTGTAACTTTTTCATCAATGCGGAAAGTGATGGGTCGTAGTTGGAACGGCTATAATTGGCCATTAACCTCTTTTTCCAACCTGTCTAAAAATTCTTTGTAATAATTTAATCTTTCTTGACCAATCTTTTTTGCAGTATCAGTATAAAGTTTATCTAATAAAAACTTGTCCTTTGTTTCAAATTGGATTTGAACGCTGTGTTTTGACTTGTCCTGAATGCGACCATTGATTTTTCCGCCTAGATTTTCGTTCATATATTCTTCAATGTCAGCTGTTTTGTGAATCTTGGCTTTATGTTTACCAATCCAAGCAAATGCTCTAGCCAAACCAATAGCACCAACAGTTTCCAGTTTATCGGCATCATGGACTATTTTAGCTTCAATAGTTTCTGGCAAATTGTCAGTGCGATAGCGATGAGACAAAATACAAGCTTGAATGTGTTTTATTTGCTCTTCTAAAAATCCAAAATTTTCTAATATCGGCTTAGCCATTTCAGCACCAACCACAGCATGATCAGTTTGGCCTGTTGGATCGTTAGCTTCTTTAGCACCGCCGATGTCATGAAGCAAAACACCTGCCTGCAAAATATCCAAATCAACATCTTTTTCGCTTTCAGCTATATTTAAAGCTAAATTATAAACCCTCATAACGTGGTCTATGTCATGGGCTGAATCTTTTTCTTGGTTTAATTCTTTTTCTACTATCTCTTTAATTTTTAAAAATTTTTCGGTCATAAATTTTTTATATGCAAAAAAAGTGTAAGTTATTTTTCGAAATTTATTGGTATTTTTAAGCCAATCAAGTGTTTCTTGATTATATTATCCTGTGTTAATAATATCTTTAAATTCAAATAAATAATCAGGACTTAGAACCATGTCTCCAAACAATGGATTGTCAAGATAATTATTTTTATCCAATATTATTTTTTTTAAGATATCTTCCATGACATGTCCTTTTAGAGAAACAATCATATCATTTTTAATTTCGGGAACAAATTGCGATTTTGATAACCAATGTTCTAATTCCATATCTATAACAATGGAATAATTGTGTCCATCTATTTCATAATTCCACTCCCTACCATTTTTTCTTTTAATTAAGAAAGTCATGTTAAAATATTATCTTTATAATTTAATTTTACTATTATTATAGCTTGTTTCTTCAAAAAATCAAAATAAATTTCGACCTGCATTTATGTATAACAAAATAAAGACTTAATATTTTGTTATAGAATAGACTCTTTCTTTTCGATTTTTTTCTGATATAATGCCTATAATTAGTTTAAAAACTAAAAAAATAATATGAGAATAGTAAAATATTGTTCTGAAAAGTATAATATTAACTCCGCTCCAAACATACAGCTAGGGACATTAGAATATTATCAAACACATGAAAATCTATTGATAAAAGATTCGTCCGAAGGTTTTTATTCTGATCAAATAGAACACAAAGAAACTACGGATTACTCAATGAGCGAACTAAATGAACTGTATTCCGGTGTTAGATTTCAAGGGTCTGGAAAAATTAAAATGATGAACGGCAGCAAACTTGTTATTAAAGACAAAACATACCCTAATGTCTATATATTTTGTGCCACAAAAATAGATGATACCGAAAAAATAAATCCTGAAATGGGCAAACAATTTAATGAAAGTTATAATTCTTTCTACGAAATAAAAAATCCGCAAAAATTTGCAGATAAAATCAAAAAATTGTTAATACAAAAATTACTAGACTTATACCCAGGCGGCAAGCAATTAGTAATAGATTGTTTTTACAGAGAGATTACTTATGTAAACGAAAAAATATCTATATTCAATAGCAGATCCGAGGCCGTGCTCGCTAGAAATAACAGACAGACTATTGAAAAAATTTTTATTAAAACCAAGGAATCATTAGATCACCCTGGTTGTAATTTTGAAAAAAATAGAGAATACAGATTTGCCTGGCTTGTCTTTAATAAACAAGGGTCTCCATTTCTTACTAAGGATAACACAATACTCATTAATACTAAGCCATTAAGAGAATTTGCTGAGTAAGAAATTGTGATAACTTCAGCTACAAGTCGGAGAGATAGGGATTTCCGCACTCGACTATTCCTTCGGAATAACCTGCCTGCCGGCAGGCAGGCGCCTCGTTTGTCCAGGGTCAGCGAAAAACATTTCCCAAATGTTTTTCGGACGTTCACTGCAATATTTTTGCTCACTCGCAAAAATATTTAGTTCACTC
>JAQWEL010000007.1 GCA_028704945.1 Patescibacteria group bacterium
AGATGGTAAGGTTAGAGCTAATAATACTTTGTCCACCACTAAAACCAGTCGCGACCAGCAGCTTACTAGCGCAGCTGATCGAGTCGAAGCCGCTAAAAAAGCTTTACGTATTGCCGTTGCCCAATTAAATAAAGTAAAAGCTGCCGCCAGAGTCGAAGATGTCAATTTAATTCGTGCTCAGATTCGCCAAGCCCAAGCTAGCGTCGCCTTGGTTAAAAATCAGATTGATCATAACAAAATAGAAGCGCCCTTGGACGGCATTGTGACTGAAGTTAATTATAAATTAGGTGAACAGACTTCAGCATCAAAAACAGCTATCAAGATGATGGCGCAAGATGGCTACGAAATAGAACTCGATATTTCTGAAACAGATATTGCTAAATTAAAAATTGGCGATACTGCTAAAATTACTTTTGATGCTTTTGGCGACAATGTTAAACTTGATGGTCGAGTGGCCTCGATTGATCCAGCTCAGACTATTATTCAGGGTGTAATTTATTATCAGACCAAAATAGATTTTATGTCTGATCAAACTGAAATAAAGCCGGGTATGACCGCTACAGCCGATATTGAAACCGCCAAAAAAGATAATGCTTTAGTTATCCCTTATCGCGCTGTCCAAGAAAAAGATGGTCGCAAGATTATTAAAATTTTAAAAAATAATCAGCCAGAAGAAAAACAAGTTGAAATCGGTTTGATTGGCGACGGCGGGCAAGCTGAAGTGATTTCTGGAATTTCAGAGGGGGATGATGTTATAACCTTTACTAAAAATAATGAAAAAACTAACACTAACGGACAAAATTAAGCTGGGTAAAATTGTTCATACATCTGGCGAAAGCTTGATTGAGATTAATAATTTAAAAAAGGAATTCGGTGAAGGGGAATTGGTTACTCAAGTGCTTCATGGGGTTTCTTTTTCTATTACTAAAGGTGAATTTGTGTCGATTATGGGCCCCTCTGGTTCCGGTAAATCAACCCTGATGCATATTTTGGGATTTTTAGACCAGGCTACCAGCGGTAAATATATTTTTGAAGGCGGTGATGTAACTAAAATTTCAGATAATGAATTAGCAGTAATGCGTAATCAAAAAATTGGTTTTGTTTTTCAATCTTTCAATTTGCTACCGCGCACGACAGTTTTGGAAAATGTTATGTTGCCTTTGGTTTACGCCAGATTACACAAAGGCAATGCTGAGAAACGAGCTAAAGAGGTTTTAGAAAGTGTCGGTTTAGGTCATAGAATGGATTATTATACCAATCAAATTTCTGGCGGGGAAAAACAACGTGTGGCTATTGCTAGAGCCTTGGTTAATAATCCAGCGGTTATTTTTGCTGATGAGCCGACTGGCAATCTTGATTCAAAATCTGGTATTCAGGTAATGAGAATTTTGCAAGATTTAAATTTGCAGAGTGGTAATACGATTATCTTGGTTACTCATGAAATGAGCACAGCTGAACATGCAGGTAGGATTATTAGAATTAAAGATGGTAATTTAGAAAGTGATCAGAAATTATCAGTCAGGCGTATGGCTAAAGATGAAGAAGAATTATTAAAATAAAACCGCCCTTTAATTAAGAACGGTTTGTTTGAATATTTAGTTGACGATAATTAATCATCTAACTAATAGGAAGTAATGGCCAGAATTGTTGTTTGTATCTTGTGGATAGCGTCATCGGACAGGCTGTTTTTTCCTGCTTGAGCACTGGCTTTGTTGCGTCCAATAATTATACTTTTTCCTTCAAAAGTAAAAGTATAAGTGATTAGAGTAACCGGTGTTTCCGATGATCCAACCAAGATTTCTTCCGGTTTTACTTCAGAGTTATCAAAGCCTTCGCAGGCAGTAATGATTTTGAAGATTGGTTGCCTTTCTTGACTGAACAAGTAATCGCCTTGCTCAACGCAAAAGATGCAACTATTATCAAGTTTAGCTAGCCAGTAATTTTTTTTATCTGGAAATTGTTGTTCACAAGGAACAAAGATTGGATTAGTAAATCCTGACAGAATTTCATCCACAGTTTTCAGACCCTTTTCCATTTATCACCTATTAAAATTTTAAAAAAGAACTTATTTTTAATATTTATATAGCATATTTTTTAAGAAATGTCAAGCGAATACATTTATATATTAGAAATTATTAAGAATTCTATTAAGAGCCTCTTGGATAACAAGCGGCGAACTTTGCTTACTACGCTTGGTATTATTATTGGTGTCAGTTCGGTTATTATTATTATGGCTATTGGCGCTGGAGCGCAAGGCCTTATTTTAGGCCAAGTTAAAAAAGTAGGTACGGATTTAATCGGTATTTTGCCAGGTAAGCAAGAAGCTGATGGCCCGCCGGCAACAGCTTTCGGTATTGTTATCACTACTTTAACCTATGAAGACGCCTTGGCCTTAAGAGATAAAAAGAATGTCCCGGATGCTATTGGCATAGTAGCTCACAACAGCGGTATGGCCACAGTGAGTTGGAAAGATAATAAGATAGAAGGAGCTAATATAGACGGTTGCACCGTTGATATGCCATCAGCTGAAAAATACCAGATAGAAAAGGGTCGATTTTTTAATGAGGCCGAAGAAAGAGGCGTCGCTAAAGTGGCTGTTTTGGGTTACACCACTGCGCGTGATTTATTTGGAGAAAATGAACCAGTTGGCCAAAGGATAAAAATAAAAAACCAAAGCTTTGAAGTTATCGGAGTTTTAGCGGAAAAGGGCAAAATAATGATGCAAGATATGGATAGTTATGTTTTTATACCAGTCAGCTCAATGCAGAGATTGATTACCGGCGTCCGTTATGTTAACTATATCCGATTAAAAGTTAATGACGAAAATAATTTAGGAAAAGCAAAAAGTGATATCGCTGCTACTTTGCGCGACCGCCATAATATTAAGGATAAAACCGGTAAGGAAGATGATTTTACAATTAATAGCGCCGCCGATGCTTTAAAAACTTTAAAAACAGTGACTGACTCATTAAGATTTTTTTTAGCTGCCATGGCCGCTTTATCGCTTTTAGTGGGCGGGATTGGCATTATGAATATTATGTTGATCAGAGTTGCACAGCGTACCAGGGAAATTGGCTTAAGAAAAGCGGTTGGAGCTAGCGGCTGGGATATAAAGCTGCAATTTTTGGTTGAGGCAATTAATATAACCGTTCTGGGGGGACTTATCGGGATTGCTTGTGGTGAATTAGTGTCTTGGCTGGTGGCGATTATTGCCAAGACCTTAGGCTATGATTGGGCTTTTGTTTTTTCCCCGATTTCAATCGCCATTTCAGTTGGCGTATCTATGGCTATCGGTTTGATTTTTGGTTTGTATCCGTCTAATAAAGCGGCTAAATTGAGTCCGATTGAGGCTTTGCGTTACGAATAATTTTTTATGACTATATCTTCTGCTATTAAGAATGCTATCCATACCATGGGTCATAACCGCGGACGGTCTTTTTTGACTATGCTGGGTATTATGATTGGTATCGCTACGGTTATTATTGTTTATTCAGCTGGAGAAGGAATTTCCGGATTAGTTTTAAAACAGATAGAAACTTTTGGAACCGATGTCGTTGAAACAGAAGTAAAAGTGCCAACTACCAAAAAGGGTAGTGATGGAGAAATGCAAAGCGCTAGCGCCGTAGCCATGGGAATCCAAGTTACCACGCTGACTTTGAAAGACATGGACGCCTTAGCTAAAAGTTCAAATGTAAAAAATGCTTACGCTGGCGTCATGTCGCAAGAACAGACTAGCTATAAGAATGAAACTAAGCGCGCTTATATTTTTGGCACTTCGGCTTCATATGTCGATGTTGATAAAGGCAGTAAGATATCTTCAGGTAGATTTTTTACTGATGCTGAAGACAAATCTCTTGCTCAAATAGTAGTCTTGGGAAAAAAAATAAAAGACAAGCTTTTCGGCGACGAAGATCCTGTTGGCAAGCAAATCAAGATAAGGCAAGAAAAATTTTTAGTCATTGGCGTCATGGCTGAACGGGGAGCGGCCTTGTTTATGGATTTTGATGATTATGTCTATATGCCGGTTAGGACTTTGCAAAAAAAGATAATGGGTATTGACTACTTGATGTACACCATGCATCAGCTTAAAGATGTTAATCTGGCTGATGATACGGCAGAGGAATTTCGTTATATCTTAAGACAAGAACATGATATTACTGATCCAGATAAAGACGACTTTAGAGTTGTGACTATGAAAGAAGGCATGGATATGCTTAAAACTACGATTGATGCTTTGACGTTGCTACTTTTGGGTATAGTTGTCATCTCGCTTATCGTCGGAGGAGTAGGCGTTATGAACGTCATGTATGTAGTGGTTACTGAGAGGACTATGGAAATCGGTTTAAGAAAAGCGGTTGGCGCCAAAGTTAATGACATCTTAAAACAATTTTTAATAGAATCAATCATTATTACAACTATTGGCGGAGTATTGGGAATCATTGTCGGTTTAGGGGTTTCTTACGCTATCGCGGTTGTTGCCAATCAACTTAATTTTGAATGGTCTTTTAGCGTGCCCTTAAGAGCCTATGTCGTTTCTATTCTGTTTTCATTAATTTGCGGAGTCTTATTCGGTTTGTATCCAGCCAAAAAGGCAGCCTCCTTAGACCCGATTGAGGCTATCCGCAACGAATAAAATGTTTAATAAAAATAACAATCTGTTAGAAGTATACGTTAAAAATGTGAAGGATAATTTGGTAAGTAATTTTGATTTTGCCGCGCATCGACGCCGTCGACAGTTAATAAAGTTAGCTAATTATTGTATCTGGATGATGGTGGCAGTCGTGGTAATGATTATTCTAAATATTTTAGCGCTTTATCCAGCGGCTAAGAATTTTTACAGAGAAGCCAAAGAAGCAAAAGTTGATTATCAAAATTTATTAAATGATATTAGCAAAAATGACAGCACTGCTGTTGATTACAGGCTTAAACACCTTGATACTCACCTTGAATCCAGTCTAACTAATTTAAGACAGTTAAAATATAGTCCAATCGCTTGGTTGCCTATACTTAAGGGAAAAATTAACGACGCTGAAAATATTTTAGTAGCCGGAAAGCTAACCGAAGAAACCATTGCTATGGTTTGGAATAGCGGTCAAGCTTATATTAAATTAATTAATTCAGATAAGCAGTTTGACTTTACTAAGTTGTCAGCAGCTGATAAAAAAAGTTTTTTAGCGGCGATTGAATCTGGGAAAGAGCTTTTTCCAAAAGTTAATGAAAATATAAATTATATCGAGGAATCAATTAACCGTATCGGCGACCCTGAATTTTTATGGCAATATGACGTTGACGTGGAAAGCTTTAAAAGAAATTTAGCTGATTTTAAAAAGATAGTAGCCGCTGCCGAACCGCTGGCGCAAATTATGCCGACCTTAGCTGGCTATCCGCGAGCAACTAATTTTTTATTTGTTTTTCAAAACAACAATGAACTTAGGCCGACAGGCGGTTTCATCGGCACTTATGGTTTAGCTATTACTAACAACGGGGAATTAACAAAATTTCAAACTCATGATGTTTATCACTTAGACTGGCCTGCTAAGGAAAAATTAAAGATTGAACCGCCACAGCCGATTAAAAAATATTTAGGGCAAGATTATTGGTTTATGCGCGACGCTAATTGGTCACCTAATTGGCCAGATAGCGCTAAAAAAATAGTTTGGTTTTATAATCAGGAAGCAGCAGCTAATTCCTTGCCGCAAGAAAAATTTGATTTGGTTATTGCTATTACACCCAAAGTAGTCGTTGATTTATTAAAAATAATCGGGCCGATTACTATTAGAGGTCAAGTTTATTCGTCAGAAAATTTTACTACTTTATTGCAAGAGAATACTGAAAAGAATTATGCCAAACTCGGCTTGTCTGAATTTGATCGCAAAGAAATTGTAGGAGAAATAGCTAAAGAATTAGAAAAGAAGATTTTAACGAAAGCAGCTGAATATTGGCAAGCTGTCAGCGGTATTTTAGCTGATAATTTGGCTAGTAAGGATATTCTAATTTTTTCTTTTGATAGTGAATTAGCTTCTTTTTTGCAAGAAAAAAAATGGGCTGGCGCTCAGTCTGATTTTAAAGGAGATTATTTAGAGGTAGTTGATGCTAATTTGCATGCCTTAAAAACAGATGCGATTATCAATAAAAACATTAACTATGAAGTTAAGGAAACAAACGATGGTTTATTGGCTAAGGTTAGTATAAATTATTCGCATTTAGGTGATCTTGATTGGAAGACTGATAAATACAAGACGTTTACTAGAATTTATATCCCATTAGGCTCAAAATTGCTTAAGGTTATTGGTTTTTTTGGTTCAGATAAAGATATTTTGAGTGGCATTGAAAATGGCCGGCAATGGTTTGGCGCTTACACTGAAGTCGAACCAGGTAAGTTGGGGGGCTTGTCATTTGAGTATTTATTGCCTTATAATCTCTATGAACAGTTGAAAGTCGGTAAATATTCTTTGAATTTAGACAAGCAACCAGGCAGTCGGGTTTCAGATTTAGTTGTCGGCTTATATTTTAAAGAGCCTATTATTAAATATAATCCAACCGGTTTGAATGTTAAAAAAATAGGTAGTAGTATAGTTTGGCAAGAAAGTTTAGGAGGGGATAAGTATTATGAAGTAAACTTTTGATTATGTTAAATGTGATTAAGAAAATTGGTATTGATTTGGGAACGACTTATACACTTGTTTATGTTCCTAAGAGAGGAATCATTATTAACGAACCGAGTGTGGTAGCTATTTCAATGATTGATAAAAAAATCTTAGCCGTCGGCAATGAAGCTAAGGATATGTTGGGCAGAACGCCTGACAGTATTATCGCTATCAAACCTTTGAAAGATGGAGCAATTGCTGATTATCGAACCACCGAAGCTATGCTTCGTTATTTTATTAATAAAGCTATCGGCGGGATGCGTTTATTTCGTCCGGAAGTTATGGTAGCTGTGCCAGCTGGCATTACCTCGACTGAGCGTCGAGCAGTTATTGACGCTACTATTGCTGCCGGAGCTAAGGCCGCCTATATCATCAAGGAGCCAATTGCCGCTGCTGTTGGGGCTGAGATACCGATAGGTTCGGCGTCCGGACATATGATTGTCGATATTGGCGGCGGTACAGCGGAAATGGCTGTCATCTCTTTAGGTGGCATTGTCGCATCTACTTCGGTCAGGGTCGGCGGCAATAAATTTGATAACGCAATTATAGATTTTATTAGGAGAAAATATAATTTAGCTATCGGAGAAATAACAGCCGAAGACATAAAAATTAACATTGGCAGCGCCCTCTATCTCGAAGATAAATTAACCACTGAAGTTAAAGGGCGTGATTTATTAACTGGATTGCCAAGAAATATCATTGTTAATTCAGATGACGTGACTGAAGCCCTGCAAGCGCCATTAGAACAAATTATTGTCGCTATCAAAGCTATGCTGTCAGAAACACCACCGGAATTATCAGCTGATATTATGGATAAAGGCATGGTTTTATCTGGTGGCTCATCTTTATTGAGAAATATCGATCAGTTGATTTATCGCACGACCGATGTTTCTGTTTTTGTGGCCGATGACGCTAATCTATGTGTAGCTAAAGGCACTGGAATTTCTTTGGAAAATTTAGAATCATATAAAAGAAGCTTATTTGCTGTTAAATAATTATGATAATCGGCATTGATGCCAGTCGGGCTAATCGTAGCTATAAGACAGGAACAGAATGGTATAGTTATCATTTAATCCGTGAATTAGCTAAACTGGACAGTCAAAATCAATATATTCTATACTCCGACGAACCGCTGTCTTTCGGTTTGGTTGATTTAGTATCTGACAATATCGATTATAATCCGGATATTGTATTTGAAAACGGCTATCAAGTATTATCAAGTCCGCACGGAAATTTTCGCGGCAAAGTTTTGGGTTGGCCATTTAATTTTTTTTGGACTCAAGGACGGCTATCATTAGAAATGCTTTTTAAAAGACCGGATATTTTATTTGTGCCCGCTCATGCTTTACCCTTAATCCATCCTAAAAAATCAGTGGCCACTATTCATGACATCGGCTTTAAAAGGGAAAGTTTTTTGTATGATAATAATCAGACTAATAAACCGAATTTTTTGTTTAGTTTTATTGTTAAGCTGATTACGGCTGGTAAATATAACGCTAAGCAGATTGATTATTTGGATTGGTCCACGGCCTTTGCGCTTAAAAAAGCTTGGAAAATTATTACCATTTCTGAATTTACCAAAAAGGAGATAGCTTTGGTTTATGGAGAAGAAAAGATTAATAAGATAAGTGTAATTCACAACGGGTTTAATGACTGTCTATATAACACTAAGATTGATTTGTCTGTCAGTAAAGAAATTTTTTCTCGGTATAATATTAAAAAGCCTTATATTTTCTATGTCGGGCGATTAGAGGTTAAGAAGAATATTTTAAACCTAATTCAAGCTTTTTATTTTTTAAAAAAAAATAACCCTGAGCTGAAGCATAAGTTGGTTTTAGCCGGCAGTCATGGTTTTGGTTTTAATGATATCAGGAAAGCGATTAACTATTATGGTTTAGAAAAAGAAATTGTTTTGACTGGTTGGGTTGAAGAGAAGGACTTGGCCTGCTTGATGGCCACAGCAGAGTTATTTGTTTATCCGTCCAACTATGAAGGTTTTGGCATCCCTCTGCTTGAGGCGATGGCTGTCGGCGTACCAGTGGTTGCTAGCCAGACAGCTTCCATTCCGGAAGTCGGAGCTGACGCTATTTTATACTTTAACCAGCGCAATCCTGAAGATATGGCTGAAAAAATAACCGAAGCCATCTTGAACCAAAGTTTAAGAAGAGACATGATTGCAGCTGGTTTGGAGCGAGTAAAATGTTTTAGCTGGAAAAAGTGCGCTCAAGAAACTTTAAATACACTATTAAGTTTTGATAAGCCTTATCATCGATAGTCTGCCAAGATATAAAAATAGAGCCTTGAATAAGGCTCTATTTTTATATAGTAGATTAATTATTGAGTTAATAATTGATTCGCTTTAACAATCCAAACATTGTTATCGCTTAAGACATAAAGTTCTTTGCCATCAGCTGACAGGGCTAACGCCTTTAGATTATTCCAATTATCGGACATGTATTGTCCAGCTAGTTCTCCTTTTTTATTTAAAGCCACGATTCTTTTATTCTTTTTATCTAAAATATAAATCGTATCGGCCTTGATGTTGGTCGTAAAGCTGTCGGCTGACAATTCTGGCGAGATTGGCGCGACAGTAAAGTCTTGACGATTGCCGGAACGATATTTAATAATGTTATTTTCGCTTAATAAATAAATGTAACCGTCGATAGTTAAGTCCTTAATAGTATTTAATTCAGCCGGACCGCCGAGCCAAGTCGTTTTGCCGCTATAGTTAGCGCCATTTTTATTAAAGCGGTAAATTAATTTATTGTTGCCAGAAACTAAATATAGTCGGTTATTCCAAATAGCGCCACCAATAACATCCGTGGGCATATCACTGATGGTCGATTCACTGACAACTCGATTTTTTAAATTGACGCTAACAATTTTATCATTAGCATAACAGTTGAAAAATCCGCTGGAACTATCGGCAGCCAAAGGATGGCAATTTTCTTGGCCAAGATTAATAGTGGCGTTAAGTGAAGTCTTATTTTTAGCATCAAATAAACGGAGTTCTTTGCCTGATGGAATTATTAGATATTGTTCCGCTCCATAAATATAAGCAGCATTGTCTGGTATGCCTTCAATTTTTTGCAAATCATTAAGTCTGGTTAGGTGATAAAGAAAATCAGCGGAATTTTGCAGCCTTTTTTTATAGTCTTCGATTATTTTTTTCTCGTCGTCAAATTTAGCCGGCAGTTTGTTGATTTCATTCTCAATGTTTTTAGCGATAATTTTGGCGTTTTCATCGCAACAGATCAGCTGTCCAGCCAAATTGTTAAATAAATCATCAAGATTTTTTTTGTTAGCAGTGATAATCGCTTGTCTATCTTTTTCAATTCTTTTATTGTTCAAACTAAAAATATTAAAGATTAAAAAGATGAGCGAGGCGATAATCAGCCCGAGCATTAGCCAATGTTTTAGTTTCAAATTATTTTTTTTGTTTTTTAATTCTGATATCAAAGCTTTACGTTCGGTTTGGTTGGTTATTATTTTGAAAAAACCAATTATTAAACCAACAGCAAAGCCAAATATTTTTTGGATTTTGCTAAAAATGTTTTTGAGCCCGGAAATAATCGTTTTTTTAGCCACCGACCGTCTTTCAATAATCACGGTTGATTTTTTGAAAATTTTATTTATTTTTTTAAAATCAAACAGGTTGGTGAATTTTTTTAAAGTTTCGGTCGTAAAAAGTCCGGTCGGACGCAAAATGGCGGCCGTGTCTTCTTCGGTTTTATTCAAAGCTTTGATTGATTGGCGATCAATGTCTTTAGGCGGAGCTATCTCGTTGGAACGTCGACTGGCAATCGCTTCAGATAAAGGATGCTTATAATTTTTATCTTGATTTTTGTTTTCCTGATTGTAATAGTGGGCGGAAGTGTCCTTAACTTCAATTGTCTTTGGTGTTAAATCAGCCGAAGATGGACGCTCCTTGTAAGTTTCTTCGATTAACGGTTTCTGGTTTTTGATTATTAATGTTAAAAAGGGAACGAATAAGGATGATTGCTCGATAATGTTTTTAATTTGCTTAGTGGCTCCAGCGGGTGGTAACGATGAGATGATTTTGATTAATTGGCGTTCATCTAAAAATTCATATAAAGATTCATTGGTAAAAATAAAGGCAGCCCCGAGCGGGATTAAGCCTTTGACAGTGCTGGAAAAAAGTTTGTTTTGATCGAATATTTCTCGAATAGGCTCAGCTGTATTTTTGGTAATATTGATAGCTAGGAATCCATCTGTAGTTTTAGCATCTTTATTTTTTGGTTCGTATATCAAGATGCCTTTGTTCGATCCGATATTGGAAAAAAATATTTTATTTTCAAAAATTGTGCCAATAGTAATGCTGGCTGATTCCGGGGAAAAAGTTATGTGCTGATTGATTAGAAAATCTGATATTTGTTTATTCAATTTAGTGACAGCGTTTTCAAAAATACCTTCGATAGTAGCGTGTCCGGTTTTTTCCAAGTAAATTAATTCTTCCGAAGTATAATAATTTTGATTTAAGCAATTGACGATATGATCGACTAAAACTAAATTATCCAATCGTCTGGATTGGATTTCGGCTACAACAAAAAGCCTGCCTAGCAGATTTTCTTCGGCCTGGCTTGGCTGACTTAAGATGATTTTTCCGATTGGTCCGGATTTAGATTCCGGACTAACTACCAATTGACTGATTTTGCAATTCATAAATTAGCCGTCCTAAGGGCGGTTTCCTCCTATTGACTGTCAACTATTTTCATTATACTATATTTTTAAGAATTTGAAAACATTATGCTTGATAAGCTATTTGGCTCTAATGCCCGGGTTAAACTTTTAAAACTTTTTTTATTGCACCCTAATGAGAGGTTTTATATTAGGGAAATTGCCAGAGAACTTGATTTGCAATTAAATTCTGTTTTTAGAGAATTAAATAATTTAGAAGATCTTGGTCTGCTTTGTTCAGAGACTTGCCCGGAAGGCGAAGGGGAATTTTTGGTTGGAGAAGAAGCAAGCATTGTAGTGGAAGCTACTCCGCAAACTAAACGCAAGACTAAAGAAAAACAGAAACAAGATAGAAAATATTATCGTGTTAATACTGATTTCTTATTTTATAATGAAATAAAAGCCCTCATCGTTAAATCCCAGATGCTTTATGAAAAAGATTTTACTGAGAAATTAAAGAAAATAGGTAATATCAAACTGCTAATCTTGACTGGCTCGTTTGTTAATAAACCGGATTCTAATGTTGATTTATTTGTGGTTGGTCAGATTAATAAATCAAAGTTAATAAAAATAGTTGAAGATCTTGAGTCCGAATTAGTTAAGGAAATTAATTACTCCATTATGGAGGAAACAGAATTTAATTATCGCAGAGAAATTGCTGATGTTTTTCTTTATAATATTTTAGACGGAGAGAAAATTGTAGTTGTTGATCATGAACATCTATTATTATAAGACAGGTTAAGGCCTGTTTTTTATTATTGCTTGATTTTGATATTAATATTGACTTTTTATGATATTTATGCTATTATCTCCTTATAAATATAAATAATATATTTTTTTATTAAATATTAGCCAAATTTAGCTTGTTAAATATGGTAGCAATTTTATGAACTCGGAAGAATCAATCTTAAATCAGATTATGGCGAGTAACCAAAAAGAAGTTTTGGTTAGCGTTAATATAGCCGAGATTATTTCTCGCTTGTTTGAAAATCTGAACAAAAGGGAGCAGGAGGTGCTATCAAGCCGCTTTGGTTTGGCTGGCAATCCAAAGGAAACCTTGGAGGCGATTGGCAAAAAACATCAGTTAACCAGAGAACGTATTCGCCAAATCGAAACTTCAAGCGTAGCTAAAATTAAAAAAATTCAAGATTCAGATGTTGCTTTGGCTAAAATTCGCCAAGCCATCAATCAGATTATTGAAGAACATGGCGGTGTAATTGACAAAGCCTATCTTTTTGAAATTTTGCATTATATTTCAAAGTTAAACCAAGTTTCTAACAGTAAAGATGAGCATGATCGCTACGCTGATTTTTTGGTCACCCGTATTTTTAGCGATAATTTTGATGAAATAAGCAATTCTAAATATTTTAATAATTTTATTAAACCTAAGTTTTATAATACTGATCACTTAGATTTGGTTGCTGAAGAATTACTTAAGAAAATCGAAGAAGCTAAACGCTTGCTTTCTACTGAAGAATTGATTGAATTAGCTCAAAGTTTAGTCAGCCTAAATGAACATAAGGACAAAATCGCTACTCCTGATAAACTTGATTTATCAAAATTGTTATCCGAAATTATTAACGATTTTAATGATAATATTTATCAAAATAGGAATATTTATAATTTTTTACGCTTACTAAGCGATTTAGAAATTAATAAATTCGGCCGCTGGGGCAATGTTAAATGGCGCGAAGTCAATCCAAAAACTATTAACGACAAGATTTATTTGGTTTTGAAAAACGAAGGCAAGCCAATGTATTACGGCGACATCGCTAAAAAAATTCAAGACCTTGGTTTTGACCACAAAGGTGTCAATATCGCTACCACCCATAATGAACTTATTTTGGATGATAAATATGTTTTAGTTGGACGCGGTTTATATGGTCTCAGAGAATGGGGCTATAAGAACGGTACCGTTGCCGATGTTATTGCTAGTATTATCGAAGAATTCGGCAGCCCGGTTTTGAAAGAAGAGGTTGTTAAAAAAGTTATGGATCAGCGTTTGGTTAAACAGACAACCATTAATTTAGCTTTGATGAACAAAGCTAAATTCCGCAAGCTTGACGGCGGCTATTACGAATTAGTTAAATAAAAATATATTCTCAAAAAAACAGAGCCTAAGTAAGGTTCTGTTTTTTATATTTTAAGTATATTCATAAGAATTATAATTTGTGCTATAATTTTTAGCAGATATGCAAATAGAGTTATTTATTGATGAATACGCTCAAATTATTAATTTGCCGATAGGGGAAATTGTTTACCGTATCTTTTTTTGGTATTTTGGCTGGTTGCCAATCGCTATCGTTTTTTTGTATGGCGCTTTGCAATTATGGATAGATTATATTGAGAATAAATGGTATGCGAAGCAAAAATTTGTTCTTTTGGCTATTGATGTGCCAAGAAATAATGAACAATCTCCTAAGGCGGTTGAAAATTTGTTTTCTTATTTGATGGGAATTCATAAAAATCCCAATTTGATTGAGCAGTATTGGGAAGGGCAATTTCAACTTGGTTTTAGTTTTGAAATTGTTGGTATAGATGGTTACGTTCAGTTTTTAATCAGAACACCTAATAATTTTAGATCCAACATAGAGACAGCTGTTTATTCTCAATATCCTGACGCTGAAATTACCGAAGTAAGCGATTATACAACAGGAACCCCTAGTATTTTTCCTGATCCAGAGTTTGATATCTGGGGAGCGGAATATACTTTTGTTGGCCCTGAACAGCTACCAATTAAATGTTATCGTGAATTTGAACATAATTATGGCGCCCCAGAAACTGTCTATAAGGACTCAATGGCTAACTTGATGGATTTGTTGTCAAGCTTAAGACCAGGAGAGCAATGTTGGTTTCAATTATTGATAAACCCGATTGATAATTCTTGGGTAAAAAAGACGGACGAATTTATGGCTGGGCTTATACCTAAGCCGCCGGAGACCTTGATGAATATGCCGCCGCATAAAAAAGAACAACTCGAGGCTGCAGCTATAAAGAAAAGCAAAATTTGTTTTAAGGCTAAAAGCAGAGTAATTTATTTTACCAAAAAAGAATTAATGAATAAACCAAAAGTCGTTAATGGCTTTAATGGTTACATGAGGCAATTTGCTCAAAATAATTTAAATGGCTTTATGCCATATAAACGCTCTATCACCAAAACTGATTATTTTTTAGCAGAGTATAGAGTAAATATTAAAAAGAATAATTTAATGTCGGCTTTTAAAAGTAGAAGTTCATATCGTGGCGGGCCAACTTATTTAATGAGCGTTGAAGAATTAGCAACTCTCTGGCATTTTCCGATTGATGCTGTTATTAAAGCGCCTTTGCTGCAAAGAGCGGCCGCCAAGAAGATTGAAGCGCCAATGACTTTGCCGTCAATTGATTCTTTTAGGGATAATAATCAGGTGGAATCTATTTTTGATAAGGATCATGTTATTGAAGAAAATGAAGTTAAACCAAAGGAAAGATCGCCCAGAGATTTTGTTGATTTTTTAGAAGAAGAGATTAGCAAAGGTGACGAAAGGATTAAAGTTTCTAATAATGAGCCGCCAACTAATTTGCCGTTTGTTTAATTAACTTAATATTATAAAAGTCTCTCATTAGTAGAGATTTTTTAATATTGACACTTTATGAGCTTTATGATTTAATCTTAAATTAATTGTTCTTTTTAATTTGTTTAATGGAGGATAAAATGGCAATCATTGATAAGCATGCTTCCAATCTCGATGATATGGAAGAAGAGTATTTAACTGAAAACGAATCAGTTGACGACGATGATGAAGACTGGGATGACGAAGAAGACTGGGATGATGAAGGATTGGATTACAAAGAATGGGACGACGATGAAGAATGGCGGGAAGATGACGATGAATTTTAAATTATGA
The DNA here is from genome assembly GCA_028704945.1 of Patescibacteria group bacterium. Classification (GTDB taxonomy): domain Bacteria; phylum Patescibacteriota; class Patescibacteriia; order Patescibacteriales; family Patescibacteriaceae; genus 1-14-0-10-37-14. The sequence goes on from JAQWEL010000007.1 coordinate 15,230, forward strand.
TAAACGGGTACTAATAATTAGCATCCGTTTTTTAATTGAACTTGATTTTGGACAATCTTTTAATTAACTGATAAAATAAAGCCAATAAGAAAAAAATATGTCTAATGAAAATATAACCGTTTTTGCGGAAACGACTTTTAGGAATCAATTTAGGAAATTTGGCATCAAAACCGATGATCGCCGCCGTCATATGTATATTATCGGTAAATCAGGCATGGGTAAATCAACAATTTTGGAAAATATGATTGTTGAGGATATCCGCGCTGGCAAAGGCGTGGCCGTGGTTGATCCTCATGGTGAGTTGGCAGAAAAGATTATTGAGTTTATTCCTGATAATCGCATTGATGATGTGGTGTATTTTAATCCATCTGACACCGAATACCCAGTAGCTTTTAATATCTTGGAAACAGTTGACCCGGCTTATCGGCATTTAGTCGCCTCTGGTTTAATCGGCGTCTTTCAAAAACTTTGGGCTGATTCTTGGGGACCTCGTTTGGAGTATATTTTGCGCAACGCCATTTTGGCTACTTTAGACTATCCCGGTTCAACCCTTTTGTCAGTTACCAGAATGTTGTCTGATAAAGTGTTCCGTAAAAAAGTAGTTGAATCTATCAGTGATCCAGTTGTTAAAGCTTTTTGGGTAAAAGAATTTGCCGGCTATCAGGATAAATTTGCTTCCGAAGCAGTTGCCCCAATCCAAAATAAAGTCGGGCAATTTTTGTCGAGTTCTTTGATCCGTAATATTGTCGGTCAAGTTAAGTCTTCAATTGATATTAGAAAAATAATGGATGAAAAGAAGATTTTAGTTATGAATCTATCCAAAGGACGTATCGGTGAGGATAACTCGCAATTATTGGGAGCAATGATGGTTACTAAGATCCAGTTAGCCGCTATGAGCCGTGTTGATATTTCTGAGGATGTCCGCAATGATTTTTATCTTTATGTTGATGAGTTTCAAAATTTTGCTACTGATTCGTTTGCGACGATTTTGTCTGAAGCTCGTAAGTATAGACTTAATTTAATTATGGGTCATCAATATATTGAGCAACTGACTGATAAAGTCCGTGCAGCTGTTTTTGGCAACGTCGGCACCTTAGTTGTCTTTAGAGTAGGCGCGCCTGATGCTGAAATTTTAGTCAAAGAATTCAAGCCAACTTTTACTGAAGAAGATTTAGTAAATTTACCTAAATTCAATTTTATTAACAAGTTAATGATTGATGGCATAGCCTCTGATCCTTTTTCAGCTCGAGGTTTACCGCCCTTAAAATCGATTGAGAAAACAGGCAATTTAGAAAAGGTAATTAATACCAGCCGCGAGCATTATGCTCACGATAAAAAATCAGTCGAAGAAATTATTGCTAAGTGGCACGAAGAAGATTTAGCGCCTAAAGAAAAAAGTAATTCTGCAGAAGATAAATCAGCGCCTCGATCAAATACTCAATCAGCTTATAATCCAAAACAAGCCGACAATGGCTGGCCAGCCGAGTGCGCTGGCTGTGGTAAATCAATTATAGTGGGTTTTCAACCAGATGGTATTCGCCCAATTTTTTGTAAAAGCTGCTTGGCTAAATCAAAAGAAGATAGAGCTAAAGAAGCTGAAAATCGTAAACGAGCTAAAGTGGTTGAATTGGCTGGTTTAGCCACTCAGGCTGCGCCCGGCTTAAGTTTGGCTGATTTGAGCAATAAAAAGCCAGTTAATTTTAAGGGTAAAGAAATTGATATTGATAAAATTAATAAAGATAAAACAGAGGAAACTCTATGAATACTTGGCCTGGTATAGAAGCGGCGGGTAGTTTCGATGTCTTTTATCGTTCTTTTGGCGACATAGCTAAATTTACTTTTAATAATTATCCACTAATTGCTGTAGTCTGGAATATTTTTTTATTAGGTATTTCTTGTTTGTTGATGTTTTTACTTGAAAAAGTTTTTAAAAATTACGGCTTAAAAACAGTTTATCAAAAAGTAAGGTTAGCTGGTTTAATTTTTTTGTGGATTATTTTTTTTCCCAATACCGCCTATATCATTACTGATATTAGGCATATCGCCGGTTCTTGCGAATTAAATCATTATCGCGCCTGTTTGGATGGTGTGCCTGTGCTAACTTTTTTTTATCTTTATTCTTTAGTAGGCGTTTTTAGTTTTATATATTTTTTGGAAGCGATGAGAAAGTTTTTGTTAAAGTTTCTTGATGTTAAAAAAGTTATTTGGTTTGTTAATTTATTAATTCCTTTATCCGCGCTCGGCGTTTTGTTGGGATTAATTGAGCGTTGGAATAGTTGGCAATTATTTTTAGCCCCGCAGCAGATTTTGATGTCAGCAGTGTCTTATTTTACTGACAGCTTTAAATTTTTCGTTTTGTTGATTTTTTCTTTATTCTTGTATACTCTTTATTACCTCGGCCGATATTTTTTAGAAAATCATCCAGCCGTGAAAAGCAACAAAAAATCAAAGAAATAAATTATGAATTATTTAAAAATAGGCAAAGCGACTGATTTATCCGGTTTCGAATATAGTTTTTACCGTTGTTTGGAAATTTTTCCGGGCGCCTTGTCTTGGCTAACCTTGATTTTACTTATAGTTTTTTCTTATTGGCAACCAGTTTGGGTGGCTGTTTTTGTTATTTTATTTGATGTTTATTGGCTATTAAAAGTTTTGTATATGGCCATACACTTAATTGCCTCCTATAAGAAACTTTTAGTCAGCCAAAAAAATAATTGGCAAGTTTTATGCGGCGGCTTAGAAACTAAGCGTTTTGCCATTAAAGATTCTTTAGGAAATATAGCTGTTAAAGAATTTAATTGGCAGGAATTATGGCAATTGGTTATCTTGCCGACTTACAATGAGGATTATGAATTAGTGCGGACAACCGTTTCAGCCTTGGCTGGTGATTCTTATGATAAGCAGAGAATGATTGTTGTTTTGGCTTCAGAAGAAAGAGGCGGGGAGCAAGCAGAGAGAGTGGCTAAAAAAATAAGTGAAGAGTTTAAAGATAAGTTTGCTTATTTTCTAACAACCGTTCACCCGGATGGGATTGAAGGTGAGATTAAAGGCAAGGGCGCTAATCAGGCTTGGGCGGCTAAGTGTGTGCGAGAACAAGTTGTTGATAAATATGGAATCGACTATGATAAGATATTGGTAAGTGTTTTTGATATCGACACAGTGATTATCCCTGGCTATTTTCATAATTTGGTTTGGCATTTTTGGCAAGCCGAACATCCTTATCGCTCCAGCTATCAGCCGATACCGGTTTATAACAATAATATTTGGCAAGCGCCATTTTTTGCTCGTATCGCCGCTTTTTCTAATACTTTTTGGCAAATGATGTTGCAGATTAGGCAAGAAAAATTAGCTACTTATAGTTCTCATTCAATGACTTGGCGCACTTTGGTTGATATCGGTTTTTGGAGTCCCAAAATGGTGTCAGAAGATTCAAGAATATTTTTCCATGCTTTTTTCTATTATAATGGCGATTATCGCGTTGAGCCGTTGCATTTTCCAGTTTCAATGGATGTCTGTATGGATAAGTCTATTATCAATAGCGCCAAGAGCTTGTATAAACAGCAACGACGCTGGGGTTGGGGAGTAGAAAATGTGCCATATCTAATTTTTAATACGATTAAACGCTGGAAACAATTGCCTAAAAAAAGGGCGATTTATCAAATTTTTATTCAAGTCGATGGCTTTCATAGCTGGGCCACTAACGCTTTAATTATTGCTGTTATTGGACGTTTGCCTTTAATTTTGGGTGGAGATCGTTTTAACAGCAGTGTGCTCGGTTCTAATTTACCAATTGTAACTCAGTATTTAATGAATATAGCCATGGTTGGTATGTTGTTGTCGGCAGTTGTTTCGACTTTGATGTTACCGCCGAAACCAAAGGAATTTCCTGGTTGGAAAAGAATTCAGATATTTTTTGAATGGTTATTTTTGCCGATTTCAATTATTATCTTTGGGTCAGTGCCCGGACTTGATGCTCAAACAAGGTTAATGTTTGGTAAATATATGGGATTTTGGGTGACGCCTAAAAAAAGGTAGTGTTGACATGATTTAGTTTTATTGTTATTTTTTTGATTATGAAAATTTTTGATCAAAAAAAGCCAGGTGTATCAATGGCCAGAATAATTGTAACAGAATTAGTGATGCTGATTGGGATTATTATCGGAATTGTTGTCTTGTGATTTATATATTTAAATTCAATATAAAAAAACATAAGCTAATATTGCTTATGTTTTTTGTTTATCCAGAGATAATTAGACGCCTAATTTATTTTTAATAGACTTGATGCACTTGGTGCAAATTTTCATAGTCACGCCTTCAAATTTTCTGGTCTGAAGATTGATGTGCTGTCTCTGATTGGTTTTGATGTTTGAGTGGGAGCGAGAAGCGTCCTTCGTCGAACCACGACCGCACAAATCACATACTTTGGCCATAGTTTTAGTTTTAACCGGTTAATTACAACTTTAAGGGTTTAAAAAACCGCTTGCGCAGATGCGGTTACAACACCTTAAAAACTGATAGCCATAATTTAGCATAAAGAACCTAAAAATGTCAAATTTTGAATAAATTTATATGCATTATAACAAAAAAAGCTTATGTATATATTTTTTGTTATTATAGAAATGGGTAAAATTAAGCAATTTTTAATGATTTAGATTAATACAAAAAATTTGCAGGGGTAGGCAATATAGGGTATAATAAGGATAATTTTAAAAAAGTCTTTTTGTTTTAGAATATTAGTAATAATATATCGGCAACTATTTTCGTGTCATATCGTTGCGATGCGGACACGAAAATTTCTATGCCTCTCTATTACTACTAATATTCTAAAACTATACTTATTATGAAGCTCAAAAATCAAAAGGGTTTTACTTTGATAGAACTATTAGTAGTAATAGTGATTATTGGTATCTTAGCGACTTTAACCACTGTAGCTTTAAGTACGGCTCGAGTTAAGGCGAGAGACGCGAAGCGTATCTCGGATATCAAACAAATGCAAACCGCATTAGAGCTATATTATAATGAAGAGAGTACTTATCCGCCTACTTCGGCTATGACGGTCGGTACTTCTTTAGTCGGAGCAGTTTCCGGCAAAACTTTTATGGGTAAGATACCAGCCGGACCTAATACTGGAGAAACCTATACCTATGCCCAGATAAATGGAGGCACTTCTTATACCTTAGGCTATATCTTAGAGAAACCAGTTAATGAATTCGCTGCTGGCGCAGCTGTCGCTTTACCAGGCAGTATTAATAATCAATGTTCACCTAATTGTAGTGGCAAGTACTGTGGTGATGCTAATGGGTGTGGCGGGAAGTGCGCAAGTGTTCCGACGCTCAGCTCTGGATCTCTGACCTGTAATGCTTCTTATCAGCTTTATTGTGGCACGACTTTAGTGACTAATTATAGTATGATTAATCAATGTTCTGGTAATACACCTACATGTAGCGGTACAACATGTACTACGGGTCAAGTTTGTGTGAGTAACACATGCGTATCAGCTTGTCCACCAATTCCTTATCCAACAATTCAATATTGCTCAGCCAGTCCTGTGGCTGTTTGGACTGATTTTGATTGTGATAGCGTCCAAGATGTTGGTGAATGTTGGTCTACGGTTGACGTTAGTTTGCCTTATGCAACTATGGATACGACCTTATGGCCTAACACCTCACAAAAGCAAGGAGCTTGCCCAAGCGGTTGGCATACGGCCAGTAGGACGGAATGGACAAATTTACAAACATTTATTAATACAGCTAGTTTAAAAAGTGGTTTAAATGTTGGACAATTTGCTGCTAGTTCTTTTAGTTCTTATACTTTTTCAAATTTGATGGGACTTAATTTTACTACCACTGATGTCACAATGCAGAGATGGGAGAGTAGCACAGGGCGTTATAATTCTGGCGATGGTAAATATTATGGTTGGGTATTTGGCTGGACTTGTAATGCGTCTGGTTGTACTATAGAAAAAAATAGCGGAGATTTTGCCGGAACGGAGTGGTATAAAGGTAATTATTGTTGTGGAAATGTTCAAAAGTGTGTAAAAGATTAATATTTTTTAAAATACAGTCCTCAATTTTTTATAGTTAGTATTTTTATTGGCAAGCTTAATAAATAAAACATCCTTGGTAAAATAAAATGAGGATGTTTTTATTTATAATAATACTTTTATGAACGACACTAATTTTTGACATTTTATTTATTTTTTTATATTATATTAGGGCATTTTGTATGTTAGGAATAATTATTTTGACTGCCGCTTTGATTATGTCAGCCGTAGTCCATGAAGTTTCGCATGGTTTCGTTGCCTATCTTTTAGGTGATAATACTGCCAAAGATCAGGGGCGTTTAACACTTAACCCGATAAAACACTTAGATCCAATCGGATCAGTGCTTTTGCCGATTATTTTTATTGCCAGCCATTCTAATTTTTTTATGGCTTGGGCTAAACCGGTGCCTATTAATACTTATAATCTTAAAGATCAAAAATATGGTTTGGTTAAGTGTTCTTTAGCTGGACCTGGCTCTAACTTGATTTTAGCTATTTTTTTCGGTCTTTTGGCTCGTTTAATGCCACTAACTGCTGGTCTTAAGATTTCTTTGATTAATGCTTTGTTTGGCGCCGAAGGCTTTTATTTAAATGATTTAGTTTCCGGTAATTTTTTTGCCAGCATCTTTGTTTTGTCAGCCGCCCTAACTATAACTAACCTAGCTTTAATGGTGTTTAACTTGATTCCTTGGCCGCCATTAGACGGTTCCAGAGTAATTTTTCCATTTTTATCGCTAAAATTAAAGGAATTTTATTTAAAAATGGAAGGTTATGCCGGTATGTTGATTTTGTTAGCTTTTGTTTATTTGGGTGTTTTTGACTTCGTCGGCAATATCGTTATTAAGCTTTTTAGTCTGATTATTGGAATTTAATTAAAAAGCCCTTGACTTTTTGGATAGTCTGGGCTAAAATTGCAAGTACTTTAAGCAACCCGTAAAAAAGGGTATTTTTAGTTTTTAATTTAAGTATGCCTACAATCAATCAATTGGTCCGCAGCGGAAGAACCAGCAAAGTGACTAAATCAAAGTCTCCAGCTCTTAAGGTTGTTTCCGATAGTCTGCACCGCAAGAAAACCATTCAGGCCGTTGGCGCTCCGTTTAAGCGCGGTGTCTGCTTGAAGGTTACTACTACTACTCCAAAGAAACCAAACTCAGCTCTTCGTAAAATTGCTAGAGTCAGGCTCTCTAATGGAATGGAAGTTACTTCCTATATTCCAGGAGAAGGACATAATTTACAAGAACACTCCATCGTCTTAGTTAAAGGCGGTAGAACTAAAGATTTACCAGGTGTCCGTTATAAAATTATTCGTGGTGTCTATGACACCCAGGGTGTTGATAAACGTCGCCAGGGACGCAGTCGCTATGGCAACAAACGTCCAAAAGCTGGCAAATAATTGAAATAATTAATAATTTTTATAAAATATTTTATAAATCCAAGTAGCAAGGTATGGCTGCCTTGTCTCAAAGATTATGAGAGGAAAACAAGCTCCAAAACGCAGGATTGAACCTGATGCTAAATATGGCGATATTGAAGTCGCTAAATTTACCAATTATATCATGAAGGATGGCAAGAAATCAGTTGCCGAAAAAATCGTTTATGATTGTTTTGATATCATTAAAGAAAAAACTAAAACTGACCCACGCCATGTTTTTAACAAGGCTTTAAAACAAGTTATGCCACTCTTAGAAGTTAGAGGTCGCCGTGTTGGTGGCGCTAACTATCAGATACCTTATCAAGTTAGAGGTGAGAGACGTTTTAATCTCGGCTGTAATTGGATGATTGACGCTGCTAGAGCCAGAAAAGGACGTCCGATGGCTGAGAAGCTGGCTGATGAAATCATTAACACTGCCAAAGGTGATTCAGCCTCAATGAGAAAAAGGCAAGATGTTCATAGAATGGCCGAATCTAATAAGGCGTTTGCCCATTTTGCTAGATAATACTCGAGGCCGTAAGCATCTTCTTATGGCCTCTTATATATTTATTAATTTTTAACATTACTATATGGCTCGCGAATACTCGCTTGAGAAAACTCGTAATATCGGCATTATGGCCCACATTGATGCCGGCAAAACAACTTTTACTGAACGTGTTTTGTTTTATACTGGCCGTAAGCATAAGATTGGTGAAGTTCATGAAGGCGCCGCCGAAATGGATTGGATGGAACAGGAAAAGGAACGCGGCATCACTATCACTTCCGCCGCTACTACCTGCTTTTGGAAAGATAATCTTATTAATATTATCGATACTCCAGGACACGTTGATTTTACTGTTGAAGTAGAACGTTCTTTGCGTGTCTTAGATGGCGCTGTAGCTGTTTTTGACGGCCAAGCTGGTGTTGAGCCGCAGTCAGAAACTGTTTGGAGACAAGCTGATAAATATCATGTTCCTCGTTTATGTTTTATCAATAAGATGGATAAGATGGGAGCTGATTTTTATATGTCTTTACAATCAATCCGCACCCGTTTGAATCCTAAGGCTGTCGCTGCTCAGTTGCCGATTGGCGCTGAAGAAAATATGCGCGGTATTATTGATTTACTGTCCCGCAAAGGCTATGAATTCCATGGTCAAAACGGTGAGCAGATTACTGAAGTGGAAATCCCGGCTGATATGACTGATAAAGTTGAAACATACCGCAGCGAGCTTGTTGAACGCGTTGTTGAATGCGATGAAGTTTTAATGGAAAAATATTTAAGCGGTGAAGAAATTAGCGTTGAAGATCTTAAAAAAGCCATCCGTAAAGGTGTTATTGCTAATGAACTTTATCCAGTTTTGTGCGGCACTGCTTTGAAAAATATTGGTGTCCAATTCGTTTTAGATTCAGTTGTTGATTATTTACCAAGTCCGTTGGATGTGCCTGAAATTTTTGCTCACAATCCTGATAATTTTGAAGAACAAATTGCTATCAAGCCAGCTGATGACGCTCCTTTCTGCGCCTTGGCTTTTAAAATAGCCACCGATCCTTTTGTTGGTAAACTTTGTTTTGTCCGTGTTTATTCCGGCATCTTGTCTTCTGGATCTTATGTAATGAACTCTTCTAACGGCAAAAAAGAGCGCATCGGTCGTTTAGTCCGTATGCATGCTAATCATCGCGAAGAAATTAATGAGATTCACGCTGGTGATATCGCTGCTGTTATCGGTTTAAAAGATACGGTTACCGGCAATACTTTAAGCATGGAAGGTAAGCCAATGTGTCTCGAAGCTATTGTTTTCCCAGAACCTGTCATTAAAATTGCTGTTGAGCCTAAGACTAAAGCCGATCAAGAAAAAATGGGCGTAGCCTTAGGACGTTTAGCTGAAGAAGATCCGACTTTCCGCGTTGAAACTGACGAAGAAAGCAGCCAGACTTTGATTTCCGGTATGGGTGAGTTGCATTTAGATATCATTGTTGATCGTATGAAACGTGAATTTGGTGTTGAAGCTAATATCGGCCAACCGCAAGTAGCCTATCGTGAAACTATTCGCGGTAAAGGTGAGGCTGAAGGCAAATACGTCAAACAATCCGGCGGTCGCGGTCAATATGGCCATTGCTGGGTCAGACTTGAACCGAATGAAGCTGGGAAAGGATTTGAATTTGTTGATGAAGTTAAGGGTGGAGCCATTCCACGTGAATATATTCCTGCTATCGGCAAGGGTGTCAAAGAAGCCATGGATAGAGGCATTGTGGCCGGTTACCCGATGGTTGATGTCAAAGCTTTCGTTTATGATGGTTCTTATCATGAAGTCGATTCTTCTGAAGCTGCTTTCAAAATGGCTGGTATCATGGCTTTCCGTGATGCTTGCGCCAAAGCTGGAGCGGTCTTATTGGAACCGATTATGAAAGTTGAGGTTACCACGCCTGAAGAATATATGGGTAGCGTGATTGGAGATTTGAATGCTAAACGTGGACAAATTGAAAGCATGACTGATCGCGGTAATTTGAAAGTTATTGATGCTAAAGTCCCATTAGCTGAAATGTTTGGTTATGCTACTGCTTTACGCTCCATGTCTCAAGGCCGCGCCAATTATTCTATGGAATTTGATTGCTATCTTGATGCTCCTAAATTTGTGGTAGAAAAAATTGTTGGTGAGAGAAATAAGAAATAGTTTTACTCTATATAATAAAACTGCTGACAGCCTCGACGGTGTCAGCGGTTTTTTATTTACAACAATTTAGTAAATAGATAATTGTTTTAATATTTAACAAATTTAATTATATATTTTTACTTTATTTTAAATAAAAAACTTATTTTTTAAAAGTATTGACTTTTAACTTTTTTTGGCTTAAAATAAAGAAATCCTAAAAAACTGTCTAGTAAAGACAAGTATTTTTTATGTCCGACAAGTTCAGGAAACTAATCGAACTAATCAGCCGGACGGGGGACAAGCTGATTGTTTACGATCCAAGGGAAGAATTGGAACCTTTTGTGCTTTTATCACTTGATGAGTATGAAAAATTTTTAAATACTGAAAGTAAACCGAAAGTATTGACAGAAAGTTATTTAAGTGATAAAATAAGCAACGATATTGAAACTTGGCAAAAAAAGTCAGAATTAATTGAAGATAAGCCAAAAATTAAAGATAAAAGTCACTTTCAAATACCAGTAGAACCTGAAGAAAAGGTTGAATATATTAATGATTTTTTTGATGACAGCGATGACAGTGAAAATGATGAAATAGCTTGGAATAGGGATAATGAAGCAAAAGACAATTTTGCCCCAATCAGCTCTATTTTGGAAAGTCGAGCCGCCCAGTTTCAAAAAGTGCGTAAGGCATTGCAAAACAATAATAATAAATAAATTAATAAAATAATTAATAAAACAACGGTTGGCCGTCCTTGGGACGAAAAACTTTAAGAAAACTTGAAGACCGTTTTTAAAGAAAAATATGGCAGACACATTTGTTCGCTCAAAACCGCATGTTAACGTCGGCACTATTGGCCACGTTGACCACGGCAAGACCACCTTAACCGCGGCCCTTTTATCCGTTTTATCTTCTAAGGGTTTAGCTTCTTCTAAGAAAGGTATCGATGAAATCGATGCTGCTCCAGAAGAAAAAGCCAGAGGTATTACTATCGCTACTGCTCACGTTGAGTATGAATCTGAAAAGAGACATTATGCTCACGTTGACTGTCCAGGCCACGCTGATTATATCAAGAATATGATCACTGGTGCTGCTCAGATGGATGGCGCTATCTTAGTCGTTTCCGCTACTGACGGCCCAATGCCTCAGACTCGTGAACACATCTTGCTCGCTGACCAGGTTGGCGTTTCTCACATCGTTGTTTTCTTGAATAAATGCGATATGGTTGAAGACCAAGAACTTATCGACTTAGTCGAAGAAGAAGTTCGTGATCTTTTGACTAAATATAATTTCCCAGGTGATACCACTCCAATTATCCGTGGTAGCGCTTTGAAAGCTTTGGAAAATCCAGATTCAGAATGGGGAGCCAAGGTAATGGAACTCGTTAAAACTTTAGACGAATACATTCCAGAACCTGTTCGCGATACTGATAAACCTTTCTTAATGCCTATTGAAGATATTTTTTCAATTGAAGGTCGTGGTACTGTTGTTACCGGCCGTGTTGAAAGAGGTATTATTAAAGTCGGCGAAGAAGTCGAAATTGTCGGTATTCATGATACTAAGAAAACTGTTGTTACTGGTATTGAAATGTTTAATAAATCCCTTGACCAAGGACAAGCTGGTGATAATGCTGGTTTGCTCTTACGCGGTGTTAAGAAAGAAGAAGTCGAACGTGGACAAGTCTTGGCTAAAACAGGCACTATTACTCCTCACACCGAGTTCGAAGGAGAAATCTATGTCTTAAGTCAAGCTGAAGGCGGACGCCATAAACCTTTCTTTAAGGGTTATAAGCCACAATTTTATATCCGTACCACTGATGTTACTGGTGAAATTGAATTGCCAGAAGGAACTGAAATGGTTATGCCTGGCGATACTGTCACTTTAAAGATCAAGCTTATCTGTCCAATTGCTTTGGAAGAAAAGATGAAGTTTGCTATCCGCGAAGGTGGTAGAACTGTCGGTGCCGGTGTTGTCACTAAAATTATCAAATAAACGATCATTTAGCCCCGCTCATATTACTATGGGCGGGGTTATAATGCTTGTTTGCTGAAGCAAATAAACAGGCAGGCGCCATCAACCCGGAGAAGCTCGTGAGTCGGGCTTCGGCTAAGGGCGGCGACAATTTAATAATTAAAATGCAGCAACATGAGCGAAAAAAAAGTGAAGACCAAAGAGTCTGAGGGCAGCTTCAAAAGCCGCATCAGAATCAAGATCAGGTCATACGACCACAAGATCATTGATCAGTCCACTAAAACCATTGTGGACACAGTCAAGAGAACAGGTGCTAAACTTTACGGTCCAATTCCATTGCCGACTGAAAAGAAAAAGTATACCGTCAACTCTTCAACCTTCGTTCACAAGGACGCGCGTGAACAATTTGAAATGCGTACCCACAAGAGATTGGTTGATATTATTGAACCAACTTCTTCAACTGTCGAAGCCTTAAGCAACTTGAATTTGCCGGCTGGCGTTGATGTGGAAATAAAAATGTAATCATACATTTCCAATTAATTAATAAGTAATTCGATCAATCCAATTACTTCCAGCTAAGTTAGCTAGGAAAAGGACTGGCAAGATTCGTGTTGCTTTAGTGAGGCCAAATTAACTAAAAACAAATCAAATAACAAATATCCCACAATTAAATAGCTTAGTCTAAGCTGTTTTAAGGTATATTTATTTGTTTTGCTGGTTGTGTGCCTCACAGACCAGCTTTTAATTTATTTACAGGCATTAGAGTATGAAATTTATATTAGGAAAAAAAATCGATATGACCCAAGTTTGGATCGGCGACGAAAGAAAAGCCGTTACCAGGGTTATGGTCGGCCCATGTACCGTTGTCCAGATTAAAGAACCTGGCAAAGATGGTTATAAGGCTGTCCAAATCGGTTATGGCGAGAAAAAAGCCAAAAATTTAAATAAACCGCTTTTGGGTCACATGAAAGGCTTAGGCAATTTTCGTTGGCTTAGAGAATTCAGGCTTGACAAGAGAATGGATAAAGCCGGTTTACCGGAGATCAAGATTGGAGACAAAATCGATATCAGCACTTTTTCTGTCGGTGACAAAGTTACCGTAACTGGAACTGTCAAAGGACGCGGTTTTGCTGGCGTTGTTAAACGTCACAGTTTTCATGGACACAATGCTACTCATGGTACTAAAGATCAGGAAAGAATGCCTGGTTCTATTGGCGCCGGTGGAGTGCAGCATGTTTTTAAGGGTGTTCGTATGGCTGGCAGAATGGGCGGTAACCAAGTTACCTTCCGTGGCTTGCCAATAGTTATGATTGATGAAGTTAATGGTGTTTTATATATTGAAGGCGGTTTGCCAGGCGCTCGCAACAGTTTTTTGAAAATTAGTGCTGATGGTGAACTAAAATTAGCTGTTAACAATGTTCAAGCTGAAGAAGTGAAAGCCCAAGCCCCGGTCGAGACCGAAGCTGTCACTGAGGCTAATAATGAAGAAAAGCCACAAGAGGCTGCCGAAGAGGCTCAATAAGCCGTATCGGATAAACTAAGCTACAGATATGATTAAGTATCAAATTTTAGACAAAGAAGGTAAGGTTACCGGCGATTATGAGCTTAAAGCCAGTATCTTCGGAGTTGATATGAATTCCGCTTTAATTCATCAGGCTGTTGTTGCCCAACAGGCTAATGAGAGAAAAGTGATTGCTGACACTAAAGATAGAAGCGAAGTTTCCGGTGGCGGTAAAAAGCCTTGGAAACAGAAGGGTACTGGCCGTGCTCGCGTTGGATCAAGCAGAAGCCCGATTTGGCGGGGAGGCGGCATAGTTTTCGGTCCAACCAACGACAGAAACTTCAAGCTTGATTTGAACAAAAAAATGGGAAGAAAAGCAATGTTTATTGCTTTATCAGATAAAGTTGTTAGTAAGAATTTGGCTTTATTGGATAAATTAGAAATGGCTGAATTCAAAACTAAAGAGTTTATTAAGGTGGTGGAAAATATTTCCAAAGCCGCTTGGGAGAAAAAAGGTAAATCAACTTTGATTATCAATACCGCTAACAGCGAACAATCAAAGGCGAGCGCCAGAAATCTTCCCAATGTTAAGCTCATTAACTTGGATAACATCAACTTAGTTGATTTAATCCAACATGAAAATCTTATTTTAACTATCGATGCCGTTAAGGCGCTCGAAGCCAGATATAACTAATAAGCAGAAATACATATGGCGTTGTTTAAGAAAAATGAAGAAGCCGAACAGAAGACCACTGCTCCAGCCAAAAAAGCTGTTCCTAAAAAGGCAGCCGCTGGCGAAGCTAGTATGAAAGATCTTTATGTTGCCGGCTCAGAGAAAGCGAGCGAGAAAAAAGTAGTCCGCAAGACTGATTCCGCTAAGCTCGCGCGGGCTAATGAAATTTTGGTTCGTCCGCTCATTACAGAAAAAGTTACTGATTTAAACGGTTTGAACAAACATGTTTTCGAAGTTAGCATCTCTGCTAATAAAGTAGAAATAGCTAAAGCTATCGAAGCCATGTATGGAGTAAAACCAGCTAAAGTCAACATGATTCGTTATGAAGGCAAGGCTAAAACTTATGGTCGTCGTTCCGGTAAGAGGAAAGATTGGAAAAAGGCCATAGTCACTTTGCCCAAGTCAAAGACGATTAATGTTTACGAAGGCGTTTAATAGACAGTTAAGAAGAGAAAAATATGCCAGTAAGAAAAGTTAAACCGACTACTAACGGTTTGCGCGGCGTAAGCTACCAGGATTTCTCCGATATCACTACCAATACTCCAGAAAAAAGCTTAGTAGTTATCAGAAAACAACATAGCGGTCGCAATAATCGAGGTGTCATTACTGTCCGTCATAAAGGCGGAGGTGCCAAAAGATATTTAAGAGTTATTGATTTTAAAAGAAATAAATTTGATGTTCCAGGTAAGGTCGCCACGATTGAATATGATCCTAATCGTGGTCCGAGAATCGCTTTAATCAATTATGCCGATGGCGAGAAATGTTATATTATCGCCCCAGTCGGATTAAAAGTTGGTGATAGCGTTGTTTCTTCCAATAAGTTGGTTGAAATTAAAACCGGTAACGCCATGCCAGTTGAATTTATACCAGCCGGTGTTCCTGTTCATTGTGTTGAGCTTGATCCTGGAGCAGGAGCTAAGCTCGGTCGCGGCGCTGGAAATTCAATCCACGTCATGAGCGTTGAAAAGAAGCATGCTCAGATTAAACTCCCGTCAGGTGAAATCAGGTTAATTAAGAAAGAATGTATGTGCACTGTCGGCCAGGTTGGCAACGCTGATTTACGCCACATGACTATCGGTAAGGCCGGACGTTCACGACACATGGGTATTCGCCCAACTGTCCGTGGTACAGCCATGAATCCATGTGATCATCCACACGGAGGTGGCGAAGGCAATCAGCCTATCGGTTTGAAACATCCGAAAACCAAGTGGGGTAAAAATGCTTATGGCGTTAGAACCCGTAGAAATAAGAAGTCTTCCAGTAAGTTAATTATGGTGAGACGCAAGAAGAATAAATAAGATTAGAAATATGACCAGAAGTTTAAAAAAAGGTCCTTATATCAATGAAAGGATCTTAAAGAAAGTTCAGGCAGTGAAACCAGGTACTGTTATCAAGATTTGGGATCGCGCCGCAACTATTACTCCGGAAATGGTCGGTCACTCCTTCGGCGTCCACAATGGCAAGATTCATGTTACCATTTCCATTCATGAGAATATGGTTGGACATAAGTTTGGAGAATTTGTTCCGACTAGAAAATTTCCGGGACACGGCGGCAAAATGGCTAAGGCTCAGGCTGCCGGCAAGAAATAATTAATTAACCACCAGACAAAATATGGAAGTTAAAGCTAAGTTGAGATATTTGAGAATGTCTCCAAGAAAAGTTAGGCTGGTGGCCGGCTTAATTCGGGGCAAAAAAGCTGAAGAAGCTTTGAAACAGCTCCAATTTGCCGGTAAAGCAGCCGCTAAGCCGATGTCTAAAGTCGTAGCTTCAGCCGTAGCTAATGCCGTTAATAATTTTGGCTTAGAAGAATCAAATCTTTTTGTCAAAGAAGTGAGTATTGACGGTGGGCCAATGCTTAAGCGCTGGACACCTCGAGCTCATGGACGCGCTACTCCGATTATGAAGCGTACCAGTCATGTTAATATCACGATTGGTGAAATCAAAGATTCGGGCAAACGTGATGGTAAAAAATCTGTTATCGCTGAACCAGTCAAGCTTGCCGGAGAATTAAAAACTGATACTGGAATGAAAGTCGCTGACAAGAAAACCAACAATAAAAAGGAAGCCACCGGCACAAATGATCACGAAGTTCATGAACATGATCCAAGAAATGAAGGCCGTGTTGGCCACGCTAAACATGAAGGCAGCACTACCGGCAAAGGTTTTACTAAGAAAGTTTTTAACAGAAAGAGCGGTTAATCTTTAGATAAATATATGGGTAAAAAAGTTAATCCTAAAGTCATTAGGCTCGGCATCACCAGAACCTGGCATTCCAAATGGTTTGCCGATCAAAAATCATATATTCCAAGATTGCAGCAGGATCTCGCTGTTCGTCGTCATCTTCTTAGATCTTTCAAAGAGGCTGGAGTCGATAAAGTTGAAATTGAGCGCAATTCTTCTAATAAGATTTTTATCAATGTCTATACAGCCAAGCCAGGCCTTCTTATCGGTCGAGGCGGAGCGGGCATTGAAGATCTGAAGAAAAAACTTCATGATAAATATTTAAAGAATTATCGTTTGAACGAAATTCATTTGAATATTAATGAAGTCAGCCGTCCTAATTTGAGCGCTGAAATCTTGCTTCAGTCGGTTATCATCGACATCGAAAAGAGAATTCCGTTCAAAAAAGCAATGAAAGTAACTATCGGTAAAGCTGAAAGAGCTGGAGCCTTGGGCGTTAAGGTTTCTATCGGTGGCCGCTTGAATGGATCTGAAATTGCTCGTACCGAGCATTTGATTTCCGGCAAGTTGCCTCTATCAACTTTACGCGCTGATATCGACTACGCTCGCGGAGTCGCCCACACCACTTATGGCGCCATCGGTATAAAGGTTTGGGTTTATAAAGGTGAAGTCTTTGATCGCACTCAAGAACAGCAAACTAAGAATTTTAAGTTTGACCGTTCTCGAGAACAAGGCAGAGGCTTTAAAGAATTTAAGAAATAAATCCTATGCTTACTCCAAAAAAAACCAAGCACAGAAAGTCGCATAAATTGTCGAGAGGCGGAAAAGCAACCCAAAAGATTGCCATCGCCTTCGGCAGCTACGGCTTGAAGAGCATAGAGTCCTGCTGGATTACCGCCCGTCAAATCGAATCCGCGCGCCGCGTTCTTTCCCGTCAAATGGATAGAGGCGGAAAAATGTGGATCCGTATTTTCCCTGACCAGCCAGTGACTGAAAAGGGTGGAGAAATTCCAATGGGTAAAGGTAAAGGCGCTGTTGATCATTACGTTGCTAAGATCAAGGCCGGCACTATTATTTTCGAAATTGACGGCTTAACTGAAGAAGCTGCGCGTGAAGCTATTAAATTAGCTGCTCACAAACTTCCAGTTAAATGCATTTTTGTCAAAAAAGTAAGCTCATAAAAATATGAAGATTAAGGAATTGAAAAATATGAAAGAAGGCGACTTACAGCATCTTCTTTCTGAGACCCGCAACAAGCTTCGTGAGCTTCGCTTTAAGGATTCAGCTGGACAACTTAAAGATGTCCGCGAAATCCGCGAAAACAAGAAGCTGGTGGCGAGAACACTCACTTTGTTAAATTTAAATAAACAAAAGTAAGCATATGGCTACCACTAAAAAGACAGCTTCCAAGGCTATAGCTCCTAAAATTGCCGTTTCTAAAAAATCAGCTCCCAAGCTGGTTGTGGCAATCAAGGATGTTGCGGCCAAGGACATAAAAAGCAAAAAATTTGTCGGCACCGTGGTTGGCGATAAAATGGATAAAACTATCGTGGTTAAAACTGAATCAGTCCGTATTCACGAAAAGTACCATAAACGCTACGTTATTTCTAAGAAATACAAAGTGCATGATGAAAAGAATCAGTATAAAATCGGTGATAGTGTAGTTTTCGTTAGCTGCCGCCCGATGTCAAAAGATAAAAAATGGCGCGTCTTGTACGCATAAGTAATTAATAAATAGTATGATCCAAGTTCAATCAATGCTGAAGGTTGCTGACAATTCGGGAGCAAAAACCGTCAAATGCATTCGTGTCTTGGGCGGCTACAAGAAGCGCTATGCCCACGTTGGCGACAAAATGATTGTTGTCGTTAAGCAGGCAGCGCCCCACATGGCTATTAAGAAGGCAGATGTCCTTTTGGCCGTAGTGGTCCGCACCAAGAAGGAGATTGCCCGCGCCGATGGAACCTATCTTCGTTTCAATGAAAATGCTTGCGTTATCATTGACAAGAAGAATAGCGAACCAAAGGGCAGCCGCATCTTCGGCCCGATACCGAGAGAAGTTAGAAAAGCTGGTTTTATCAAAATCGCCTCTCTCGCCCCGGAAGTTTTGTAATTTAATGATAATTATTGGTATATGAAAATTAAAACAAACGACCAAGTCAAAATTATCGCCGGTAAAGACAAGAGCAAAATTGGCAAAGTCCTCCAGGTTTTTCCTGAGTCAGGCCGCGCCAGTATCGAAGGCTTAAATTTATTAGTTAAGCATTTGAGAGCTCGCCGTTCTGGTGATAAAGGACAGCGCGTAGAATTTCCGGCACCGCTCGACATGTCCAACTTAATGTTGGTTTGCCCAAAATGCGGCCAAGCTACTAAAGTCGGTTTCGAGTTTAAAGATGGAGGTGAAGGTAATAAAAAAACCAAAGCCCGCGTCTGTAAGAAATGCAAGAAATTAATTGATTAAAAATATGAGTTTGATGAACGTATATAAAGAGCAGGTTGTTCCCAAGCTCAAAGAGAAATTTGCCTATAAGAACGTGATGGGTATCCCTAAAGTTACCAAAGCTACCATCAACGTCGGTATCGGCAGAAACTCTAAAGATAAAAAATACATCGAAGATGTCGTTAACACTGTAACTAGGATTACCGGCCAAAAGCCGATTGTCACCAAAGCCAAAAAGTCAATTTCTTCCTTTAAGGTTAAAGAAGGCGATCCAGTCGGAGTGGTTGTTACTTTGCGCGGCAAACGTATGTGGGAATTTCTTGACAAATTAGTTAACATAACTTTTCCTCGCGTTCGCGATTTTCGCGGTATTAGCGACAAAATTGTTGATCGCGCTGGAAATTTATCTATCGGCTTTAAAGAACAGATTGCTTTCCCAGAAGTAAGATTTGACCAAGTTGAGCAACTTCACGGTTTGGAAATTAATATCAGTACAACCGCTCAAACTCGGGAAGAAGGTGTCTATATGTTTAAACTCCTCGGCTTTCCTTTTCAGGAAGCTAAAGACGAGGAAAAAAATAACGCTTAATTTAAAAGTATATGGCTAGAAAAGCACTTATCAATAAAGCGAAAAGAACTCCAAAATTCTCAACAAGAGTGGTTAGACGCTGCTGGCGCTGTGGCAGAAATCATGGCTATATGCGAGATTTCGGCTTATGTAGAATTTGTTTTCGCGAATTAGCTAACAACGCTGATTTGCCTGGAGTTACTAAGTCCAGCTGGTAAATTACCCGCTCAAATAATTAAGATCTAATTAAAAAAGTTATGACTGATCCAATAGCAGACATGTTAACAAGAATCCGCAATGCTTATGCTGTCAGCAAAGAGGAAGTCCTTATTCCAATGAGCAAAATAAAATTTGCCATTGCTAAGATTCTTGAACAGAACCATTGGGTTGAGAAAGTTGAAAAAATTTCTGCTGATTCCAAAAAAGCAGGATCTTTTGATCAAATCAAAGTCGTCTTGAAATATACAGATGGCAAACCAGCCATTGCTTCTTTGCGCCGTATCTCTAAACCCGGCCGAAGAATTTATGTCAGTAAAGATGAATTACCAAGGGTTTTGAATAATTTAGGCGTCGCTATTATTTCTACCAGCCAAGGCATTATGACCAATAAAGAAGCTGGCAAGAAGAATATCGGCGGTGAATTAATTTGTGAGATTTATTAAATAAAAAGCGTGTGGCACGCAATAATTAACAGCCTCTTTGTTAACTATTGCGTGTTACATGCATGATGATAATCATTATGTCGAGATTAGGAAAATTGCCAATCGAGATGCCAACCGGAGTGGGGGCTAAGATTGATGGTGGTTATATCATCGTCAACGGCCCTAAGGGCGAATTGAAGCAAAAACTTCATGCGCTTATCAAAGTGGCTATCGATAATAATATTATTACCGTTAATCCGGCAAACATTGAAGAAAAGGGAGCCAAAGCTTTTTGGGGACTTTATCGCAGCTTGTTGAAAAACATGGTCGAAGGAGTTTCTAAGGGTTTTGAAAAAAAGCTTGAAATCAATGGTGTCGGCTATAAAGTAGCTGGTGGGGGACAGAAGCTAACTTTTGCTTTAGGTTTTTCACATCCAGTTGAATTTGAATTGCCAGCCGGTATCAATGCTACTGTTGACGGTAAGTTTATTACTGTTAGCGGAGCTGATAAACAGGTGGTTGGTGAAATGGCCGCTCAAATTCGTAAGCTTAAAAAACCTGAGCCATATAAAGGCAAGGGTATTAAATATGTGGATGAAGTTATCCGTCGTAAGGCTGGTAAAACTGCTTCCAAATAATAAAACAAGCTAATATAGACTCTAATAAATTTATGAACAGACAGATTGAAAAACAGGAAAAAAAGGAGCGCCGCGCGAAACGTGTCCGTGCCAGAGTCTCGGGTACTGCTTTGCGCCCGCGCCTCTCTATTTTCCGCTCTAACCGTCATATTTTTGCTCAGATTGTCGATGATACTAAAGGTCTCACTTTAGTTAGCGCCCATACCGCTTCGGTTGACGCTAAAGGCAAGAAAAGCGAAGTGGCCTTTGAGGCGGGTAAAGAGTTGGCCAAGCGCGCCTTGGAGAAGAACATTACAACAGTGGTCTTCGACCGTGGCGGAAATATTTATCATGGTCGCATCCAGGCTTTGGCTGACGGAGCCCGTGAAGGCGGATTGATTTTTTAATAATAAGCTAATAGATATGACTGAAGTTGTGAAAAAGGACGCCCGCGACCCAAAGGCTAAACCAGCCTATGCTCCTCGCGAAGGCAACAATAATTTCGCCCGCGGCGGAAGAAGACGCCCAATGAGACGCGAAACTCCGGCTGAAGTTGAATTTGATCAGAAGATCATCGACTTAGCCCGCGTTACTCGTGTTATGGCTGGAGGAAAAAGAATGAGATTCCGAGCTTGTATCGCTATTGGCGATCATGCTGGTAAAGTCGGCATCGGTTTAGCCAAAGGCGTTGATGTTACAGCAGCTATTAACAAAGCTGTTAATCAAGCTAAAAAGAGCATGCTTGATGTGCCGATTGCTAATGGCACCATCCCTCATGATGTTGCTCATAAGTTTGGCGCGGCCAAGATTTTAATCAAGCCGGCTAAATTAGGTAAAGGTATCATTTGCGGCGGTGTTATTCGCGTTATTGCTGAATTAGCCGGTATTCATAATATGACCGGTAAGATTTTAGGCACTGGCAATAACGTCGCTAATGCTAAATGTACTATGGAGGCTCTGTCTCAATTACGTTGGACTAAGGGTGTGCTTAAGGCTAAAGAGGAAGCTAAAAACAAAAAAGCAGCCGTTAAAAGCGAAGTTAATCATGGTGATAACAAATTTAGCAAACCAGGTGAACATCGTTTTACCCGCCCTGCTGCCCAAACTAAAAACGTAAAGAAAGAACAGATACAGTCAGTCAGCGCTCCTAAAAAGGCTGTGGCTGTCAAAAAAGAAGAAACTCCTAAGGAAGATGTTTCTAAAATTGCAGACTAAATAATTAATATTTTAATAAAATATATGGCGTTAAATTTACATAGTTTGCGCCCCGCGAAAGGCGCCACCCACAAACGCAAGCGAGTCGGTCGCGGCAACGCTTCTGGTCACGGTTCTTATGCTACTAAAGGCATTAAGGGCCAGAAGTCCCGTTCCGGTGTGACAAATTTAAAGAGACTTGGTTTGAAAAAGATGCTGTTGAGCGTTCCTAAAACCAGAGGCTTTAAATCATTGAATCCTAAAAATCAAGCAGTTAATTTAAGCGACTTAAGCCGTGTTTTTGAGAACGGAGCCACTGTCAATAGCGCTACTTTATTTGCTGTTGGTTTAATCGGCAATACCAAGGTTCAAGTTAAGATTTTAGGTAAAGGCGAACTAAAGATCAAGGATTTAGTATTTGAAAATGTTTTGATGAGTGAATCGGCTGCCAATGCTATCAAAGCTAATGGAGGAAAAATTAAATAAATAAAATTTCCAATATGATGGAAAAATTTAGACAAATTTGGAAAGCAAGAGAAGTAAGAAATAGTATTTTATTCGTTCTGGCAATGCTTTTCATTTATCGTTTAGCTGCTCATGTTCCTATTCCAGGAATTGACACTTCTGTGTTAAAGGATTTTTTCTCCTCTAACGAAATGTTCGGATTTTTGAATTTGTTGTCCGGCGGAGGAATGGAAAATTTCTCGATTGTTATGCTTGGCGTCGCTCCTTATATCACTTCCTCTATCATTTTTCAGCTTTTAGCTATGATTGTTCCTTCTTTGGAGGAAATGAACAAAGAAGAAGCAGGCCGCCAAAAAATTAATATGTGGTCAAGATGGATGACCGTACCTTTAGCTGTTATTCAGGGTTTTAGCATGATTAAGCTTATTCAGTCTAATAGCCAAGGACAGATGGCTATTTCAGGTTTTAGCTTGATGGTCGCTATTTTAACCATTACCGCCGGCACTATCTTCGTGATGTGGTTGGGTGAGTTAATTAGTGAGAAAAAGATCGGTAACGGCGTGTCTTTTATGATTTTTGCTGGTATCGTTTCCGGATTACCTGGAGGCATTGCCAAGCTTTTTTCAACCTTTGATGTTTCCACTGTCTGGACCATTCTCGCTTTAGCTGTTGTAGCCATTTTAACAGTTATTGGTGTTGTTATTATCAACGAAGGTCAGCGTAATATTCCAGTTCAGTATGCTCGTCAAATTCATGGCAGTCGCGCTTTTGGCGGAGCCAGTTCTCATTTGCCATTACGTGTAAATATGGCCGGTGTTATGCCGATTATATTTGCTATGTCCATATTATCTTTCCCGCAATTAGTAGCATCTTTTTTCTTGAAAGCTAAGACACATGCTTTGCAAAGAATAGCTGAAATAGTCACCTCAGCCCTTAATCATCAGCTTTTTTACGGAATTATTTATTTCATTTTAGTTTTCTTGTTTACTTATTTCTATACTGAAGTAATTTTCCACCCCAAGCAGATTTCTGAAAATTTGCAAAAGCAAGGCGGTTTTATTCCTGGCATTAGACCAGGTAAGCATACTACTGATTATCTATCTTCTACATCTAATAAAGTTATTTTTGGAGGAGCTCTATCCCTATCAATTTTGGCGGTTATGCCGTTATTTATCCAAACCGCTTCCAATATGAGTTATATTAGAATCGGTGGAACCAGTATTATCATCGTTGTTAGTGTGGTTATTGAAACCGTTAAGCAAATTGAAGCGCAGTTATCTATGCGCGAATACGATATAATGAAATAGATTATTGTCATTATTAAACAAAAAAGCCTTTTTACGAGGCTTTTTTGTTTTAGAGCTTCTTGTTTTACTGGTAATAATTATCTATAATAAGGTTATATGGGTATTATAAGATTATTTACTAATTTAATAGGAGCAACTGAGCCAGAAAAAAAAATTGTCCAGCCAAAAAAGATATATAATGATTATGACATACATTCGCATGAAGATATCAAATTAGCTTTAGAAAAATTAGAAGAAACAGATCGACAAAAAGTTGTGAGCGCCATCCAGGCAACTGACCAGTGGGGCAATCCTTTATCTAATCAATTTATTAATGATGCTATCAGGAATAAACACGGTGCCGAATTTGCCGAAGAAATAAAAGCAAAGATTTTAGATAAGGAAACAAAGGATTTGTCAGCTGAAAGAATAAGAAGAAATATTAGATTGTATAATTATCAAGAAGAAAAAGAGGGTGGATTATATTTCGTTAACAAGAAATCATTGAAATCTGTTTTTGATAAACCAAAAGAAGCTGTTAAAGAATCTAAAATCAGCTTTAACAGTAAAAGACCGCCAGTTTAAAAATATGCGTAAAATTTTTTTATTTTTTGGACCGCCAGGCTCAGGCAAAGGAACTCAATCCGAGGCTATTGGTGAGTATTTTCATCTGCCAGTTATTTCAACAGGAGAATTATTAAGACATGAAGAAAAATCAGGCACTGCTTTAGGCAAGAAAATTGCTCAGTTGATTGATAAGGGTGAATTAGTATCAGACGAATTAATTCATAAGATTATTGTTGAAAGAATCAAACGCGCTGATACTGCCAAAGGTTTTATTTTAGATGGCTATCCAAGAGATGCTGAGCAACTGCAGGATTTATTAAAAATGTTGTCTGAACATGATTTAATCTTACCGGTTGAAATTCGTGTTTCTGATAAAGAAGTTATAAATCGCTTAGGCGGTAGAAGAGTATGCGATTGCGGGGCAACTTATCATATCATTTATAATCCTCCGAAAGTTGCCGGTCGTTGCAATCTGTGTGGTAAAGAACTTTATATTCGCCCGGACGACAAGCCGGAAATTATTAAAGATCGTTTAGCTGGTTACAAAAAATCAGCCGAACCATTGTTGGCTTATGCCAAGAAACATCATGATTTAATTTCTGTTGACGGAGAAAGATTAATCAGTGAAATTACCGAAGACTTAATTGAAAAATTATCAAAATATGCCTAAATATATAAAAACTAAAGAACAGATTGAAGGAATTAGAAAAAGTTGTCGCGAGTTAGCTATTATTTTTGCAGAAATAGCTAAAATGGTGGTGCCGGGGGTAACGACTGAAGAATTAGAAAATAAGGCGGTGGCTATGATGGCAGCCGTCGGTGGCAGGCCAGCTTTCAAGGGTTATAAGACTTATTCAAGAGCTATCCCTTTCCCAAGCGCTTTGTGTATTTCTATTAATCAAGAGATAGTTCATGGTCCGGCAGTACCAGCTCGTATTTTGCAGACGGGGGATATTGTCGGCATAGATGTCGGTATGGAATTAAATGGCTATTACAGTGATATGGCTCGAACTTTAGCTGTCGGAGAAATTAGCTCGGTTGCCCAAAAGCTTTTAATGGTCACTGAAAGAGCCTTAGCTTTAGGTATCGAACAGATGAAGCCGAATAATACACTTAATGATATCGGCACAGCCATCCAAAAATGGGTAGAGTCAAATGGTTTTGGCGTTGTTCGTGATTTGGTTGGCCATGGTGTCGGTTTAGCTGTACACGAAGATCCGCAAATACCGCATTATGCCATAAAATACTCCGGTTTACCTAATACTCGTTTAGCCGTCGGTATGGTTTTAGCTGTTGAGCCGATGGTTACCGAAGGAGATTGGGATATAAAAGTCGGATCAGACGGTTTTGCTTTTGTGACTAAAGATGGGAAGCTGGCTGCTCATTTTGAGAATACTATCTTAATTACTTCTAACGGGCCGGAAATCTTAACCACAATTTAATGGAAGTAAAATTTATGCTCGGCATAGATTGGGGCAAATCAAAGATTGGTTTAGCTATTGCCGACAGTCATAACAATATGGCCACGCCGTATGGCGTTGTTAAAAATATAAAAGAAGTCTTAGCTGTTATCAAACAAGAAGACATCTCAATTTTGGTTGTTGGTAAACCTGTCCATATGAGCGGTACTTCTTATAAATTAACCGCTGGTTTTGGTGAATTTATAGCTCAGTTAGCTAAAGAAACTAAGCTGGAAATTAATTTATTTGACGAAAGATTGAGCAGTAAAGGCGCGCAAAAATTGTTTGGCGATAAAAAAAATAAGGCCAAGGAAGATGCTTTGGCGGCTATGTTAATATTGCAAAATTGGATTGACAAGAAGTTTAATTATGCCTAAACAGGAGACTTTCACAGAGGAGGCTATTGTTTTAGATCGTCAGCCTTGGGGGGAGTTTGATGTTAAGGCTTTTTTGTATACAAAAAATTTCGGCTTCTTGGAAGTTAAAGTTAGGGGAGCGAAAAAGTTATCATCAAAGCTGTCAGCTCACTTTGAGCCGATGAATGCGATTGAGTTGATGATTATTAAGGGCAAACAGGGCGATTATGCGGCTAGCGCTATTACGCGCGATGCTCGTCGAAGACTAAAAAGCGACTGGCAAAAGATTGTTTGGGCTGGTAAGCTATTAGCTTCAGTTAAAAAATATTTAAACCAAGGTGAAAGCGATGAGGGAATTTATCGAATAATTGACGATTATCTTAATATTTTAAATAAGCTTGCCGGCGCCCCAGAATATTTTTATGAAGGTTTGGGCATAGCTTCAGAATTAAAACTTTTAGCGTCACTGGGTTATTCGGCTGATCCGTCATTTTGTCAATTTTGTTCAGCGCCATTTTCCTCAGCTAACGCTTTCCAGGCTACTTCGGGAGAAATAATTTGCGCGCGTTGTCGTGAATTGTCGGGCAGTTCAGCTATGCCTGTGTCTAAAGAAAACCTGACTAATTTGCGTTTGATTTATGAATCGGAAATTTTATTCTTAGGTAAGAATTGGCGACCGATTGAACAAGATATTACCGAGTTGGGAAAGATTTGGAAAAATTTACTTTATTATCACAATTAAAAGAAATAAATAAAAAAGCGCTTTAGATGGCGCTTTTTGTTTTAGATGATTTTGTAGAAAATTATAATTTCAAAGGGTGGATTTTTGACGATATCCAAAAATGAATATTGGCTAAGATCCAAAATCTCATTTTTTTGCATTAAATCCCTTTCAATGTTAGGACTCCAGACTATTTCCTTGGTTGGAATGCTTTGACCGGTTTTAATATTAAATCTAATATCAGATATTTCTTTTTGAGAAATAAAGATAAATTCAATAGTTTTTTGATCATTACAGAAGCTATCAGTCAAGGCATACGCATAGAAGCTTTTATAGTCTTCCCCAAAGCATATTTTTGGAACAAATTGGCCATTGATAGAGATCTTTTCCTCCTGCCTTTTTAGGCTAATATTTAAAGGAATTTTTATGACACGATAGTTTGTCTCCATTTTTCCCCCAAAATCATTATTTAAACGAACTTATTAATATTAATTATCCAGTAATTTTAAAGAGCCGTCAAATAATACTGATTACTGTTTATATGACAATAAGTTTAAATATTGATTTTACCCTTATAATTTGGTAAAGTAAGAATATTAAAAGGTTAATAAATTCAATAAAATATTATGTTAAGAACGCATACTTGTGGCCAATTGAATAAAGAAAATGCTGGCCAGATGGTTGAATTAGCTGGTTGGGTGGCTAGTTATCGTAATTTAGGTGGATTATTGTTTATCGACTTAAGAGATCGCTATGGAATTACTCAATTAACTTTTAATCCAGCTGAAGTTGAGTTATTTGAGCAAGCTTCTCATGCGCGCTTGGAATGGGTTATTAGAATTAAAGGCAAGGTTAATGCTCGTCCTGAGAATATGGTTAATAAAGATATGGTAACCGGCGAGATAGAGGTGGCAGTTTTTGAAATTGAAATTTTGAGCAAGGCTGATAATTTACCTTTTCCAATTAATAATGAAAAGATTTTGGCCGAAACTTCTGAAACTTTACGTTTGAAATATCGCTTCTTGGATTTGCGACGTCCGAAATTGCAAGCTATGCTAATGAAAAAAGCAGCTATAATCCAGTTTATGCGCGAGTATTTTATTAAGAATGATTTTGTTGAAATACAGACGCCAATTTTGGCTAATTCCAGCCCGGAAGGAGCTAGGGATTTTTTGGTACCTAGTCGGCTTTACCCAGGTAAATTTTATGCTTTGCCTCAAGCCCCTCAACAATTCAAGCAGCTTTTGATGGTGGCCGGTATGGATAAGTATTTTCAAGTAGCGCCTTGTTTTAGGGATGAGGACACTAGAGTTGACAGGCACTATGGAGAATTTTATCAGCTTGACATGGAGATGAGTTTTGCTGGACAAGACGATGTCTTTGCTATTATGGAACCATTTGCTAAAGAAGTGACCGAAAAATTTTCTGACAAAGAATTGATAACGACTGATGGCGAGTATTTTAAGCGTATCCCTTGGCGTGAAGCTATGGAAGTTTATGGTTCTGATAAGCCTGATTTACGTTATGATTTAAAGATTAAAGTTGTTTCCGATTTATTTAAAAATACCGAATTTAGCGTCTTTAAAGAAATTTTAGAGAATAAAGGAGTTATTCATGCTTTAAAGATTGAAGGTGGCGCCACTTTTAGCCGCAAGCAACTTGATGACTTTGGTGCTTTAGCCAAGAAAAAAGGCTTGGGCGGGCTAGCTCATTTCGCGCTTGATGCTAATGGAGAAGTTAAATCGAGTTTTGCTAAATTTTTAAGTGAGCAAGAAATTGAAGCGATTAAAAATGAATTTGAATTGAAAAATAGCGACTTGGTATTTTTTGCTAGTGGCGCTTGGTTGAAAGTCTGCCAAGCTTTAGGTGCTATTCGTATTACTATTGCGAACGAAAAGAAGCTTAATGATAACAAAAAGGCTGCTTGGTGTTGGATTGTTGATTATCCGATGTTTGAAGATTCTGAATTAGAACCGGGTCGGATTGACTTTGGTCACAACCCATTTTCTATGCCTCAAGGCGGTTTAGAAGCTTTAAATACTAAAGACCCCTTAGATATTTTAGCATATCAATACGATTTAGTTTTAAATGGTTTTGAAATAAGCTCCGGCGCTGTCCGCAATCATGAGCCAGAAATCATGTATCGCGCGTTTGAAGTGGCTGGTTATACTAAAGATGATGTTGATAATAAATTTGGCGCCATGATTAACGCTTTCAAATTCGGGGCTCCGCCACATGCTGGCAATGCTCCCGGAATTGATCGTTTGATCATGGTCTTAAATGATTGGGATTCTATTCGCGATATCTACGCTTTTCCAAAAGATGGCCAAGGTCGCGATGTGATGACTGATAGTCCCTCTGCGGTTGATCCAAAACAACTTAATGAGTTGAAGATTAAATTAAACGATTAATTTTTATGAAAGCTGGTTTGATAATTAATGCTGCCAATAAGCATGACCTTGAATATCGCGAATATATTGCTGGTAAAATCAGGGCGATTGGCGCTGAAGTAGAATATTTAGCAGGGGATAAGTTGGAAAGTATTGACGCTAATGTTTTGGTTGTCATTTTTGATGGACATAACTTATCCTCAATTGATATAGCGCGTTTAGGCTGGTTCAGACGTTTAGCTGATGAATCTAAGAAATTTCCTAAAAGAATAATTGTTGGTTATCAATTTGCCAATGGCTCTAATGATGATTTGAAAAAAATTGGCTTATTTGATCACTTAGCTGAAACCGAAATAAACCTGATTTATTGTTTGAAGGATTATATTTTTTATTTCAATCAAAACAATAAAAAGAAATAAGTTAGCAATTAAAAATATTTTTTAATTTAAAATAACAGTCCGACCAGTTTTCGTGTCGTATCTAACGATGCGGACACGAAAAACTTAATGGTTTCTCTATTATTTTATATATATATATAATAAATCGCAGCCTTTTAAGATCAATAAAATAATGCTTCGCTTAAGTTTACTCGCTGGACTGAGATCCAGCGAGTAAACTCAATCCGCTTACCATTATTTATTGATCTTAGATGAAGCTTCTTAAAACATATGAATAACAATGCCAAGTTTACCTTTTTCTACTTGCTATCTCTGGTCTCTTTAATTTTTACAGCCTTAGGCACGGGTATGATTTTGTTTCAGATTATCAACAAACAGATTTTTGATGTAGGCGCTGACTACGGCAATTCTTACACTGATGAAGCAATGCGTTTCGGTATCGCTGCTCTCTTTGTAGCGGCGCCGGTTTATTTTTTAATTACCAGAGCAATCAACAAGAGCGTTATTAAGGGCGAGCTAGATAAAGAAAGTCCGATTAGGAAATGGTTAACTTACTTTATTTTGTTTATTGCCTCGGTTACTGTCTTAAGCTGGGTAATTGGCACTTTAAATGTTTTCTTAAAAGGAGATTTAACGATTAAATTCGCTTTAAAGATGGCCACAGTTTTAATAATTGCTGGAACCACTTTCGGCTATTATCTATATGATATCCGCCGAAATGTTGTCGCTAAGGGTGATAAAGCGCTTAGAATTTTTGCTTTTAGCGCTATTGGCGTGGTTGGCGCCGCCTTTATTGCCAGTTGGTTTTTTGTGGATAGTCCATATTTAGCTAGAGCTAAAAGAATTGATGATATGACCAGCAACGAGTTAAATTCTTTGCAGGCAAATATTAATGAATATTATAATAGGACTAAAAAATTGCCAGAAAATTTAGAAGCATTACGCAGTGATCAGTCAAATTATGTTGGCGCTGAGTCGTTAATCGATTTTAATAATCATCCTTATGGTTATAAGATTATTGATTCGACTCATTATGAACTTTGCGCTGAATTTTTAGCTGATAGCAAATTAGAAACTCGCGATAATAGGGTTCAATATAGTTATGCTTATCCACAAACTGCCTGGGAACATAAGGTTGGTGGCGATAATTGTTATGTCCGCGAAGTTAAGCTTGACCAACCAGCTACGCCTGTTAAATTTTAATTTTTGATTTGTTATTTAATCTGCTATAATTCTTTTGGCACCAAGCTATGATTATTAAGTTAGAAAAATTTGAAGGACCTTTAGCGCTTCTTTTAAAAATGATTGAAGGCGAGGAATTGGATATCACTACTATTAGCTTGGTAAAAATCGCTGATGAATATGTCCAATATATTAAATCAGCCAAAGATATTGATCCGGAAGAGATCGCTGATTTTTTAGTTGTGGCAGCTAAGCTTTTGCTCATTAAATCTCGCGCGTTATTGCCTTATCTGTATCCAGAAGAAGATGAAGAAATAGACGATTTTGAAGCTCAGATTAAGATGTATAAAGAATTTTTGGAAGCCGCCAAAGTAATCGAAAAGATGGTCGTTTCGAATCGCCAAATGTTTGCTCGAGAATTTATTAAAGAATCGTGGTTAAATCGCCAACCGTCTTTTTCTCCGCCGGCTAAAGTTACAACCGAAGCTATGCGGATGATTTTTGAAGATGTTATTGCTCGCTCTAAGCCGGCTGAAAAAATTACCGAAGCAACAATTGAAGATCATATCAATATTGAAGATAAAATTAATTATATTAAGGATATAGTTTCTAAAAAAATTAATTTTTATTTCTCGCATTTTATGAAATCAGCCAAATCGCGGACAGAAGTTATTGTCGGCTTCTTGGCCATCTTAGAGTTAATGAAACAACGTGATATTATTATTGAGCAAGTTGATTTATTTGGGGAAATAGAAGTGAAATCAAAAATATAAGCATATGGATATTAAGCAAAAAATAGAAGCCTTGCTGTTTGTGTCGGCCAAGCCATTGTCTTTAAAACAGTTAGTTGAATTGTCTGAAACCGAAAAAGAAACGGTTGAAAAGGCGGCTGCCGAATTGATTGAAGATTATAAAAACAATGAACGAGGCATGGCTATTATTGAGAATTCTGGCAAATTACAAATGGTTACTCGTCCAGAATTGGCTGAAATTGTCGCTAAATTAATCAAGGCTGAAACCTCGGGAGAGTTGACTAGGCCAAGCTTAGAAGCCTTAACGATTATTGCCTATCGTGGGCCGATTACTAAATTTGAGTTAGACAAGATTAGGGGAGTAAATTGCGCTATGATTTTGAGAAATCTTTTATTAAGAGGTCTGATTGAGGCTAAAGAGGCTAAAGAGGCAAAAGACGATCAGGAAACTAAATATTTAGTTACTTTTGATTTTATAAGATTTTTAGGTATTAACGCTATTGAGGAATTGCCTGATTATGAAAAATTAACTGTCGAAGCGGCTGAGAATTTTGATCAAACTAAAATTAATAATGAGACTAAAAATGATTTAGCAGTTTAGAATTTATGAGCATAACTATTATTTTAAATATTTTTTACCTAATTATAAAGTGTTTTTTTTCGGGATTATTAGCGGTTATCACCCATTTCGAGATTTTTTATGATTTAGCTATTAATAAGCTTACAAAGCCTTTGATAGAACAACAGATTGCTAAATGTTATCCGCCTAAGGATATTGAAAATTTTTCGCCGATACGAGATTTAAGAGATCGCCGATTAGAAGCTCTAAATAATCAGCCGATTGATAAAGATTACGGCATTAAATTATCAGCCTCGTCGGCTATTGCTATCGATGTTGATGGCAACGAAGAAATTTTTTCTCAACATCCTGATGAAGTTCAATCTATCGCTAGTATTACCAAGTTAATGACCTCATTAGTGTTTTTGGATTATAATCCCGGTTGGAATAAGTTTTATACATTCAAAGAAGCAGATAAAAGAAGTGGTGGGAAAGATTGTTTTTTTGCGGGTGACAAGGTTAGGGTTAAAGATTTATTTTATGCGATGTTAGTTGCTTCTGATAATTCGGCAGTTATTAGTTTGATTAATTCCACCGGTTTGACTGAAGGCGAGTTTGTTAAAAAGATGAATGAAAAGGCGCAAGAACTTGGTCTGAACAATACTCATTTTTTTGATCCGACCGGTTTACATAATGGCAATGTTTCTACAGCCAGAGAAGTGGCTAAGTTTGCTCGCTTAGCTTTAGAAAAAGAAGAAATACAGACGGCAGTTTTAACTCGTAAATATAAATTTGAAACAGAACAAGGCAAGCAGAAAGTTATTTTTAGCACGGACCAGATGTTAAAAAACAATGATTCATTTTATACAATTGAGGGTGGTAAGACTGGCTATTTGAATAGCGCTGGTTACTGTTTTGTAGGTAAATTCAAGAAAGATGATCAAGAGTTAGTGACAGTCGTTTTAGGGGCAGCCGACAAAGATGCTCGTTTTGAGGAAACTAAAAAAATGTTAAATTGGGTTTATAAAAACCAATAATATGACAAAAAAATTAATCATGGCTAATTGGAAGATGAACCTCGGTTTAAAAGATTCTATTGCTTTAGCCTCAGCCTATCAAGAAAAATTTAAGAATTTTACTAAAGCCGATGTTGTGGTTTGTCCGTCTGAGTTCGCTTTATCAGGAGTTTTAAAAGCATTAAAAAAGTCGGTCGCGCTGGGCGCCCAAAATGTTTTTTGGCAGTTGCAAGGCGCTTATACTGGCGAAGTGTCAGCTACTATGTTGGAAGAATTAGGTTGTCAGTATGTGATTATCGGCCATAGTGAGAGACGTCAATATTTGTCTGAATCTTGCCGTTTGGTTAATTTGAAACTCAAAAGTGTTTTAGGGAATACTAAAATTACCCCCGTTGTCTGTGTTGGGGAAAACTTAGCTAAAAGAAAGGCCAATAGCCACATCACTTTTGTTTCCGGCCAGATTAAACGGGCTTTAGCTGGAGTTAAATTTGATGAACGATTAGTGATTGCTTATGAGCCAATCTGGGCTATAGGCACAGGCGTTTCAGCTACTACTGCTGATGCTCAAGAAATGCATGCCGCCATCAGAAGTGTTTTAAAACGGTTATATAAAGAAAAAGGGGACAATATTAGGATTTTATATGGTGGCAGCGTGAGTGCCCTTAATGCCAAAGAGCTCTTAAAAACACCTAATGTTGACGGTTTATTGGTCGGCGGAGCCAGTTTAAAAATTAATGATTTTGGAAAAATCGTTAATTCAGCCTAAAAACTTGATTTTTTTGGCTAATATACTATAATAATGCCATGATTTATTTTGTTTCTTTAGGCCTTGTTTTGGCTGGAATAATCATAATTTTTATCATTATTAGCAAGAAATTTTCTCTTCTTGCTTCTATTGATTTAAACCAAATTGCTCGCGAAAAACAGGCTGAAGTTAAAAAAAGAATCATAAATGAGAAATTTAAGCGTAATATAAATATCTTTTTTAGCAAGGTTTTTACCTTAGTTAAGCCAATTTTTTCTATTATTGCCAAAATTTTTAATTTACTTTACAATAAGCTTGTTAATTTAAAAGCCAATTACGACGATGAAAATTCACGTCTAAGCGAGGATGCCGGCAGCAGGCTCGCTGTTTTATTTGCTGAAGCAGAAGATTTTGCCCATAAAAGCGAGTTGGCCAAGGCAGAAAGCAAGTACATCGAAATTATCGGTTTAGATAGCAAGAATTTAAGAGCTTTTCAGGCTTTAGGCGATTTATATTATGATCGAGGCAATTATCAGGAGGCCGAGCAAACCCTTGAGCATGGTATTAAATTATTAGAACAGAAAAAGCGTTTTGATCGAAATATTAAACCCTTAGATGTGGCTAAAGCTTATTTTAGCTTAGGTTTAGTTGCATCAGCTATGTCTGATAATTTAAAATCTTTGGCTAATATTAAGAAATCTTTAGAGATTGAGCCAAATAATCCTAGGTATCTTGATAAAGCTTGCGAAGTATGTTTAAATCTTAAGGACAGTGTTAGCGCTTTAGAATATTGCCGTAAATTAGAAAAAGCTAATCCTTCTAATAAAAAATTAAAGGAATTTAAAGATAAGATTAAGGAATTAGCTGAAGAGACTGATAATTTGCGTACCGCGTCTAGTATTAACGAGTCATCAGAACAATAATATAATTTGCCGTCTTAGCTTCCGCCAGAGGCGGACAGGCAGTCGTAGAGCACAATATAATTTGCCGTCTTAGCTCAGTTGGTAGAGCACCACCATGGTAAGGTGGGGGTCTCGGGTTCAAGTCCCGAAGACGGCTCCAGCAAACATCCTATTTAAAAGGATGTTTTTGTTTTTTGATTTAAAAAATGGTATAATCTAAATTATTAATAATATTGGTCTATGAGTAAATTAGAAAAAATTATTCTAGCCATCTTTTTAGTGGCAGCCATATCAATAGTTTCTATTTTCTTTTTGTGTGTTCGCGAGGGGAGTGATAACGGCAAGCCACCTTTGGTGTATCAGATAACTAAGCAAGAAGTAAAAGAAGAGAACAGTAAGCCGGGTGTAGGCATAAACATAGAGTATCCAACTCTCGGAGTTGATAAAGTTCAACCGATTTTTGAAGTTAAAGGTTCGGCTTCAGACAGTTGGTTTTTTGAAGGTAGTTTTCCTGTTACCATAGAAGATGCGTCTGGTAAGAAAGTTGGCGGCGGTGTTGCCCAAACTCAGAACGATTGGACAAAAGAAACCAATCTTAATTTTGTTGCTAAATTAAGTTTTGATAAAACGCCTAAGAGTGTAAATTATTGGCTGGTATTCAATAACGATAACCCTTCTGGCGAAAAAATAAGGCAATTTGAGTTTAGATATCCTTTGGAAATCGATAGTGATTATAATCAAGGTATTAAGTTGTATTGGATAGCTAAGCCCGAGATGAGCTTTGGCGATGGACAGTGTGATAGTGTCTATGAGTCAGAGCGTTTTGTTAAAAAATCAAGTGAGCCGATTAAACAAGCAATCGAGGAGCTATTAACTGGACCAAACGAAAAAGATTCTCAAGCTGGTTTCACCACTTCAATTAATAAGCAAGTGAAAATTTTAGGCATATCTTTAAACAATGGAAACCTTAAAATTGATTTTGATAAAACTATAGAACAAAGCGTTGGCGGATCTTGTCGAGTGAGCGCCATCCGTAAGCAAATTGAAAAAACAGCTAAACAATTTAGCGCAGTTAAAAAAGTAATCATAGCGGTTGAGGGTCGAGTTGACGACGCTCTACAACCCTAATAAAAAATATTATGGATAAAGAAAATTGGCAGCCTAAATATACTATAGGCTTAATCGCTATCTTGGCTATTACCTCAATCGCGATTGTTTCCATTTTGCGCGATCGAATAGTTAATGACCAATTTAGAACGATTACTGTTAACGGACGCGGTAAGGTTGAATATCAACCTAATTTGGCCACTATCAATGTGGGCGTGCAGATTGATAAGTTTGCTAAGCCTGAAGAAGCTTTAAACCAACTTAATGGCAAAATTGCTAAAATTAAAGAAGCTGTTAAGAAATTAGGCGTAGAAGATAGCAGTATTGATACTAAAAATTATAGCTTGAGCACTCAATACGATTTTAAAGATAATATTCAAGTAGCATCTGGTTATAATGCTAATCAGCAATTATCGATTAAGGTCAAAGATTTAGAAAAAAATAAAGAATTAATCAATAAAATTGTCGCCGAAGCCGGCAAAGCGGGCGCTAACCAGATTAACGGAGTTATTTTTAGTTCAGATAATTTAGAGAGTTATAAACAAGAAGCTCGTTTAAAAGCCATCGCCGATGCTAAATCAAAAGCCCAATCTTTGGCAGACGTAGCCGGAGTTAGTTTAGGTGACATTAATGGCTGGTATGATAATGTTGTTTATCCTGAGGCAGATATGGCCGTTTATGGCAAAGGTGGAGCTGGTGGCGGGGGAGTTTCAACCGATTCGCAAATCAGCGCTGGCAGCAATGAAGTTACCATTGATTTAGGATTAACTTTTAAAATTCACAACAAATAATTTTTTGCAGCCAATATATAAAAAACAGCTGTTATACAACAGCTGTTTTTTATATATTAATTTTAAGTTTATTTAGCTTCAAGTTGTTTCTTTAAAGAGGCAATTTCTTTTTTTAATTCAATCATTTTGGTTTCTCGACCGACCATTAAACGATTCGTCTCGCTTATTTCGGTGTTACTTTTTTTCAGTTCGTCCATTATTTTTTTCTTATTGCTGACATCCCTGATCATACCGACGGCGCAAGTGTCATTACCCACTTTTAAAGCAGAAACAGAAAGTTCTATGGTTAATAATTCCTTTTTTTTATTAACTACCTCCAATTCAAGAATTTTATCAAGAATCGGACTGTTGCCAGTTTTGTAAAAATTAAGTAAATTCTCTGAATGATCAACGTCATATTTTCCTTCTGGCAAAATTAAATGATGTAATGTCTTGCCATAAACTTCATCTGCCGTGTAGCCGAAAAATTTTTCAGCAGATTTATTCCAAAAAATCACCGCCCCTGTGCTATCCATGATAATAATCGGGTCTAATGTTGATTCAGCGACTTTTTTAAAAAAACTGTTGTCCTCTTTTAAAATATTGCTAATCATATAGTTTGTGTGCTTTTTTGAAATAAAAAGCTTGTAGTGTTATTATACCACTTTGATCTTGATAATTAAATCAACCATTAGTTAAGAAGCCAGCCGATTGCTTTTCCCAGAGTTGCCTGTAAAGACTGTCCTTTTTTTCTATTAGTTCTTCATGTTTGCCTGTTTCAACAATACCGGTTTCGTCTAAGCAGATTATCCTATCCATTTTTTTAATAGTAGACAGGCGATGAGCGATAACAATAACAGTTTTGTTTTTCATTAATCTGTTTAAGGCCTCTTGGATTAATTCTTCCGAAGCTGAGTCTAAGCTGGAGGTAGCTTCGTCTAAGATTAAGATTGGAGCGTTGCGCAAGATGGCCCTGGCAATGGCAACCCGTTGTCTTTCTCCGCCAGATAATTTAACACCTCTTTCTCCGACTAATGTTTCATAACCTTCAGATAAATTAGAGATAAAATCATGGCAATTGGCTAGTTTAGACGCTTCTAATATTTCTTCTTCAGATGCTTCGGGTCGGCCATAGGCAATGTTTTCTTTTAGGGAACGATGGAATAGTATCGGGTCTTGAGGAACTAAGCTTATTTCTTTTCTTAAACTTTCCATGGTTACTTTAGCTATATTTTGGCCGTCAATTAAAATCTTCCCAGAGCTAATATCATAATTTCTTAGCAGAAGATTAATGGTGGTTGTTTTGCCGCCACCTGATGGGCCGATTAAGGCCAGCTTTTCCCCAGCTTCAATTTTTAAATTTAAATTATTTAATATTTTTCTGGTCTGGTTATAGTAAAAGGTGACGTCTTGAAAAATAATTTCTCCTAAGCCAATTTTTAATTTTTTAGCGTTGATTATATCGGTTATTTCTGCCGGAGTATTCAGAATTTCTGTCATTTCAGCAGCATCAGTAAAACTTTGATATGTTCTACGAGCTACATTTCCCAACCAAGCTGTTTTATTTATCACTAAGCCAGCGTAAGCTTGCAGCAGCACAAAATCACCAATAGTAAATTGACCTTTCTGCCACAGCCTGATACCGACATACATTAAGACGATGTTTAAGAATAAGGAAAAAACCGTCGTTATAAAGTCAAAATTAGTGTGGATATCCCAAGATTTACGGCGTAAGCGTCTAATGGTTTCATTAAGCTCTTTAAAATGTTTCAATTCATTGCTAAAGCCATTAAATAGTCTTATGTTATTGTGATTAACAATAGTGTCGGATAAATCAGCAGTAGCCTTTGATTCAGCTTCATTTCTGTCAACGTCGTATTTTGCTCTGATTTTTGTTACTTTGAGATTGAAGATTATGAAAATTATCAACCAAACAAGAATAACTGTCCCCAGATAAATATTTTTAAAAATCAGTATGCCGGTAATAGCTGTTATTGTTAAAAAAGCAGGCAAGATTTGGAAGAAAATATTATCAATAATTATTTCAAATGATCTGGTAAAATAATTTACCTTTTTTACTATTGCTCCCGAAAAGCTGTTATTGAAATAGGAAAATGAATGTTCATGGATTTTTTTAAAACAAAAATTAGATAAATCAATCATGGTATCATTTTCAAATTTAACTATACTTCTAAAGAGAGCCAGACTGAATATTTTTTCAATTACTCCCAATAAGGCTATAATGGCTAATGTTTCCAAAAGAACCTGATAGGCATTGCTAATATTTAAAGAGAAAACATCAAAGAATTTTTTATAAAAGATAGGTGTTATAGGAGCTATAACCGCTCCCAATGCTGAGGAGGCAATCACTATGATTCCAGCCAGTTTATATTTACGACAATGTTGCCAATATATTTTTATGGTTTCTTTTAGTGTACTACTTGGTTTAATTTTTTTTGTCATATCTAATTTTATTTAATACAGCTTAACTATCCATGAATTCAACCAGCTCAATTTGGACTCTCTTAATTATTTCGGGATATATCTTTCTTATTAAAAACATAATCGAGTTGTCATTTTTGTATTGTTCGGCCAGACGTTTAATTTGAGCTATAATTTTGTTAGTCATCCCAAATTTTTTCATTATTTCACAGTAATCATCAATTGTGGCTCCACTATGTAAATTGTATAATTTTAAAAAAATATCATTATACTCTCTCACTTTTAGAATATCTTCTTGATTCCGATTCTCTGGATTATTCAAATAGATTAAATAAGTTTTAGC
The DNA here is from genome assembly GCA_028704945.1 of Patescibacteria group bacterium. Classification (GTDB taxonomy): domain Bacteria; phylum Patescibacteriota; class Patescibacteriia; order Patescibacteriales; family Patescibacteriaceae; genus 1-14-0-10-37-14. Next base: position 54,638 of record JAQWEL010000007.1, read on the forward strand.
ATCAAATGCCTTTACATCATCCATATCCTGTAAAATTTTTAGAGCCGTATAAATTGGATAATTCTCAACATCTGACAGTGTGCCAAAGAGCTGAGGAAAAAAATTATCAGTAATTTGTTTTAGATACTTGTCAACTAAAAGATGAAGCATCCAGCCTTTTTTAAAATCATCAATTTCTTTCCAACGCCAATTCACAAAATCTGTCGGATGAGTTAATGTCCTACTGGCACCCGTAATGTAGCGGCTATCAGGATAGATTGTACCATTGATATATTTATTCACATCCACGATCTTGAGTTTATTTTTCAAATCAACTGCCACTCTAATGTGCGTTCCCTCTAATGCCATATTTTGAATTATTAAGTAAAAATTATGGTATCTTTATAAAGTCAAAAGACACCATTTCTAATAATATTATAGGTTAAGTTTCAAGCAAAATCAATCTATGTTTAAAGGTAGTAGCACATTTTGCACTACCATGACGTATTTCTATTTATAAAAAAGCCGCAGTCTTTTACGAGAGACTGCGGCGCGGCGGGGAGTTTATTTTAATTTTACAAAGCCATTACTTGTATGTTCTGTAAAATCACTTTCTTTGGACGATTTTGAAAGATTTGGCCTCACAAAATTTTTTCTTATTAAGTCTGTAAAAAAGTCTGTAGAATCATTGTCTTTAGATGACCTTGAAAAAACTGTAGCAACCAACTCTATAGCCTCACCTTCGTTTTCGAAGTGTTTATCCGAGTTAGTTAATGAGAATTGAGAAAGATCCCAATCGACGCTCTCTAAGGTATAGAGATTATTCAAAAATGCAGTTGCGGAAAGAACCTTCATGTCCCAAACCATGGAAACGAAACTGTCGAACGCCTTGTCTCCGTAGTTTTCTTTGATGGATTTGGCTATTTTATTTAAAATAGCATCATTTAAGTCAGAGAGTGTAGCCCCTCGACCTGAATAATATCCTGGTCTCGCAGACATGTTCGCATTTTCAACGATTTCTTGAATATCCATTTGATACCCTTTTCATTATTTATTAAACAACAAGATAAATTGCATTATTTATATAATATCATATATATTAATATTTGTCAATAGATAGATTTTGGATACAATTTTGCGAAAAGCGACAAATCAGCTCAGGCCCGGTGTGCCGCAAAATAAATTTAAAGCAGTCACTTTCAAGCGACTGCTTTAAAGCGTGGCTCGGGGACGTGGATTTCCGCCTCAATCGCTCGCCGTCGCTCACTCTTTCGTTGTCGCGGTTGGCGTTCAAAGCTTTCCTAAAGCTTTGCCCGACACTCGCTACGCTTTGGTCTGCTGACCTTCAGCTAAGCTCGTTTCCAACCTGTTCGAATCCACACCGAAAATTAGTATAATAAAACAAGCCATGAAATACATGGCTTGTTTTATTATACTAGCTCGGGGACGTGGATTCGAACCACGATTGATGGCTTCAAAGGCCACTGTCCTGCCGTTAGACGATCCCCGAATAAATAATTTTAAACCCATTGTCTCCACCTCTTCGGTGGGTCGCCGATGAGGCGACTGCCGTTAGACGACCTGCCCGCAGTGTTACAGCGTTGCAGGCGGGCCCGCCTGCATAAGCTGTGCGCTTAGCACTGCGGGCAGGTCCCCGAATATTAATCTGAATAACAATAAATATCCTACCTAAAATATCACAAATTGTCAAAATTTGTAAAATATTTTAATTTGGCAAGGTTTTTATTTGTTTTTTAAAATGTGGTATAATAATATTGTTAATAAAATAATATTATTAAACAACCAATATGAAAAACAAAAAAACTTTTTTGTTGTTATTGGCAATGGCATCTTTTTTTGCTTGTTTGCCGATAAAGCAGGTTGGGGCCGCTGATGTGGGCTCCTATAAACCACAAACGGTTCAAACCACAACCTCATCAACCACAGCCGTTTCTTCACCGACTGTTGGCAATTATGCTTCTTGTGACAAGTATAATGATTATGTTAGTTATGTCCGTTGCATTGCTGATGTTGATAATGCCAATAAACAGGGGACAGTGCCGACTGATGATCAGTTGACCGGCAAATCATCTGATTATTCAGTTTCTATTAATAATGGCGCTACTGAAACTAACGCGCGTAAAGTTAAAGTTACTTTAGTCGCGCCTGCGGAAGCTACTATCGTCGCCATTTCCAAGGATAGCAATTTTGGTTTTTCGCCTCGAGAAGCTTTTGCTAAAGAAAAAAGCTGGGAATTATCTGAAACAGAAGCCACTACTCAATATGTTTATGTGAAGTTTTTTGATAAAGATAACAAGGCTTTGTTTATTGCTTCAGCTTCGATTGTCTATGATACTCGATCGGGCAATAAGACAGCTGATGCTAAAGCTAAGGTTGATTTTGCTAAAATCTTTAGCCGTAAACCAAGCGCCAGCTTAGCTGATGTAGAAATTTTAAAAATCTTGGCTTATGGATTGCCTAAAGAATATAGGCGTGATTTAACTAAAGAAAAAGAAGCGATTGCTGAGTTTAGAAAAATATACGGCAGAAATCCTAGTACCTCAGAATCTAATTTAATTAATGCCATCGCTTACGCTGATAATATTATTAGCAAATTGGCTAGCGTTGATACAACTAAAACAACCAGCAGTGTTAGCACTGTAGAGAATAACGTGGTTGAAAAGAGTGACGAATGTCGACCCAAGATTAACCTTAATAAGGTGTTGCAATTAGGTTCTAAGGGCAAAGATGTTGAAGCTTTGCAAGAAACTCTAAAATGTTTAGGTTATTTAGATAGTGATTTTAAAATAAATGGAACTTTTGATGACGATACTGAAAAAGGAGTTATGGCGTTTCAGGAAGCTAAGGGCCTAAAATGCAATGATGGCACTTATTGCGGCGTAACCGGACCAGCCACTAGAAAAGCTTTTATGAATTTAAAACCCACAAAGCCTGTTGTGACCGCAGCGGTTAAGGAAAAAACAGATACTAAGACTATTGTCGCTCCATTTAAAAAAGTATTAACCATCGGCAGCAAGGGAGATGATATTAAAAAGCTTGAGGAATTATTAGGAGTTGATCCAGCTGGCAATGTTTTTGACGCTAACACTGAAGAAGCTGTTAAGAAATTTCAAGAAGAGAAAGGCTTGAAATGCAACGACGGCACTTATTGCGGCTATGTCGGACCAGCGACCATCAAGGCTTTGAATAGCTATTATATTGAAAAGAATAAATAAGATAAACAGTAAAATATAAAATAAAAGAGCTGACAAACGTCAGCTCTTTTATTTTACTAATGTTTTTATGGCAAGAGTGGAAGTGAAGAGGTTGAGGTGGTTGAGATTTCAGTTAAGTCTGGTTGATAATCGGTTATTGGTGTTTCGTTTTCGATAGTTAATACTTCATTTGTTTTTTGAGCAGAAAATTGCCAATTAGTTTGGCCGAAGATTAACAGCATGACGGCGGCAATAACTGTTAGAGTGATAATTGTTCCAGCGATTATTGATGCTAAGCTCCGTCCGGCCATCATTGATAAACCCCAGAAAATAATCAAAACCGGCCATAACTTCCAAAGATCAGGTTTAGTTTCTTCTGGCAACCAACCCATGTTTACAGATAAGTAAATAAAACCAAGAATAATTAAAAGAACCCCCATGGCAACTTTGCCAAAATTAATTTTTCTGGGCTTGTTAATGTTGTAGTAATGGTTGTGGATGTGCTTTTCTTCTTCTCGCTGGTCAGCTTGCCAGAATTCTTCCCTGGCTTCGGTAAATAATTTACCGAATTCCGAAGTTTTGTTTTCGCGAACTTCTTTTTTTGGTTTAGGCATATCTATTTTTTAGAAATAAAATAAAGTCCGATAATAATGATGATAGTCGGCCAAAAGAATTTTCCGACAAAAATTGCCATAGGAAATGGTATAAAATTTTGAACCAACATCATTAAACCGATAAAGCAGATAATAGATCCAATAATCAGCCGGCCATGGTTAACTTCGGTTACGCCAGTTTGATTTTTATTATTTTTTAAATTATTTCTTACTTCATCAGCTTTGTTTTTAATGGAATCAGCTAAATCGCGCAGATTTTCTTTTGGTTCAGCTTCTGGAGCATCATCAGCTGGGGCAATGATAGCTAAGATTATATAAAGGATGATCCCGATACCATCTAACATGGTTAAGGCGACAAATAATAGCCTAACCAAGACTGGGTCAATGCCAAAATATTCTGCTAAGCCACCACAGACACCAGCAATAATTTTGTCTTTTGATGAGCGGTGGAATTTTTTTATTTCCGACATAAATTATTTGGTTAAATAATATTTTTTAATTACTTTAATTTTCTTTTTATCTACTGACAATTCATAAATCAAAGGAACGCCGCAAGGTATTTCAACGCTAGGAATTTTTTTCTCACTTATTTTTTCCAAATGCATTATTATGCCTCTTAAGGAATTGCCATGAGCCGCAATAATTATTTGTTCGCCTTTAATAATTTTAGGTTCGATTTCTTGCTGCCAATATGGCCAAGCTCGGCGACAAGTATCTTCCAAAGATTCGTGCCAAGGGATTTGCGATTTTTTAACACTCTTATAACGCGGAT
>JAQWEL010000009.1 GCA_028704945.1 Patescibacteria group bacterium
TCTAAGGGCTGGGTTCAATTGTCTTTCACTAGCAAGATTGATGCTGATCAGTTACCTTTGAAGGAATTTTCGGCTGATTGGGGTTATACTATGAATGGGGGGGCAATCATGCTTACTAGAACCGCCAATATGATGGAAAGGCCAAGCCCAGATAATCCACATGTTGTTATGCATTTTTATGACTACAATGATCTTGGTTCGGTAACACAGACCTGCAATGTTGACGGTGTGTCTGGTAAGTTGGTTACTCCAAGAGTTCAGATTGTTGATAATTGGGACAGATATAATAATATAAGTGACGCTAATAGCGCCTCGCGGCCAATCTGTGTTTTGGAATAATAAATAAAAAAAAGACGCTCGTTTTATAAAAAATAAGCGTCTTTTGATATGTTGGCAAAACAAAAAATATGCTATAATAATTTTATGATATGGCAGACTTACAGACGAAGTTAAAATCAGCCGATAAAGGCTATTTAAATAATAAAGAATTTGATACGGCTGATGCCTTAAGAAGGGCTAAGTATAATCAAAAAATAGCCGATTTACAAAGTGATAGACTGTCGCTGTCTTTGCCTTTTGCTGTTAGCGGGGTTAATAAAAATCCTTTAGAAAGCGATTACGTTAATCCAGAAGCCGATGCTTCTGATGAAAATTTAGATTACAATTGGAGTAATAGATATAACAATAATCAAGCGATTGAAGAAACTGATGATGCCGAAGAGTCAAATGTGGACTATTATGGCTTTGAGGATGACGACATGGAACAAAATCAGGACTATGAAGATGATTATGAAGACGAAGATAACGGCGAAGATGAAGAAGATGTTGAGGATGATGATGGTTATTATGACCAAATGGAGGATGGACGTCCTAAAAAACCAGGTAAAGTTAGACAATCGGTTGATAAACTTGAAGATAATCTTAGTACCGGTCCGTCTGAACTTTTAACTGCTTCTTGGTTAAATCTTATTGATACTTTTGGTTTAACGCTAATTTGGATAAATATTCATGTATTTTTACATTTTATTGTCAGCAAGAAGATTTTTGTAGCGCTTGGCCAGGAATGGGTGACCATGGTTCCCGGAGGAAATAAAGCTTTGTCAGAGTTTAAAAAATTAGATGCGGCTAAAGAGGCGGTGGCTGGAGTAGGAATGGTTGAATATATGTTGCTGCTTTTTTTGGATTTATTATTGTTGTTTATTGTTATTATTATCGCGGCTGTTATTATCGCTATTATCGCCGTTATAGAAGATTTAGGCAAATTGTTTACACTTTTGTGGGAGATAGTTTGGGACTTAGTTTAAAATATTTTATTAATGAAAAATATTTGGTACAATTTTAAAAAATATTTTTTAAAGCAGCCAGTTTTATCAGTGGTGGTTTTGCTAATAGTTTTATTATTGCCAAGAATAGCTTTTGCTGGTGTAATTGGTGATTTTGTTTTAGAAGTTGTTGGTTGGTTAACACAGATAATTTTATCAATTGTCGGCCAGTTGGTTATTTTAGTGGTAGATGTCATGATAACCGTTGCCCAGTATAACGGCTTTATTAGTGCTGCACCAGTAACACAAGGTTGGATTATTATCCGCGATTTGTGCAACATGTTTTTTATCTTGATTTTATTAGTGGCTTGTTTTGGCACTATTTTGCATCTTAATTCTTACAACTTGAACTCTCTTTTAAAAAAGATTCTGTTAGCCGCAATTTTGATTAATTTTTCTAAAATGATTTGCGGTTTAGCAATTGATGCCGCTCAAGTAGTGATGTTGACTTTTGTAGCCGGTTTTAGTGATATCGGAGCTGGTAATTTTTCTTCATTGCTTGGTATTAACGAACTGCTTCAAATGAGAACCGATGATATTGACGACAGTCAGAGCAATATGTCTTTTATGACTATGATTGGTTCGTTTATCTTGGCTATAATTTATGCTTTGGTGGCTTTAGTGGTTATGATTTCTATCTTGGCCACGCTTTGTATTCGTATTGCTTTTTTGTGGATTTGGATTATTTTATCACCTTTCGCTTACTTCTTTACCATCCTTCCGTCACAATCTGGTTTAGCTAGGACTTGGTGGAGTAATTTTACCAGCAATTTAATCTCAGGACCGATTTTAGCTTTTTTTATTTGGTTGGCAGTAGCAACTTTAGGTAGTTTTAGCACTGATTCAGCTAATTTTAATAATGAAATGGGTTTTGAAACCGGCTCTATTCAAAGTCAAGCACAAGGTTTAAATTCGCCAAGCATCGGCATAACTCAAGCTGGAACGGCTGATCATCTTTTACGCATGGCCATGTCCTTGGCTTTTTTGATTGGTGGTTTGATGGTTACTAAAAAAGCTGGTGGAGCTGCCGGCGCCGGCGCCGGTTGGGGCTTTAACAAAATTAAAAAAGGTTGGGCTTGGGGCAAGAAACAAGCTAGAAAGCCACTTGATTTTGCTAAGAGGAAAACCAAAGAAGTTGCTAGCGCGGTTTATCAAGGCGGCAAAGCTCAAGCTTTTGGTTTAGCGAAATCTTTAGACGTGGCGTCAGCGCGAGCCATTACTGGCCGTAGAGATCATCCTGGTTTTGTTTCTGCTACCGCCACCGGGATTAAAAGTTTTGCTAAGGGTGAACCGATTAAGGCTGGTATAAAAGCTGTTTCCCGAGCAGCTGGTTTTGAACTCGATGCTAAAGTTAATAGAGCAAGATATGAAGCTACTACTAAAGGTAAATATACCGATGCTTATGGTCGGGAATATAAAGAAGCAGTGGCTGATTCTGGTGGCAAAGCTTATTTTAAACAAAAAGATGCGGCTGGCAAAGTGTTTTATCAGAGTAAGGATGGAGTTAATTATGATGCTAATTTAGGCGGCGATGGCAAAATTAAATATATTAACGAACATGATAACAGTGAAGCTAAATTAGGCAGAGTGGCTTTGACTAAGATGGGCCGCAACGAACAGAATTTATACGAAGGTAAACATTCCTCTAAAGTCTTTTCTGCTCGTCAAGAAGCTAAATATTCAGAAGAAGAAAAGAATTTGTCTAAATTAAAATCAGAATTTGCCGGGTTAAGTAAAGAAGAAACGCTTGGCAGGCTTAGAACTACGACTGATCCGGAAAGACGCAAAGCGCTTTATTGGGCGGCGGTCGAAAAAGGTTCTGTACCGGAAGACGACATTAATTTGCATGCGAAAATGCAAGAAGAATTTGCTTCATCACCGAATGTTTGGAAGAAAATTGTTGAAGAAAAAGAAAGCAAGCAAGCTTGGCTTGGTATGGATTTGGATAATCCAGCTGATATCGCCGCACTTAAAGAACGTATTGCTAAAGGTAAACAGCCGTTGGAAAAGCAAGATTTAAGCGCTATGTCAGACGAGGATGCGTCTAAACTTTTTGGAATTTATAATGAAGTTTTGCCAACCAACAAGATGCAGGCCGCCTTAAGTAAAATTGACAGTATTGAGAATAAGAAAGGTTTTGATAAAGTTGCTAAGGCGATTGAAAAATTGGCTGATAGTTTGCATCAGAATAAATTTAGAGAGACTTATCAAAATGCGACTACTAATGGTTTAACCGGGCAAGATGCTATTTATAAAGGTTTGGAAGATGCTTTAAGTGATAGAAAAATAACTAATTTACGCAATACTTTGGCTGGTTTTACCGGTAATTTAGAAAAAGCTTTTGGCTATAAGTATAAGTATCGTGATCCAGCAACGGGTGAAACTAAAGAAGACGACAAATTGGACAATGAACACATGAAGGATTTCTTAAGAAAGGCAACCGGTAAGCAGATTACTGATATGGATCCGGATCAATTAAGAAAATATGAAAATGCTGTTGCCAATAGTATGACTTTTGAAAAATTTAAAACAATTGACCGTTCCGACCAAACCGGAGAGATTTCCAGGATTGCCGCTGAAATTGCCGTCAAGTATAATATTCCCGGCTCTGACAAGATTGCCCAATATTATCCTGATTTAAGAGGTGATGAAGATGCTGCTAAACAAAATGAATTTATTAGTAAGGCGATTAAAAAACTGGAAGTAGAGAATCCGGCTAAATATGATAAGAAAGAAGTTAAGGAATTTTCCAGAGACATTGCTGTTCACAATGACTTTAGACAGTATTTGAATGAAAAGATAGCGAACAGTGGTAGCAAAGAGGTGGGAACAGAGGAACAAGAAAGAGCGCGAAAGGCTGCTTATAAAGAATTCTTCGAAACGGCTGGGAAAGGCGATAAAAAGCTTTCTGATAACGCCAGTAAGAATATGATTGAGGAATTGAAGAAATTTATATCCAGAAAAATAGCCAGCAGTAATGCCTATAATCAGCAAACTGATTTTAGAACAGCTGGTGACAGGGATAATGATAATTTTAGGCCAACAGTTTAATTATTATGCCAAACATAACTAAAGAACAAATCAATAGGTTACCTGAAGACGTACGCGATTGCTTGCTTTCTATAAAGGGAGATGAAATCGTAGCCTTGATTGCCGAGAAATATAAAATCGGTCAAGATAAAGTTTTTTTGTTAGCCGAATTGATAAGAAAAGTATATATTAAGGCGATTAAGCCGGTTGATTTGCCTGTGGCAACTGCGCGATTGTTTAATCTTAAAGAAGATATTGCTTATAAAATGGCTTGCGATATCGCTGGCGCTAGACTTTTGATTGTTAGTGATTGGCTGGGTGAAGATATTGAAAAATTGATTATTTCTTGGGGCGGTAATCCCGTTACTTATGCTCCCCATGTGAATGCTCAAAAAACTGCTATTGTAAAGGAGCGTCAATTTTTTGCTGAACAATCAATAAATCCTTATCGTTCGTTTGATTTTGAAAATAATTTGGGTGATTTGGATGAAACCGAAGAATTAACCACAGACGAATTGTATGAACACTATAAAATTGTTTTTAAAGAAAATGTCTTGAACCATTTAATGTCTGAAGATACTTTAATTTTAAAAGAATTTAATAGTGATTTAGGGAAAATTTTACTTGAAAAAGGTTATGAAAGCAAAACTCAGCTATCTTCAGCCTTATTTTTGAACCAGGAAAAAATTTCCGACAATTCGATTGTTTTAGACGGTCGTTTAGTTGAGTCGACTATCGGACATTGGTTGGAATATTTTGTCAGGCAAAAGGGCAGTGGTATTACTGACGCCGTGGCTGCTAGCGATTTTGTCGCTAATTCTGATAATGCCAAGACGATTGAGATTGAAACTAAAGAACTTCTGATTAAGCTGTTAGCTTTATATAGAAATGTTAAATTTTTTCCTGACAGCCAGCCAAGTCAAAATCCTGAGGATTGGCAATTTTTTCCAATACCAGAAATAGAAACAACCATCGTTAGAAATGTCGCTCCAGCGGAGTATGCCAGACCAGCCAATAAACCGCTGACTAACATGTCGTCGGTTCAAACAAGCTTTAAAGAGAACACTATCCCTGTCTTTGACGACAATAAGCCTACTTCTGAGAACAAGATTCAGTCAGACAATCAAAAGCAGATAAACGAAGCGCTAAGATTACAAAAAATGTTGTCAGAATACCCAGTCGGTAGCTTGGAATATTTAGCGATTGAGGAAGAATTAAAACAATATACAAAAAATACACTATAATGCTCGATTATTTAAAACAATTTAACGACCTGCCAGATAATATTAAAAGCTCTATCACAAATCAGGGTACTGTTACTTCGATTAAAAATTTAGAAAATAAATATAAAATTAGTTTAGCTCCGATAATAATGCGTATCATGATTAAGGAAATACCGCCAGCTAAATTTATTGAAATTTTTACTACTAAACTTAATCTAAGTTTAGCTCAAGCCAGAGAGCTTGCTAATGATTTGCAATATAGCATTTTTTTTGGCGTGAAAAATTATATTTATGGCCAGGACGGCAGTTACGACTTGCCGACGGAAGCCCTTGCGCCTAAACATATTATAGCTAAACCGGTGGCGGCGCAGAGAAGTGAGGAATCAATAACCCCAGTTAATCAGGCGAATAAAATAATGACCGAAGTTGGATTGAATTTTCCAGCCGCTGAGCTTAATTTGCGTTTTGAAAATATTATTAACACTTATTTAAAAGGTATTAGGAATAGAATTGTTACTAAAGAATCTTTGATAAAATCAATCGAAAACGGAGGTTTGGGAATGAGTGAAGAACAAGCGGCCAGTGTTTTAGACTCAGCTGATGGCAAGCCGCTTAAACCAAAGCTTGAATCAAAACCGTCAATCATGGAATTGATTGAGACTGAATCAAAAAAGAATAAGCAAGCAGTTGGCCGTGATGTTGATTATGATTTTTCAAGCTTAGTTGCTAATAAAAATCAAACTAAACAGCCAACATTATTGCAGACCACCGGCCAAGCTATCTTAGAGTCAAGAACTGATGATGAAATGATTGAGCCAGCTAAACCCGCCTTGCCTGCTGTCAGGCTTACGCCGACCTCTTCTGATATTGTCGGTATCGCTCAAGTTAAAATGCCTAAATTTGAAGCCAAACCGCTTGGCCATTCGTTGTCTGAAAGCTTAGCTGCCATTAAAGATGAAGAAGAAAAAGAAGAAGCGATTAAAGAAAAAAATAGTTTAACCGATATTCAAAATACTTCAGCCGGTTCAGCTAACTGGCAGAAGACTGATAGCGGTAAAGTAGTGATGGCCGATGTTTTGTCTAAGCCCCATGTTTATTCGCCTATTGATGAGTTGCGGTTTATGACGATTAAAAATTTTCGCAACCTAAGCAAAGATCCTGAGCAAGCGATTAATTTCGTTTTGAAGAAAATTGAGTCTGTTGTCACCGATGATTTTTCTAAAAAAGTAGAAGCTATTACTGCTTGGAAACAAAACCCGATAAACAGGATGTATCTCGATGTTTGTAAAATCGGCTTAATGGAAGCCAAGCCGGCTGCTAAAGTTTTATCTGAAAAGCAGAAAGAAGATGTTGATTTTTTATCTAATACTGAATTTGAAGCGATTATTAAATTGAACAAAATCTTAAATACATTATAATATGCAGCAATTTACTGTTCCGCAATTTATCGATGTTGAAGACAAGATTGTCGGTCCGCTGTCAGTTAGACAATTTATAATCTTAATAGTTGCTGGCGGTCTGACAGCTTTGTGTTACAAACTGTTTGACTTTTCATTATTCATTGTTTCAGGTATAATATTAATAATGTCAGGCGCTTGTTTTGCTTTTGTTAAAGTGCGCGGTTTAAACTTAGCCTCCTTTCTTTTGGTAATGTTTCAGACTTTGTCTAGGCCTTCTTTAAGGGTTTGGAATAAAGTGCCTGAGCTTGAACCGATTGATCCTTCGGAAATACCGCATAAGCCTAAACCTTTGGAAAGCAATAAGCGTTATAATGATTCGCATTTGAATAAATTAGCTTTAATTGTCGATACCAAGGGCTATTATTCCGGCGAAGATGAAGAAGGCAGGATTTACAAGGAAGGTTCTTCTTTAGACGATATGTTGATTGATTAATTTTATGGCAACCAGCTCTCTACCTCAACCAAAAAATAGTTTACCTTCAACTCAACGTTTTTTGCATTTTAACGAGATTAAGGAAAATACTATTACTATGCCTGATGATACACTCAGCGCCGTCTTGATGGTGTCGAGTGTTAATTTTGCTTTGAAAAATGAAGACGAACAGGATGCGGTTATTGGCGCTTACGTTAATTTTTTGAACAATATTTCTTTTCCGATTAAGATTATCATCCAATCGCGAGAGCTTAATATTGATAACTATTTAAATGATTTGAAAGTAAAAGAACATGCTCAAACCAACGAATTATTAAAGCAGCAGACGACCGAATATATAAGTTTCGTTACCGAATTAGTTTCTTTGGGCAGGATTATGAGTAAAAGATTTTATGTCATTGTTTCTTATAATGCTTTATCGGACGACAAAAAAGGTTTTGTGAATCGTCTGTTCAGTTCGTTTAATCCGATTTCATCCATCAAAATGGAAGAACAGAAGTTTTTAAAGTTACGTAAGGAGCTTTCCAGGCGAGTCGATACCGTTCTCTCTGGTTTGGAGTCAATGGGCTTAAATGTAGTTGAGCTTGATACTCAAAGTATTATTGAACTTTTTTACGATGTCTATAATCCTGAAACAGCCAAGAATCAATCTTTAGGCAGTGTTGAACAAATTCGCGTTAGCCAATAAATATGCTTGATTTAAATAAACAGCCAGTTGAAGAAAAGCCTATTAAGGATGAGCCATCTGATAGTTTTATCTATCAAAAAGAGGATTTAGCTAAGATGGAAAAAGAAGCTAAGTCAGCCTCCAAAGCGTTGGAAGAAGAAAAAGCTTATCGTCGCGGCGTTGTTTCCATTAAAGATTTAATCGCCCCATCCAGTTTTGAGGTTAATTCTCATTACATTAAGCTTGGTCAAAGGTTTTTAAGGACTATTTTTGTGGTTACTTATCCAAGGTATATCAGCGTCGGTTGGTTTGCTCCGATAATCAATTTGAATTATAGCTTTGATATTTCGATGATTTTTTATCCGGTCGATTCCTCAATCATTTTAAAACAATTAAAAAATAAAGTCGGTGTTTTGGAAGCGCAGATTGAATCTGATGCTGAAAAAGGCGCTGCTCGCGACCCGCTGCGTGAAACTGCCTTGAGAGATATTGAATATTTACGCGATGCCTTAACTCAAGGAACTGAGAAATTTTTCCAATTCGGTCTATACATTACCTGTTACGCTGATACTTTAGAAGATTTAGACAAATTATCAGATAATATTGAAGATATTTTCGGTTCAAGATTAGTTTTTTCCAAAAGAGTTTATTATCAGGCTGAACAAGGCTTTAATTCCACCTTACCTTTAAGTCTTGACGACTTACAAGTTGCTTTCAATATGAATTCTTCGCCGGCAGCGGCTTCTTTTCCGTTTGTTTCTTCGGAACTGACTTCGGACAATGGTATTTTGTATGGCATTAATCGTCATAACAATAGTTTGATTATTTTTGATCGTTTTAGTATGCAAAATGCCAATATGGTCGTTTTTGCTACGTCAGGCGCTGGAAAGTCTTATGCGGTCAAGCTGGAAGTGTTACGAAGCTTAATGATGGGTACCGATGTTATTATTATTGATCCGGAATATGAATATAAACACCTGGCTGAAGCAGTTGGTGGCACTTACATTAATATTTCTTTGGCTGGCAAATCTAAAATTAATCCGTTTGATTTGCCAAGAGCAATTGGCGATCAAGTTAAAAATGAAGATATTATCCGCAGCGCCGTCATTACTTTAAAAGGTTTGGTAAAATTAATGATTGGCGATTTGACTTACGATGAAGATTCAATTGTCGATCGCGCCTTGCTGGAAACTTACGCCAAAAAAGATATCACGCCCGATTCTGATTTATCGAAAATCGAAGCGCCGATTATGCGAGATTTCCAGGAGATTTTAGATGGTATGGAAGGTGGATCTAGTTTGTCCTTGCGTTTAAAAAAATATACCGAAGGGACATTTTCCGGCCTGTTTAATAGTCCGACTAATGTTATTATGGATAATCAGTTGGTAGCTTTTTCGGTCAGGGATTTAGAAGATGAATTAAGACCGATGGCGATTTATATTATTATTAATTACATTTGGAATATTGTCAGAAGTGAGGTTAAGAAGAGAATTTTAATTATTGATGAAGCTTGGTGGTTAATGCAACATGACGATTCGGCCAAGTTTATTTATGCCTTGGTAAAACGTTGCCGCAAATATTATCTGGGAGTAACTAATATCACCCAAGATGTTAATGATTTTTTGCGGTCTTCTTACGGCCAAGCCATTGTTAACAACTCGGCTATGCAGTTGTTGTTAAAACAGCCTAAATCAGCCGTAGATTTGATTCAAAAGACTTTTATGTTAACTGAAGGTGAGAAATATTTATTATTGGAATGCGGAGTCGGTGAAGGTATATTTTTTGCCGGTAATAAGCATGCCGCCATCAAGGTTATAGCGAGTTATACCGAAGATCAATTAATAACTTCTGATCCTAGACAAATCTTGGAAATTGAAGAAGCTAAAAGGCAATTTGCCGCCAAGTTAGCTGAAGCGCAAGATCAGGAAGCTAACCAAAAAATAATTTAATAATTTAAATTAGATATATTTTTATGAACAATAAAAGAATAATAGCTATTTTGATTATCGTAGTCGGCGCAATTCTTGTCGGCTTAATCATTTATTTTACATTTTTTTATAATTTTGGAGGAAAGCAAACAGAAACTACCACTAAAGAAAATACACCCACAACAACAGTCGAAGTGTTACCGCCGTCGAAATTAAACACTAACGTCAAGGCTAATACTGACGAAAACAAAAATAACCAAAATAATACCGCTTCAGTCAGTCTTCCGGCAGCCAGTGCCGAAGTTGTGGCTAAAAATTTTGTCGAACGATTTGGCAGCTGGTCAAATCAATCAAATGAAGATTATCTAAGCGGCTTAAGGTTGATATCAACCAAGAGTATGCAGACAGAGTTGGAAATCAAGGCGACGGAAATTAGTAAGAATAGAGGTGATTATAGTAAATACGTGGGGGTAACTTCACAAGCAGTTGCTTCAAAAGTTGTCTTTATTGATGAAAAGACTGGCAAAGCTACAGTAGATATCGAGGTTAAAGAAACATCCGAAAGCGATGGTAATAAACAGAGTGTTGTTAATAAAAAAATCAGGCTAGAGTTAGTAAAACTTGGAAAAGCTTGGAAAGTTAATGCTTATAGTTGGCAGTAAAATAATGATTTTAAAAAATATAAAGCAAAAGGGGGATAAAATAATCTCCTTTTTTGTTAAACGAATTTTTCCTAAAGAATGTTTTAACTGTTTGCGCGAAGGCGAGTGGTTTTGCGATACTTGTTCGAAACTTTTACCAACGCATAATTCTAAACAATGTTTATTTTGCAATAGTGAAAGCCAGAAAAATGGCTTGTGCGCCAATTGTCTTAAGACTACCGGTGTCAGCTTAGCTTTTGCTGCTTTTGATTATAATGATGAAGTTATTGCTAAAGCGATTAAGAAATTCAAATATTCTTTCGTGGTTAGTGTTGGCGAGAAATTGGCTGAACTTTTAGTTAATGAACTTAATAAGAGTGATGTTAAAATTAACCGCGCGTCAGATTATATAATTATCCCGACGCCCTTATCGCAAAAAAGATTAAATTGGCGTGGCTTTAATCAGTCTGAGGTTTTAGCTAAAGCCTTGTCTAAAGATTTAAAGATTAGTATAACTAAAGGTTTGAAAAAGATAAAAGACACTAAACAACAAGCTGAATTATCGGCTGAAGGCAGGTTAAGTAATTTGTCAGCTGCTTTTAGCTGGCAAGGGGAGTCGTTACTTGGGAAAACAGCTCTAATTGTCGATGATGTTTTAACAACCGGCTCAACCATTAAAGAAATAGCTCGTGAATTAAAAAAGGCTAATATTAAAAAAATTGGAGTGATTGTTTTGGCTAAAGGTTGACAATATTATCTTTTTGTGTTAGCGTATAGAAAATTGACATTTTCGTACATTTATAGGGGAGTTTTTAATGAAGAAAAAATGCTTAATGTTTGGAATTATTATTTGCCTGGCTTTATCTGGCTGCACCGTTGGTCAACTTAAAATTGGCGAACCGAGATCACCGATGAGTATGATTAAAGCTAAGAAAACAGCAAAAAGATTTGCTGACACTACAGTAATAATTCTACCGGCAGCGACAGCTACTGATTCCAGTTCATTGATTAATAGTAACTAAAAAAGTAACGGTTATGACTTGTAATAAGTTCATAACCGTTTTATTTTACTCTTCAGTTTGTTCAATTATCAATATAATTAGTAAAAACAATTAATATTTAATAATTTGCCAAAAATAATAAATTGTGTTATAAGAATAACAATAATAACGAGGTTCTTTAAATATGCGAGGTTTATCATGGAAAATGATATTATAATAAGAATAATGACCATGGTTGATGCTGTTAGTATGGAAACCAATGGTCTTATGAAAACATTGGGCAATCTTACGAAAAGTCCGTTGATTGACACTAATGCCGCGACGATAGCTTTTTACGCTATCAGTTTATTGGAAGGGTCGATTGTCTTTGTTGCCGAAGAGGACACTGATGAGGATAAACAATTGGTGGGTTTTATAAAATTAGTTATTGACACCAAGTTTTCTCACGATGTTTGTAGGGCCGGCAGGATTGAAGATGTCGTTGTGCGCAAAGGATATGAGAGTAAAGGCATAGCAACTAAATTGATGGAAAAGGCTGTCGAAAAAGCTAAAGAGATCGGTTGCTATAAGATTACTTTGGATTGCCGTCTGGAATTGGAGAGCTTTTATAACAAGTTTGGTTTTTCCCAACATGAAATCTCGATGCGCCTCGATTTGTAAAAAATTGTAAAAAAACAAAAACAGCTTTGAATAATTGAAGCTGTTTTTAAAATTAAGAATAATAAAAAACACCTTCTTGGGTGAAGGTGTTTGCGGAAGAAATTTGATATTATCGATAGGTGCAACTTGAGCAACCGCCGCCACCGCCTGAACCGGCGCAAGTTGACATCGTTATTCGATGTTGTTTCAAATTTTTTCTCTGCTTTTTGAGCGAAAGGACGACAATGGGCTTTTTCATAAGATATCTCCTTAGAGAAGTGATACAAAAAGTTTATTTTAAGATAGTATATTTTGACATAAAAGTCAATAGGTGTTCGAATAGTAAGTGTCCCACAATAAATATTCTAATGTTTTTAGGCAATGCACGCAAAAACGTTCGTCTTTTTTCCAGATTGATCCGTATTCCTTTTCTGCGTTCATTAGGCAACCACCACCACAAATTCCTAAGCCAGGACAATCTCTGCACGCTGACATATTTAAAGGAGTTCGTTTGTTCCATTCTTTAAAAATATCCGTATCAAGCGGATTGTAACTTGTATCGTCAACATCGCCTGAGAAATACTTTCTATCAGAAAAGAATCCATGACAGATACCGAATGATCCCTCGGGAGAAACCACTAATTGATGTCCGCCAGCGGCAGCGCAATCAAACAAAAGCAATTTGGCTTTAAAGAATGCTTCGACTTTTCTGCTCATTCTATCTTCCCAAACATCATTTTCTTTAAAACGTTGATGCGCTTTAATAATGAAATCAGCTGCTTTGTCAGCGTAGTCGTAAGAAGTTTTTCCAAGCATCATGTTGAAGCCAACTGCCTTTATATTGTTATCGATAATGAAATCGATAATTTTTTGGCAGTCGTCAATATTTTTGTCAGTGATAGTGCAAGAGATGGAAGTTTTTAAACCAAGTCTTTTGCAAATATCAAGCCCACGTATTATGGAGCTAAAAGCTTCTTTACCGTTAGGAAAGATTCGAGCGGCTGATTGTTCTTTGGGGCCATCCAGGGAAATACTAATGTCGATTTTGTGGCGTTTGATAATTTTTGCCATTTCTTCAGTCAATAGCGTGCCGTTGCTGATAATCGTTAGCTTGGTATTTTTTGGCAATAAACCAAAAGCTTGATATCGCTTTATCATCTCCAAAGAAAATTTTATAGTTTGGAAATTTAGCAACGGTTCTCCTCCGTAGAAGATAATTCTTTTCTCACGATTGAACAGGCGCGGATCTTTTTTGATTAATTCTGAATATCGTTTGATAGCCTTTTCGGCAACTTCCGTGCTCATCAATGTTTCTTTTTTGTCTGGTAAATTTTTCTTAGCCAAACAATTCATACTTTCGAAACAGTAGGTGCAAGCGAGATTGCAGTCGTCAGCTACCATTAGATACAGAATGTGCGGATATGGCTTAGGAGCATTCTTGACAATAAAGTCGAGTGCCTCCAAGTCTTCGTTTTGGTCGCAGATTAAGAAGTCGATTCTTTTCAACTGCTTAATTAGTTCTCGATATTCCTGTTTTTTGTTATCAGGGATTTTTTTTAGAAAATCAGTGATAGTCAAACCGGAATGAAATAATCTTATGTTTTGCACAATGGTTTTGGTTAAAAAAACCATTCTTATTTTTAATGAATGGTAAAGAATGATAGATTCACCATCCTCTCCTTCAAAAAAGTAAGCAAAACGCGACAAATACCATTTTTTAGGCGTTTTCATGGCTAAAGTCCTTATATTGTTAATGAACTATATTCTATTTAATGTTTGTATTAATACACATTTTAATAATTTAGTCAAGTTTCGAATTCTCACTTAGCTATTTACAAATAAAAACAACCTGACGCAGGTCAGCTTGCTTTTATTAGCGGAGAGTGAGAGATTCGAACTCTCGAGCCGGTTTTATCCAGCTAACACCTTAGCAGGGTGCCCCTTTCAACCACTCAGGCAACTCTCCGAGAAATTGTTGTTTTTTTATTTTTTTGCTATAATTAATATAACAAAATATTTAAACAATTGTCAATTTTTAGATATTTTATTTAAATTTAGTAAATATGACTAAACCATTAACTCAATATGGCAATGTTTTAATGTCTTGGCAAATACCTGAGTACGAAAAACATGAACGAAGTAAAAAATGGTATTTTTTTGCCTTTTTGATTGCCGCTGGTTTTTTAGTTTTATCTCTTTGGACGCCTAATTTCGCGTTTGAAAGACAGAATTTTTTATTTGCTATCATTATTGTTCTGATTAGTTTTATTATCATTGTTTTTGGATCCAGGGAACCAGACATGATTCACTTCATTATCGCGACCGAAGGTATAGTTATCGGCAATGTTTTTTATGATTTTGACAGTTTAGACGCTTTTGCTATTATCTATAAGCCACAATACAACACTAAAGGTTTGTATTTCGAGTTTAAGAATAAGCTTAGGCCAAGATTATCAATACCGATAGATGAAGCTAATCCAATCAAGCTTCGTGATATTTTAAGTAAATATTTGCAAGAAGATTTAGAGAGAATAAATGAGCCAAACTCTGATTTTTTGGGGAAATATTTAAAGATTTGACTTTTTTTGGTGATTATTGTAATCTAATTTTTGTCCAATTGGTCTCGTCGTTCAATGGATAGGACATCAGCTTGCGGAGCTGGTAATATAGGTTCGATTCCTATCGAGACCACAAATAGGCCTATTATGGCCTATTTTCTTTACAAAAATAACATAAAATTATAAAATAGGTTTATTGCTTCCATAGTTTAATGGATACCTGCCCGCAGTGCTACGCTCCCGTAGTTTAATGGATAGAACGCGAGATTCCGGATCTCGTAGTATGGGTTCGATTCCTATCGGGAGCACAAGCGTTTGTAGGCGAAAAATTAGGAAAATTATATTATGTCAAAATTTATACCAAATAAAAAATATCATTATCTTATCGTACCTTGCCCTGGTAATCCTATGTTTGTGGGTGATAAAGTTGAATTTTCTAATTTAGAGTCGGATAAACATAATTCTGAATTAAAGCTTTTTTTAGGTGCAGAAGACAGGATGAGAGCCGCTATCATAAAATCTAGAGATGCTGAAAAAATTGTATTGGTAGGTGGCTCCGAAAGTAAGGTCTTAGCCATGTATATTTATTTTAAACAACAAATAAAAAAAGAAGAAAATAAGAAAGAAATTATTTGTCTGGTATCTACCCCAGATTCAACTGGAAATTTTAGTGCATTTAGGAAATATTTAAAAAAAAATCAAATAGATGTTGTTTGTACTAAATTAGCAATAATTAGTAATGAATATCATTTACCTCGTTTGAAGTTAATATGGGATTCTTTATTTGATAAAAATTTTATTGTAGATTGGTTTAGTGAGGTTGAAATATTAAAGATTGGTTTGGCTAAAGATATATATGAAAAAGAGTTGGCCAATCGAATAAATAAGGAAGAAGCCGGACGTAGAGATTGGGTGAATCAACAATATAACGGACAAGAAGATATAACTACTTGGAACCCTGATGCTTGGAAGTGTAAAGAGCTCGATTTAAAATTTGAGGAAAAATAATTTTGGAGAGATGACAGAGTGGTCTATTGTGACAGTCTTGAAAACTGTTGTCGGTGAGAGCCGACCTAGGGTTCGAATCCCTATCTCTCCGCAAATAATAAAATACACCCCTTAATAGGGGTGTATTTTATTATTTGTAGAAAAGCGGTAGGGATTCGAACAGGTCAGGAGTGAACTAAATATTTTTGCGAGTGAGCAAAAATATTGCAGTGAACGTCCGAAAAACATTTGGGAAATGTTTTTCGCT